>JBGVKN010000189.1:0-35878 GCA_045123795.1 Faecousia sp. | reverse complement strand
CAGGCACCAGACTTTCGGTGTCCACGATCTCAAAAATTCCTCGTTCCATTTTTCCGCGTTCCAGCATCTTACATCACCCGGAACTATTATATCACAGAAACTAGAAAAAGCCCAGCATAAATGAGCCTTTTCGACAGACTGTGGCTCCCTCGCAAGGAGGAGCGCTTGGAAATAAGTAAATTTTATTGCTGACAGTTAGCCTTCTGTCCCTTCAGCAGGATACCACTGCGGTAGGATCGGCATTGCTGCACAGCCGTCAAAAGCGCCGGTAAAATCCTCCACAGCGGATACATCCCAGCCTTCCAGACCAACCGCACTCAGCCGCTCACAACCGGCAAACAGATGGCTCATATCCGTCACGTGGTTTGTTTTGATCTTCTCAAGACCCTCGATGCTTTCCAGATGCACCATATTGCGGAACCAATCGTTCATAGCTTGGGGCACCAGCGGACCGGCAATAAGCACATGGGTAATGGGATACTCCTTCTCATGTTCAGCACCGCAGAGGATACTGCCACCCTTAGAGATCTCCCGGGGTGGGCACTCCGGCTCCTCCCCTTCACGCTCCAGCACTGGATAACCGGACAGAATCGCCAGATTTTCAAATACGCTGACATACACTGCCGTCAATTCCGTGGCATTTTGCCCCTGTCCTGTAATGCCTGGCAAAATTGGCTTATTGGACTGGGTAAGGGTAATGGGCGGCTCATCAGGCTGTTTTTGTCCGCAGCCTGCCACCGGCAGGCAAAGCACTGCCACCATCAAAAACGCTATGAGCTTTCTGTATCGCTGAAACACGGTCATCCCTCCTGTTCATGATAGATATAGGATAACATCGAGTTGACTGTTTTGTCAACCTTCGATAAAATTCACATATTTTTTACAGAATTTTCATAATCCCAGGACTATAATACTTTCATCTTTTGGTGAAAAGAGTGGTAATGAATATGAACTATTTTCTTAGTCTTCTGCTGGGCTATGGGCTTGGCTGTCTGAACCCTGCAGCCCTATTATCCAAGATCAAAAAGCAGGATCTTCGCAAAGTAGGCACCCATAATCTTGGCGCCAGTAACACGCTGCTGGTCATGGGCAAAAAGTGGGGTGCGCTTGTGATGCTGTTTGATATTTTTAAAAGCTTCTTCTCCGCCAAGCTGGCAAAGTGGCTGTTCCCCCAGCTTTACGCCGTGCAGCTTGTGGCCGGACTGGGCGCGGTATTGGGTCATATTTTCCCCTTTTATCTCGGTTTCCGGGGCGGCAAAGGTCTTGCGGCCTTCGGCGGCATGGTTTTGGCATACGATCCGCTGCTGTTCTGCGTACTGCTTGCTTTTGGTCTGGTGATGATGCTGCTGTTTAATTGCAGCGTCGCCATGCCTATGTCCGCAGCTCCGTTGTTTGCAATTCTCGCCGGTATCCGTAGCCAGAGCTTTGCTGTGTTCGTTCTGGCCGCCGTCAGCGCAGCGATCATCGTAATCAAGCACTGGAGCAATATTGAAAAAGCCCGCAACGGTAATGACGTAAAAATCCGCAGTTTTGTTCGCAATGGGCTTTCCGAAACTTCCATCAAATGACAAAAACCCCGGTTTCCCGGGGTTTTATTATTGCGTTAAGGCACCAGCGCTTTAATGATTTCTCCGATGTAAAAATCGTGAAAATCCCGGTTGGGGTAATACTCCTCAATGAAGCTCTGATCCATAAAGCCCTCGGGCTGGATGGTGCCACGATAGAGCTTCCGGCACACCAGCGTCAGCTTCGCCTCTGCGAAGTAGGTATAATCCCCCTCAAACACCGGGGTCAGGCCGGCCACAGCCACCTTATCCCCATCCCGGCCGGAGTGGGAGCCCAGATAGCCCAGCGCTTTTTTGTATTCCTCCGGGAACACTGTGATGGTGAACAGCTCCTCCCGGTCCACAAACTCCTTGGTATACCGCTGGGGTCGCAGATACACAACTGCCGTGGGCAGTCCACCGCCATGACCCCAAATGGAACCAAGGTGTCCCCAGCTTGCGGTCATGGTATTGTAGCCACGCTCCTGATTACCTGCCGTGACCAGCATCCACTCCTTGGCGATCATGGTCATGGGGTTCATATTCAGCTCAGATACAGAAATTTCTTTCATAATTGCCTCCTTAATCGTCTCCCCGCTTCAATCAATGAAGCGGGGAGGATTTTTATGACTGTGTGGCAACCAAACTGTCCACAAACTGCTTGGCAGCCCGGGCAGATCGCCCGCCACGGCCCAGTGCGAAGCGTTCTGCCTCGATCTCAAGCTGTGCCGGATCGTAAGAAACACCACGCTCGTCAGCAAGGTGGCGCACGATACCCAGATACGTCTGCTTGTTAGGCTTTTGGAAGGTGATCTGGATACCAAACCGCTCGGACAGGGAGATGATCTCCTGCATGGTGTCGTTGCGGTGGATATCGTCGCCGTCCCGGTCGGAGAAGGTTTCCTTCACCAGATGGCGGCGGTTGGAGGTGGCATAGATCACCACATTCTGGGATTTGGCAGACACGGAGCCTTCTAAAATCGCTTTCAGAGCGCTGAAATTATCGTCATCTTTCTGGAAGGACAAGTCATCAATAAACAGGATAAATTTTAGCGGATTACTGTTCAGTTCATCCAGCACCGCAGGAATCTCATGGAGCTGCTCCTTGCGCACCTCCAAGATCCGCAATCCCCGGTCGTGAAGCTCATTGACCACGGCCTTGACCGTAGAGGACTTGCCGGTACCTGCATCGCCGGTCAGCAGAATATTGGCGGCAGGCTTGCCCTCCAGCAGCGCAAGGGTATTGTCCACAATGATCTTCTTCTCCCGCTCGTAATCCACAAGGGATGCCAGCCGGGTTCGATCAGGATTGCGCACCGGAACGATTTTATTTTCCGGGTTGACGTAGAACATATGGTATTTGGCATAAATACCGTAGCCAAATTTACCGATATTCTCACACCGCTGGCGGTAGCTTGCCGCCAGATCGATCTGCTTGACCCCAAAACCAGGCAGGTAACCCGTCCAGTCAAGGCCGGAGCGCAGGGTTTCCGGGGTCAGGTCTGCAACGGCCTGCAAGATCTCCAGCTCCGCCCCCACATCAGCCGCCAGCTCGGGCCAAGGGGTCACTCCCCTGCCGATCATGCGGATATAGGCATTTTCATCGTGCCAGACGATGCTTTCGATATAGCCTGCCAGCGTCCGCTTTTCCGTGCGGTACAGTGCCGCCACGAAATCGGCGTAGGCGGATACGGCTTTCACAGTATCCGTCTGGTCGAGAAAATTGCACAGAGCTGATACCACAGGATCGACAAGCAGACTGCGGAAGATCGCAAGGGAGCGAAGGCGAATATTTAAAGTTTTCATACGTTCAAAATAGCGCCCTTGGCACCGCTGGAAACCAGCGCAGCGTAGCGCTTCAGGTATCCGGACAGCTCCTTCTTGGCAGGAACGAAGCTTGCCAGACGCTCTGCCAGCTCTTCATCGCTGATCTTCAGCTCCAGCTTGTTGTTGGGGATGTCGATGGAAATGATGTCACCTTCACGAACCACACCGATGGCACCGCCGGAAGCGGCTTCAGGGGAAACGTGACCGATGCAAGCGCCACGGGTAGCACCGGAGAACCGTCCGTCGGTGATCAGAGCCACGGAATTACCCAGACCCTGACCCATAATGGCGGAGGTGGGATTCAGCATTTCACGCATACCGGGGCCACCCTTGGGGCCTTCGTAGCGGATGACCACCACATCACCGGCATGAATCTTACCGGCCATGATGGCTGCCATGGCATCTTCCTCGCACTCAAAAACCCGAGCCGGGCCTTCGTGCACCAGCATTTCCGGCAGAACAGCACTGCGCTTGACGACGCTGCCATCGGGAGCCAGATTGCCACGGAGAACAGCAATGCCGCCGGTGACGGAGTAAGGATCTTCCACAGGACGAATCACAGAGGTGTCCTTATTGATGACGCCCTTCAGGTTTTCGCCCAGCGTCTTACCGGTAACGGTCATCACGGAGGTATCCAGCAGATCCAGCTTGGTCAGCTCCTTCAGCACGGCGTAGACACCGCCAGCTTCGTTCAGATCCTCCATGTAGGTGGGACCTGCAGGAGCCAGATGGCACAGGTTGGGAGTTTTTGCGCTGATTTCATTGGCGATATCCAGATTCAGATCCACGCCGCACTCATTGGCGATGGCAGGCAGGTGGAGCATGGAATTGGTGGAGCAGCCCAGTGCCATATCGGCGGTCAGGGCGTTGCGGATGGCGGCCTCGGTCATAATATCCCGGGGACGGATGTTCTTCTTCACCAGCTCCATGACCTGCATACCGGCGTGCTTTGCCAGCTCAATACGGGCAGAGTACACGGCAGGGATGGTGCCGTTGCCCTTCAGACCCATGCCCAGAACCTCGGTCAGGCAGTTCATGGAGTTTGCGGTGTACATACCGGAGCAGGAACCGCAGGTGGGGCAGGTATTCTCCTCGCAGAGAGTCAGCTCCGCCTCATCGATCTTGCCGGCGGAGTAAGCACCCACAGCCTCAAACATGGAGGACAGGCTGGTTTTCTTGCCGTGGACACGGCCGGCCAGCATGGGGCCGCCGGACACAAACACGGTGGGGATATTCACACGGGCAGCGGCCATCAGAAGGCCGGGCACGTTCTTATCGCAGTTGGGCACCATGACCACGCCGTCAAAGCCGTGGGCACGGAGCATGGATTCGGTGGAATCGGCGATCAGATCACGGGTAACGAGGGAATACTTCATACCCTCATGGCCCATGGCGATGCCGTCGCAGACGGCGATGGCGGGGAACACGATAGGGGTACCGCCAGCCATGGCAACGCCCATTTTCACGGCGTTGACGATCTTATCGATATTGATATGACCGGGGACGATTTCATTATAAGAGCTAACAACGGCGATCAGGGGACGCTGCTGCTCCTCAGCAGTCAGGCCCAGTGCGTGGTACAGGCTGCGGTGAGCAGCATTCTGAGGGCCGTTGACAATGGTATCTTTAATCATAACAGCATTCCTGCTTTCTTAGTAAAAATAGAATGTCATTGCGAGGAGGGGCAACGCCCCGACGTGGCAATCCCCCGGAAAAATGTGAAGCCCTGAGGAAATTGCCACGCCAGTGTGCGCACTGGCTCGCAATGACAGCGTTTTTTCTTTAGTTGTTGATCAGCTTCTCTTCGTCGTTCCAGCTGTACAGCTTGCGGATATCGGCACCGACGACCTCCAGAGGATGCTCGGCAGCGATCTTACGCATAGCGTTGAAGTGGACCTGAGAACCGGCCTCGGACATATCCAGCAGGAACTCCTTGGCGAAGGTGCCGTCCTGAATGTCGGACAGGACCTTCTTCATGGCCTTCTTGGTCTCCTCGGTGATGATCTTGGGGCCGGTGATGTAGTCGCCGTACTCAGCGGTGTTGGACACGGAGTAGCGCATGCCAGCGAAACCGGACTGATAGATCAGGTCAACGATCAGCTTCATCTCGTGGACACACTCGAAGTAAGCGTTTCTGGGATCGTAACCAGCCTCGACCAGAGTTTCAAAGCCAGCCTGCATCAGAGCGCAGACGCCGCCGCACAGAACAGCCTGCTCACCGAACAGGTCGGTCTCGGTTTCGGTACGGAAGTTGGTCTCCAGAACACCGGCACGGGCGCCGCCGATACCGGCAGCGTAAGCCAGACCGATCTCCAGAGCGTCGCCGGTGGCGTCCTGCTCAACAGCGATCAGGCAGGGCACGCCCTTGCCGACCTGATACTCGGAGCGGACAGTGTGGCCGGGGCCCTTGGGGGCGACCATGATGACGTTGACATCCTTGGGGGGCTTGATGCAGCCGAAGTGGATGTTGAAGCCGTGAGCAAAGGCCAGAGTCTTGCCGGCGGTCAGGTTGGGAGCGATGGACTCCTTGTACAGCTTAGCCTGCTTCTCGTCGTTGATCAGGATCATGATCAGGTCAGCAGCCTTAGCAGCGTCGGCAGCGGTCATAACGGTCATACCCTGAGCCTCAGCCTTAGCCCAGCTCTTGGAGCCTTCGTATAGACCGACAACAACGTTCACACCGCTCTCCTTCAGGTTCAGAGCGTGAGCGTGGCCCTGAGAGCCGTAGCCGATGATGGCAACGGTCTTACCGGCCAGCTTCTGCAGGTCGCAATCCTGCTGATAGAAAATTCTGTTCATTGGAATTACCTCTTTTCAGTATGTTAAAAAAATTATAATTGTGTAATGTGGCGGATGACGGATGCGCCACGCTCTAAGGATACCACACCTGTACGGCAGATTTCAAGTATTTCGTAATCTTTCATCAAATTCACAAAATTATCGATCTTCTGCAGGTCGCCCACCAGCTGAATCGTCAAGGTTTCCTTGGTATAATCCAGAATTTTGCCTTCAAACGCTTCAATGGCGCTCTTGATTTCGCCCCGGGATTCGGGGGTATTACGCATCTTGATGAGCATCAACTCCCGGGTCACGCTTTCACGCTGATCCAGTTCCTTGACGGAGCTGACATCCGGCAGCTTATACAGCTGATTGATCAGCTGCTGCTTGACCACGTCGTCGCCTTCGGATTGGATGGTGATACGGGAGTAATCCGTGGTTTCCGTTTCGGAAACAGTCAGAGAATGAATGTTGAACTGGCGGCGACGGAACATACTGGTGACCCGGTTCACAACGCCCAACTGGTTATTTACGAGGATGGCTACGGTAAATCTCTTCATATTCAGTCACCCACTTTCACGATGATGTCGTCCATAGAACCGCCGGGAGGCAGCATGGGCAGCACGAATTCGTCCTTGTCGATAGCGCAGTCGATGAGGTAAGGGCCGTCGCAATTGAAAGCCTTTTCCAGAGCCTCATCCAGCTCCTCCAGCGTCAGAGCACGGCTGGCCTGTGCGCCGAAGGCTTCTGCCAGCTTAACGAAATCCGTCTGACGAGCATCCAGCATGGTGTTGGAATAGTGCTTCTGGAAGAATAGGGTCTGCCACTGACGAACCATGCCCAGCACGCCGTTGTTCAGCAGCAGGATGACCATGGGAATCTGATTGGCAACAGCCGTTGCCATCTCGTTCAGGTTCATACCGAAGCTGCCGTCACCGGTAATCAGCACGGTGCGCTCACCGGTACCCATCTGGGCACCCATAGCCGCACCCATGCCGAAGCCCATGGTGCCCAGGCCACCACTGGTAATGAACCGGCGGGTCTGCTTGAAGTTCACATACTGGGCCGCCCAGCACTGGTGCTGGCCCACGTCGGTAGCAACGGGGGTATTGGCGTTCAGATAGCCGTTAAGCTTATTAATGACATTGGTAGGAGTCATGCCGGGACGCTTATCCTGTCCGGCTTCTTCCTTAACCCGCAGCTCATCAATGTGCGCCTGCCACTCGGGGCGCTCCACCTTCTCGATCAGAGGCAGCAGCTTTTGCAGGGTCAGCTTCATGTCGCCCCGCAGGCCGTGATGGGCGTTGACGGTCTTGGAAAGCTCCGCACCGTCAATGTCGATGTGAACGATTTTGGCGTTCTTGGCAAACTTGGAGCGGTTGCCGGTGACACGGTCATTGAACCGGGCACCCAGCGCAATAATGGTATCAGCATGATGCATGGCAGTGGAGCAGGCATAATGGCCGTGCATACCCTGCATGCCGAGGAACCGGGGATGGTCGGTGGGAACACCGGAAATACCCATCATGGAGCAGCCCATAGGGGCATCGATCTTCTCTGCCAGTGCCATCAGCTCCTCCTGCGCACCGCTGGAGATCAGGCCGCCGCCGAAATAGATGAAAGGCTTCTGGGCGGCATTGATGGTTTCCGCAGCCTGCTGGATGCGGATATCCTTGGCCGCCTGCTTTTCCTCCGGTAGGACAGGAGCATGGGGTTCATAGTCATAGGTAGCGGTCTGCACATCCTTGGGCACATCGATCAGCACCGGGCCGGGACGGCCGGAGGCCGCCAGCTTGAAGGCTTCTCGAATGGTATCCGCCAGATCCTCAATGCAGCTGACGAAATAGTTGTGCTTGGTGATGGGCAGGGTGATACCGGTAATATCGATCTCCTGGAAGCCGTCGGTACCGATGATCGTGTTGGGCACGTTGCCTGTGATGGCGACCAGCGGAGTAGAGTCCAGATAAGCAGTGGCGATACCGGTGACCAGGTTGGTAGCACCGGGGCCAGAGGTGGCGATGCACACGCCCACCTTGCCGGTAGCACGGGCGTAGCCGTCAGCAGCGTGGGAGGCACCCTGCTCGTGGGCCGTCAGAACGTGCTTCAGCTCGCTCTGATATTTGTAAAGGGAATCGTAAATATGAATGACCTGACCGCCGGGGTAGCCGAAAACCACGTCCACGCCCTGCTCGATCAGGGTACGCACGATAATGTCAGAGCCAGTAAGTTTCATATTTTCATCCTTTCGTTAAATTCTCAATGATCAGCCGTCCCATTTCCTTGCAGCCGACCTGGGCGCATTCGCCATCGGCGATATCGCCGGTGCGGTAGCCTGCGGACAGAACTGCGGAAACAGCGTTTTCGATGCAGTCCGCTTCCTGCGCCATATCGAAGGAGAATCGCAGCATCATGGCGGCAGACAGAATGGTGCCGATGGGGTTGGCGATGTCCTTACCCGCAATGTCGGGGGCGGAGCCGTGGATGGGCTCGTACAGACCGCAGGTAGTGGCACCCAGACTGGAGGACGGGATCATGCCGATGGAGCCGGTAATCATGGAAGCCTCGTCGGAGAGGATATCGCCGAACATATTCTCCGTGACCACCACATCGAACTGGCTGGGGTCCTTGACAATCTGCATGGCGCAGTTGTCCACCAGCATATCAGAAAGCTCTACGTCGGGATATTCAGCAGCCAACTCATGCATGACCTTTTTCCACAGGCGGGAAGAATCGAGGACATTGGATTTTTCCACGCTGCACAGCTTTTTGCCACGCTTTTGGGCGGTTTCAAAGCCGATTCTGCCAATTCTGCGGATTTCTTCTTCAGAGTAGCGCAGCTCGTCAACGGATACTTTTTCGCCGTTTTCCTCAAAGGTTTCATGCTTGCCGAAGTAGATGCCGCCGATCAGCTCCCGGACGATGATGAAGTCGATGCCCTTGTCCACGATGGACTTTTTCAGCGGGGAGGCATCAGCCAGCTGGGGCCAGATCTTGGCGGGGCGGTTGTTGGAGTACACGCCCATGCCCGCTCTCAGGCGCAGCAGACCCTTTTCGGGCCGCATAGGGCCGGGAACATCGTTCCACTTGGGGCCGCCAACAGCACCGAGCAGAACGCTGTCAGAAGCAAGGCACTTATCCAGCTCATGCTGGGGCAGCGGATCTGCGTACTTGTCGATGGCACAGCCGCCCATATCCACATCAGTGTAAGTAAATTCGTGGCCGTACATCTGGGCCACCTTATCCAGTACCAGCAGCGCCTGATTAACGATCTCAGGGCCGATACCATCGCCGCGAATGACCGCGATATTCTTGCACATACTGCTCACCCCTCTTTCAGAGAGGCCAGCAGGCCGCCCTTTTGAATGATGTTCTGAATGAAGGCCGGGAAGGGCTCAGCCTGCCAGGTCTTTCCGGTGGTAATATTGGTGATCACACCGGTATCGAAGTCCACCTTGACCTCATCGCCGGCAGCGATCTGCTCAGCCGCCTCCTCACATTCCAGAATAGGAAGGCCGATGTTAATGGCGTTTCTGTAAAAAATTCTTGCAAAGCTCTTGGCAATGACGCAGCCGGTGCCGCAGGTCTTGATGACCAGCGGAGCGTGCTCCCGGGAGGAGCCACAGCCGAAGTTCCATCCGGCCACCATCACGTCACCGTGCTTTACCTGCTTGACAAATTCGGTGTCGATATCCTCCATGCAGTGCTTTGCCAGCTCCTGCGCATTGGAGGTGTTCAGATAACGGGCGGGGATAATGACATCCGTATCCACGTTATCGGGATATTTGAAAACCAGACCTTGTGTTTCCATAGTGATTTCTCCTTCAGGGTGCGGTGATGTAGCCGGTCAGGGCGCTGGCGGCGGCGGTGGCGGGGCTTGCCAGATAAACCTCGCTGTCTACGTGGCCCATACGACCAACGAAATTCCGGTTGGTGGTGGCGATACACCGCTCACCGGCTGCGAGAATGCCCATATAGCCGCCCAGGCAGGGGCCGCAGGTGGGAGTGGAAACAATGGCACCGGCATCGATGAATGCGGTGACGTAGCCCTTTTCCACACAGTCTCTCAAAATCTGCATCGTTCCGGGGATGATGATGCAGCGCACGCCCTCGGCAATCTTCTTGCCCTTGAGGGTGTTGTAAGCTGCTTCCATATCCTCCATGCGGCCGTTGGTGCAGGAGCCGATGACCACCTGATCGATCTTGATGTCAGCAAGGTCTGCGGCAGGCTTCGTATTCTCCGGCAGATGGGGGCAAGCCACGGTGGGTACGATCTTAGCAAGGTCGATCTCGATGGTCTGCTCGTAAACCGCATCCTCATCAGCTTCATAAACCACAGGAGTGCGCTCGCAGCGGCCTTCCATGTAAGCCTTGGTTACATCGTCCACGGGGAAAATACCATTCTTGGCACCGGCTTCGATGGCCATGTTGCAGATGCACAGGCGATCGTCCATGGACAGGGATGCAACGCCCTCACCTGTGAACTCCATGCTCTTATACAGAGCGCCGTCCACGCCGATCATGCCGATGATGGTCAAAATCACATCCTTACCGCTGCACTGAGGGCTCAGCTTGCCGGTCAGGTTGAACTTGATGGCAGAAGGCACCTTAAACCATGCGGTGCCGGTGGCCATACCGGCGGCCATATCCGTGGAGCCGACACCGGTGGAGAATGCGCCCAGCGCACCGTAGGTGCAGGTGTGGCTGTCAGCACCGATGATGCAGTCACCGGCGGTGACCACACCCTGCTCCGGCAGGAGGGCGTGCTCGATGCCCATTTTGCCTACATCGTAGAAGTGGCTGACGCAGTGGCTGCAGGCAAATTCCCGGCACTGCTTGGACTGCTCGGCGGCCTTGATATCCTTATTGGGAACAAAGTGGTCGAGGACGATTGCGATCTTATCCTTATCGAAAACACTGTCAAACCCGGCCTTTTTGAACTCATTCACCGCCACAGGGGTGGTGATATCGTTGCCGAGGACAATGTCCAGCTTTGCTTTGATGAGCTGCCCGGCGTTGACGCTTTCAAGGCCTGCGTGGGCGGCGAGAATTTTTTGAGTCATGGTCATTCCCATGGGAATTTCCTCCTTATTCGCGGATCATATTGTTGTAAGCACTGAGCAGCGCATTGATGCCTGCCCGGGTAATATCGGTATCTGTACCGGCACCCCAGAACATAGTGCCGTCGGCTTGAGCGATGCCGATGTAGGCGGCAGCGGTGGAGCCGGAGTCCTGCCCCTGCAGACTGTGCTGGGTGTACTCCTTGACCTTGCAATTGGTGCCGGTAAAGGCCTTCAGCGCACTGCTGACGGCGTTGATGGAGCCGTTTCCGGTGGCCTTCATGTTGGTCTTCTCACCGTCATGCAGGAAGGTCACATCGGCCTCCACGATGCCGGACTGCTTCTTGAAATGCAGCTCCACGATGGAGATGGGAGCCTGCACGTTGAGATAATGGTTCTGGAAGATAGACAGCACATCCTCGCTCTTGAGTTCCCGATGCTCGTGGTCGGAAACATTCTTGCAGGTGTAGCTGAAATGCTCCCGCATCTTGGCAGGCAGGTTGTAGCCGTGAGCCTGCTCCAGCAGGTAGCCGATGCCGCCCTTGCCGGACTGGGAGTTAACACGAATCACGTCCGCATCGTAGGTACGGCTGATGTCGTGGGGGTCGATGGGAATGTAAGGCACATTCCACTGATGCTGATTTCTTTCCTCACGCCACTTCATGCCCTTGGCGATGGCATCCTGATGGGAGCCGGAGAATGCGGCGAACACCAGCGCACCGGCGTAAGGACTACGCTCGTAAACATGCATCCGGGTGCATTTTTCGTAGGTTTCCACGATCTTGGGCATATCGGTGAAGTCCAGCTTGGGGTCAACGCCGTGGGAATACATATTCATAGCCACGGTGATGATGTCCACATTGCCGGTACGCTCGCCGTTGCCGAACAAAGTGCCTTCCACACGGTCGGCGCCGGCAAGCAAAGCCAGCTCCGTATCCGCCACACCAGTGCCCCGGTCATTGTGGGGATGCAGGGAAATGGTCACGTGCTCCCGATATTTCAGGTTTTCGTGCATATATTCCACCTGACTGGCGTAAACGTGGGGCATACTCATCTCCACAGTAACAGGCAGGTTGATAATGACGTTATTGGTTTCGGAGGGCTCCAGCACATCCAGCACTGCGTTACATACCTCCAAAGCATACTCCGGCTCAGTGCCAGTGAAGCTCTCGGGGGAATACTCAAAGCGGAAGTTGCCCTCATACTCCGCCGCCAGCTTCTTTACCAGCTTAGCGCCCTCAATGGCGATCTGCTTGATCTCCTCCTTGGACTTGCGGAACACCTGCTCCCGCTGGGCAACAGAGGTGGAATTATAGAAATGGATAATGGCGTTGGGTGCGCCCTTGCAGGCATCGAAGGTCTTGCGGATGATATGCTCCCGGCACTGGGTCAGCACCTGCACGGTCACATCCTGAGGGATCATGTCATTTTCGATCAGGGTACGCAGGAACTCGTACTCCGTTTCGGAGGCAGCGGGGAAGCCCACCTCGATTTCCTTGAAGCCGACCTCTAGAAGCAGCTTATAAAACTCCAGCTTCTCCTCCAGACTCATGGGAATGACCAGGCTCTGGTTGCCGTCCCGCAGGTCCACACTGCACCACTGGGGGGCTTTCTCCACATGATCCTTCTGTGTCCACTTATAATGGGCGCCAGGGGCGCGATAGTATCCAATGTTATATTTACTGGTGTCCATCTTACACTGCTCCTTTACAAAGATTTTAGATTTCTGCGATGGTATCGACCTCGACCAGAACGTTCTTGGGCAGGGTCTTGACAGCCACGCAGGAACGGGCAGGCTTGCCCGTGAAGTATTTGGCATACACCGCATTAAAGGCGGCGAAATCATTCATATCACTGAGGAAACACACGGTTTTCACAACTTTTTCAACAGAAGTTCCGGCGGCAGTCAGCACGGCGGAAATGTTCTTGCAGACCTGCTCGGTCTGCTCCTCGATGGTGACAGCCTCAATGTTGCCGGTGGCGGGGTTGATGGGAATCTGACCGGAGGTGAACACCAGACCGCCCGCCACGATGGCCTGAGAATAGGGGCCGATGGCTTCGGGGGCGTTGGGGGTATAAACAACTTTACTCATAAAGAAAACCTCTTTTAATCAACGATTTTGAAGCCCTCGTTTTTCAGGGCCTTGCGGATCAGCTGCACATGGTCATAATTCCGAGTTTCCATATCGATACGCAGGAAGCAACCGTTAACGCTCTTGGTAGCGCCCTTCTCATAATGCACGCCGGTGACGTTGCCGCCGCAGTCTGCGATGATCCGGGACACATCCTTCAGCTGGCCGGGCTTATCCGCCAGCTCAATGAGCAGGGTGCTGATTCGGCCGGAGTTCATCAGACCTCTTTCGATCACACGGGACAGGCTGGTCACATCAATGTTACCGCCGGAGATCAGGCTGACAACCTTCTTACCCTCGATGGGGAACTTGTTGAACATAGCCGCCGCCACAGAAACAGCACCTGCACCCTCGGCGATCATCTTCTGCTTCTCGATCAGGGTCAGGATGGCGGTGGCGATCTCGTCCTCAGTAACCAGAGCAATATCGTCCACATACTGGTTGACCATTTCGTAGGTCAAGTCGCCGGGCTGCTTGACAGCAATGCCATCTGCAATCGTGGAAACGCTGTTCAGCCGCTCGATCTTACCATGGCGCACGGAGTTGAACATACTGGGGGCGCCGGCTGCCTGAACGCCGTAGACCTTGATCCGGGGGTTGATATTCTTGATGGCACAGGCTACGCCGGAGATCAGTCCGCCGCCGCCGATGGGCACGATCACCGCATCGATATCGTCCCGGTCAGAGAGGATCTCCAAACCGATGGTACCCTGTCCGGCGATGACATTTTCATCGTCAAAGGGGTGGACGAAGGTATAGCCCTTTTCATCCCGCAGCTGCAAGGCCTTCTGGTAGGCATCGTCATAGCAGCCCTCAACCAGACACACATCCGCACCATAGCCCTTGGTGGCCTCCACCTTGGAAATAGGAGCCGTATCCGGCAGGCAGATCAAAGAAGAAATGCCACACTTGGAGGCTGCCAGCGCTACGCCCTGGGCGTGGTTTCCGGCGGAGCAGGCAATAACACCTTTGGCTTTTTCCTCATCGGAAAGCTGGGCAATCTTGTAGCCCGAGCCACGGAGCTTGAAAGAACCGGTATTTTGCAGGTTTTCCGGCTTGAAATAAAGGCTGCACTCCGGCGCAATGCCATAGGCCTTTGCCAGAGGGGTGGGACGGATGATATTTTTCAGCACCATTTGGGCGTGAAAGATCTTGTCGATCGTAACCATAGTATGTATCTTCCCTTTCAATAAAACAGGCCCTGTCTCTTATGGATAAAGAGACAGGGCCATGATGACCTTGCGGTACCACTCTTTTTGCCGCAGTAGGCGGCCACTCATTGCCCCGGTGTAACGGTCAGGCTCCGTCTGCCCTACTTGGCGTTGCCGTTGGGGCCAGCCGCTCCGAGGCCAGTATACGGTTTATCCTCTGCCGTCTTGCACCAACCGACGGCTCTCTGAGATCGGAATAAAACCGCTTTCTCCTCATCCAAGCGTTTCACTATTTTGCTGCATGGATTATAGCACTACTTTGTCTGTCTGTCAAGCACAGAAGTACAAAAATTCTTGTATACAATCACCCAATGACCTGAATCCAACCAGCGGGAGCTTCGATGCGGCCCATCTGGATTCCGGTGAGGGTATCGTACAGCTTCTGGATCACCGGGCCCATGCCGGCGAACTCGATAATCTTACCGTGATCATCGATCTTGCCCACAGGAGAAATGACCGCTGCCGTGCCGCACAGACCGCACTCGGCGAAGTCTTCCAGCTCACTGAGGGCAACCTCACGCTCCTCAACTTCCATGCCCAGATAATCCTTTGCCACCTGCAGCAAGCTGCGGCGGGTGATGGAGGGCAGAATGGTGTCGGACTTGGGGGTGACCAGCTTGCCGTCCTTGGTCACAAAGATGATATTGGCACCGCCGGTTTCCTCAATATGTGTACGAGTGGCGGAGTCCACATAGACATTCTCGTCATAGCCCTGCTCGTGGGCATCCACAATATTATAAAGGCTCATGGCGTAGTTCAGGCCAGCCTTAATATGGCCGGTGCCCTTGGGAGCCGCCCGGTCCAGATCGGAGATCCGCAGGGTCAGGGGCTTCACACCGCCCTTGAAGTAGGGGCCCACAGGGGTGGCAAAAATGCGGAACTGATAGACATTGGCAGGCTTAACACCAATAATGGAATCATATCCGAACATGAAGGGGCGCAGATACAATGTTGCGCCGGAGCCGTAGGGAGGAACCCACTGCTTGTTAGCACGAACGGTTTCAATGACCGCCTCCACGAATTTTTCCTCCGGGAATACGGGCATCTTCATCCGGCGGCAGGAGTCTGCCATACGGGCCGCATTCAGGTCAGGACGGAAGCAGACAATCTTGCCATCCTCGGTGGTATAAGCCTTCAGACCCTCGAAGCAGGTCTGGGCATATTGCAGGACGCAGGCACACTCGCTCATTTCAATGGTGGCCTTATCGGTCAGGCCGCCCTCGTCCCACGCACCGTCTTTAAAATTGGATACATAACGCATATCGGTCTGAATATATCCAAACCCCAGGTTAGACCAATCGATATTTTTCTTGTCCATTTTGAACACCTCGCTCATAAAGTTCTTATATTCTACCACCCGATGCCACATCGGTCAATACCTTTTATATAAAAATGTACTCTCGTGAAAGCCAAATATCCACCACAGAAACACCTCTTTCTTGTGCGTTTTTCCCATCGGGGCATAATGTATAATTAAAGTAGAAAAAACGGTATCGGCTTATAAAAAAGTCACAAAAGCTGAATAAATATGCATCCGGCGTTGACAAACCCCAGAATTTGATGTATAATCCATTGCATACCAAAGAATAAACCCATGGAGGTCGAATAATCATGAATAAAGATAACATCAAGAAGGTCGTTCTCGCCTACTCCGGCGGTCTGGATACTTCCATCATCATCCCCTGGCTGAAGGAGAACTACGGTAACCCCGAGATCATCGCCGTGGCCGGCAACGTCGGTCAGGCTGACGAACTGGAGGGTCTGGAGGCCAAGGCCATCGCCACCGGCGCTAGCAAGCTGATCGTTGCCGATTTGGTGGACGAGATGGTGGACGAAATCATCATCCCCGCCATGAAGATGGATGCCAAGTACGAAACCTACCTGCTGGGCACTGCTTTCGCCCGTCCCGTCATCGGCAAGCGTCTGGCTGAGATCGCCATCGCTGAGGGTGCCGACGCTATCTGCCACGGTGCTACCGGCAAGGGCAACGACCAGGTCCGTTTTGAGCTGGCCATCAAGCGTTTTGCTCCCGATATGAAGATCATCGCCCCCTGGCGTGAGTGGGATATCAAGTCCCGTGACGAGGAGATCGACTACGCCGAGGCTCACAATGTTCCCCTGAAGATCAGCCGTGAAACCAACTACTCCAAGGACAAGAACCTGTGGCACCTGAGCCACGAGGGTCTGGATCTGGAAGATCCCGCCAACGAGCCTCAGTACGAGAAGCTGGGCTTCCTGGAGATGGGTGTTTCCCCCATTCAGGCTCCCGACGTTCCTACTTACATTTCCATTGACTTTGAGGCCGGTGCTCCCGTGGCCTTCAACGGTCAGAAGATGAAGGCTTCCCAGATCATCGCTGAGCTGAACAAAGTTGGCGGTGCCAACGGCATCGGCATCATCGACATCGTCGAGAACCGGCTCATCGGCATGAAGGACCGTGGTGTTTACGAGACTCCCGGCGGCACCATCCTGTACTTTGCTCACAACCAGCTGGAGATGCTGACCATCGACCGTGACACCCTGCACGTCAAGCAGAAGCTGGCTGTTGACTACGCCGACCTGATCTACAACGGCAAGTGGTACTCCCCCCTGCAGGAGGCTCTGACCGCTTTCGCCAACGAATCTAACAAGTACGTCACCGGCACTGTCAAGCTGAAGCTGTACAAAGGCAACATCATCCCCGCCGGCACCACTTCTCCCTACTCCCTGTACTCTGAGAATCTGGTCACCTTCGACGAGAGTGACTACGACCAGAAGCAGGCTGAGGGCTTCATCAACCTGTGGGGCCTGCCCACTCAGGTTCAGGCTCTGAGAGAGCAGGGCAAGCTGTAAGTTAATTGCTGTCATTGCGAGCCAGATAATTGCTGTCATCGCGAACCAGTCCGCAGACTGGTGTGGCGATCCCCCAGATGATAGGATAACCTTTCAGACCGGGAGATTGCCACGCCAGTGTGAGCACTGGCTCGCAATGACACATTGTCTAAATTCGCAATGACATATTGTCTTTTTTAGATAGGAGAAAAAAACATGGCAAAAATGTGGGCCGGACGGACTGACGGCACGACTGAAAAGATCGCAGACGATTTTAACTCCTCCATCCGGTTCGACAGCCGGATGTTTAAAGAGGATATTACAGGCTCCATGGCCCATGCCGCCATGCTGTCCTACAAAGGAATTATCTCTCAGACCGATGCGGACACCCTGATTACCGGTCTGGAAGGTATTCTGAATGACATCAACACCGGCGCACTGGCAATTGACATGGAGTGCGAAGATATCCATATGTTTGTTGAGCAGGTGCTGACCGAGCGCTTAGGTGATGTGGGCAAAAAACTGCACACCGCCCGCTCCCGTAACGATCAGGTGGCACTGGATATTCGGATGTACCTGCGTAGCGAGATCGACGAGATCACCGCTCTGGTCAAGCAGCTCATCGTGGCTGTCACCGACAAGGCTGAAGCCTACAAGGATGCCATCATGCCCGGTTACACCCACCTGCAGCGGGCCCAGCCCATTACCTTCGGACATCACCTGATGGCTTACGCCATGATGCTGCTGCGTGACCTTGACCGTCTGGCAGACTGCCGCAAGCGGATGAATCAGTCCCCCATCGGTTGCTGTGCTCTGGCTGGCACCACTTATGATACCGACCGCTATTTTGAGGCTGAGAAGCTGGGCTTCGACGGCATTTGCATGAATTCTCTGGACGGCGTGTCCGACCGGGACTTCTGCGCCGAGCTGATGAGCGCCATTTCCATTCTGATGATGCACCTGTCCCGGTTCTCCGAGGAGATCATCCTGTGGAGCAGCTGGGAGTTCAAGTTCGTGGAGCTGAGCGATGCCTTTACCACCGGCTCGTCCATCATGCCCCAGAAGAAGAACCCCGACATGGCAGAGCTGGTTCGTGGCAAGACCGGTCGTGTCTACGGCGACCTGATGGCTCTGCTGACCACCCTGAAGGGCCTGCCCCTTGCTTACAACAAGGATATGCAGGAGGATAAGGAGAGCGTATTCGATGCGGTGGACACCGTAAAGATGTGCCTGCAGGTCTTTGCTCCCATGATCGAAACTCTGAAGGCCAACACCGCCAACATGAAACTGGCAGCCCAGAAGGGCTTCATCAACGCAACAGACTTGGCGGATTATCTGGTGAAAAAGGGTCTGCCCTTCCGCAGCGCCTATAAGATCTCCGGCCAGCTTGTGGCCCTGTGCATCCAGAACAACACCGTTCTGGAGGAGCTGCCCATGGAAACCTACCTGCAATACAGCGACCTGTTCGACGAGGAGCTGTACACCGCCATTGACCTGATGGTCTGTGTCGAAAAGCGCATTTCCGAGGGTGGCACCAGCGTTGCTTCTGTGGAGAAGCAGATCAACTACGTAAGAGAGATGTTGAACCATGACTAAGGTTTTTATTGACGGCAGCGCCGGCACCACCGGCCTGCGGATTTGGGAGCGTCTGTCCGGCAGAGAGGATCTGGAACTGATCCGGCTCCCGGACGAACTGCGCAAGGACCCCAACGCCCGCAAAGATGCCCTGTTCAGTGCGGATATTGCTTTCCTGTGCCTGCCCGACGCAGCCGCAATGGAAGCGGTGGCACTGGCAGAGGGCTCCAATGTGAAGATCATCGACACTTCCACCGCCCACCGCACCAATGATGCTTGGGCTTACGGCTTTGCGGAATTGTCCCCGGCTCATCGAGAAGCCATTCGCAATTCCAGCCGGGTGGCAAACCCCGGCTGTCACGCCAGCGGTTTTATCGCATCGGTGTATCCGCTGGTGGCAAAGGGCGTGATCCCGGCGGATTTCCCCCTGACGGCCTACTCCCTCACCGGTTACTCCGGCGGCGGCAAGAGCCTGATCGCCGAATATGAAGACCCCAACCGGGACCCCCGCCACGACAGCCATCGGATTTACGGCACCACCTTAAAGCACAAGCATCTGCCGGAAATGAAGAAAATCTGCGGTCTGGCGAACGCCCCCGTGTTCTCCCCCATTCTGGGTGATTTCTATGAGGGCATGGCCACCACCATCCTGCTGCCCGGCTTTGACTGCCGGCAGGTGTGGGACTGCCTGAGCGCCCATTACGAAGGTGAGAAAATCGTCACCGTTGCCCCTCTGGGCGGCGACGAAAGCGTGCTGTACGCCAGCCACTTAGCAGGCAAGGACTCCATGCGAATCACCGTCAGCGGTCACGAAAGCCAAACCATGGTCACCGCCATGTTCGACAATCTGGGTAAGGGTGCCTCCGGTGCAGCCATTCAGAATATGAATATCCTGCTGGGCGTGGACGAAGCCACTGGACTCGATGTAAGATAAGAAGATACGAGATACGAGATATGAGATATTTTGCTACTCTGTCTTATCTCGTATCTCATATCTCGTAACTCATATCTTATTACACAGGAGATAACTATATGAAACTGATTTCTGGCGGCGTATGTGCCGCAAAAGGCTTTAAAGCAAACGGACTACACTGCGGCATCCGGAAGAACCACTCCAAAAAGGATCTGGCGCTGATCGTCAGCGACGTTCCTGCCAGTGCCGCCGCCGTATATACCACCAATCTGGTCAAGGGTGCGCCCCTGACCGTTACCAAGAACAATATCGCCAACGGAATTGCCCAGGCGGTCATCTGCAACAGCGGCAACGCCAATACCTGCAACTGGAACGGCATCCAGATTGCCGAGGATATGTGCGCTCTGGTAGAAAAGGCCACCGGCATTTCCGCCAAGGACGTTGTGGTCGCCTCCACCGGTGTCATCGGTCAGGTACTGGACATCACCCCCATCGCCGACCACATGGATGCGCTGACCGCAGGACTGTCCTATGAGGGCAGCCTGAACGCTGCGCAGGCCATTATGACCACGGACACCGTTTCCAAGGAAATCGCCGTGGAATTCAGCGTGGGCGGCAAAACTTGCCGCATGGGCGGCATCGCCAAGGGCAGCGGCATGATCCACCCCAACATGGCCACCATGCTGGTGTTCATCACCACCGACTGCGCCATTTCCTCCGAAATGCTGCAAAAGGCACTGTCCAGCGACATTCAGAACACCTTTAATATGCTCTCCATCGATGGCGACACCTCCACCAATGACATGGTGACGGTTCTCGCCAACGGCATGGCGGGCAATATCGAAATCACCACCGAGGGTGAGGATTTCGCCACCTTTATGAAAGCCCTGAACACCTTGACCATTTCCCTTTGCCGCACCATTGCCGGTGACGGCGAAGGTGCCACCAAGCTGCTGGAATGCACCGTTTCCGGTGCCGACACGCTGGAAGCCGCCAAAATTGCCGCCAAGAGCGTCATCTGCTCCAGCCTGCTGAAGGCCGCCATGTTCGGTGCTGATGCCAACTGGGGCCGTGTGCTGTGCGCCATCGGTTACAGCGGTGCGGATGTGGACGTGTCCAAGGTTGACGTTTCTTTCCGCAGCGCCAAGGGCGAGATCATCGTCTGCAAGGATGGTGCCGGTGTTCCCTTCTCTGAGGAAATCGCCAAAGAGATTCTGCTGGAAAAGGAAATCGACATCCTCATTTCCGTCGGCAACGGCCCTTACACAGCTTCCGCATGGGGCTGTGACCTGACCTACGATTACGTCAAAATCAACGGCGACTACAGAACCTAAACAAAACTGTGTCATTGCGAGGAGGGCAAAGCCCGACGTGGCAATCCCCCGGATATTCCGAAAATCTTAGGAGATTGCCACGCCAGTGTGAGCACTGGCTCGCAATGACATTGTAACTTATAAGGAGTCATATATATGGACATCAATTTCTCCAACGCAGAGCGGGCTGAGGTTTTGACCGCCGCCCTGCCCTACATTAAAAAGTACAGTGGCAAGATCGTTGTCATCAAGTACGGCGGCAACGCCATGATCAACGAAACCCTGAAGCAGCAGGTCATGGAGGACATTGCCCTGCTGTGGCTCATCGGTGTTAAGGTCGTGCTGGTGCACGGCGGCGGCCCGGAGATCAGCGAAACCATGAAGAAATTTGGCAAGGAAGCCAAATTTGTCAATGGCCTGCGGGTCACGGACAAGGAAACCGTGGATATCGTCCAGATGGTTCTGGCCGGTAAGATCAACAAGACACTGGTGAACCTGATCCAGATGAAGGGCGGTCACGCCATGGGCCTTTCCGGCATCGACGGCGGCATCATCGAGGCCACCATGAAGAATGAGGATCTTGGTTACGTGGGCGAGATCACTAAGGTTCGTCCCCAGCCCATTGAAGCTCTGCTGGAGAAGAATTATATCCCCGTGATCTCCACCGTCGCCAGCGACCGCCACGGCAACACCTACAACATCAACGGCGACACTGCTGCCGCCCGGATTGCCGGCGCTCTGCACGCTGAGCGTTTGATCATGATGACCGATATCGCCGGTGTTCTGAAGGACAAGGACGATCCTTCTACCCTGATCCCCCAGATCACCGTGAAAGAAGCCAGAGAGCTTTACGCCTCCGGTGTCATCTCCGGCGGCATGATCCCCAAGGTAGACTGCTGCATCGATGCCATCGAGCACGGTGTGGACAACGTGGTCATCATGGACGGCCGAATTCCCCACTCCATCCTCATGGAGTTGCTGACCGACGAAGGTGCCGGTACCATGGTTATGAAAGGCTGATCGTTATGAGTATCACCGCATTTGATAAAGAATATGTAGCCGGAACCTACGGACGGTTCCCGGTAGAGCTGGTGTCCGGTAAGGGCAGCATCTTCTTTGACGCTGACGGCAAGCGCTACATTGATATGGGCTCCGGCATCGGTGTCACCGCCTTCGGCACTGCCGACGAGGAGTGGCTGGCTGCCGTCACCGCCCAGCTGAATAAATTACAGCACACCTCCAACCTGTACTACACCGAGCCCTGCGCTCTTTTGGCAAAGGCTCTGTGTGAAAAGACCGGCATGAAGAAGGTATTCTTCTCCAATTCCGGTGCAGAGGCCAATGAATGTGCCATCAAAGTGGCTAGAAAGTATTCTGCCGAGAAAAAGGGTGATGATTACTACACCATCATCACCTTGGTCAACAGCTTCCATGGTCGCACCCTGACCACCCTGTCTGCCACCGGTCAGGATCATTTCCACAAGCTGTTCAATCCCCTGACCCCCGGATTCCTTTCCGTGCCTGCCAACGATGTTGCGGCACTGGAGGAGGCGGTTGCCACCTGCAAGCCCGCCGGCATCCTCTTTGAGGTAGTGCAGGGCGAGGGTGGCGTGCTGCCCCTGACCGCTGAATTTGTCGCTGCCATTGCAAAGCTGTGCGCCGACAACGACATCCCTCTGATGGTGGACGAGGTGCAGACCGGCAACGGACGCACCGGCAAGCTCTATGGCTATATGCATTTCGGCATCCAGCCGGATATCGTTTCCACCGCCAAAGGTCTGGGCGGTGGCCTGCCCATCGGCGCAACCATGATGGGTGAAAAGGTGCAGAACGTCCTGGGCCCCGGCGACCACGGCTCCACCTACGGCGGAAACCCGGTGTGCTGCGCCGGTGCCTTAAGTGTCATTGGACGGCTGGACGATAAGTTTCTTGCAGATGTTCAGGCTAAGAGCGAGTATGTATTCTCCGCTCTGAACGGTGCCCCCGGTGTGGAAAGCGTTTCCGGCATGGGTCTGATGATCGGCATCAAGACCACCCGCCCTGCCAAAGAGATCGTCATGGAGTGCATCGAAAAGGGTGTTCTGTGCCTGACCGCCAAGGACAAGGTACGCCTGCTGCCTGCCCTGAACATCCCCATGGATAGCTTGAAAGAAGCCATTGAGGTCATCAAGGCCGCCTGTGCCAAAACGGAGGAAATCTAAATGGATACATTAAAAAATAAGCATTTCCTGAAGCTGCTGGACTTCACCCCCGCTGAGATCGAGTATTTCATCGATCTGGCGGCTGATCTGAAGGCCAAGAAGAAGGCCGGTATCCCCCATCGGCTGTGCGAGGGCAAGAGCATCGCCCTGATTTTTGAAAAAACCTCCACCCGGACTCGGTGCGCCTTTGAGGTCGCCGCCGCAGATCTGGGTATGCACCCCACCTACCTTGACCCCACCGGCTCTCAGCTTGGCAAGAAGGAGAGCATCGCCGACACCGCCCGGGTTCTGGGCCGGATGTACGACGGCATCGAGTACCGGGGCTACGGTCAGGAGATCGTGGAGGAGCTGGCGGCCTACGCCGGTGTCCCTGTGTGGAACGGCCTGACCAATGAGTTCCATCCCACTCAGATTCTTGCGGATTTCCTGACCATTCGGGAGCATTTTGGCTCTTTGAAGGGCAGAAAGTTCGTTTATATGGGCGATGCCCGGTATAATATGGGCAACTCCCTGATGGTGGGCTGCGCCAAGATGGGTATGCACTTCGTGGCCTGCGCCCCGGAGAAGTATTTCCCCAACGCCGAGCTGGTGGCCCAGTGTCAGGCTATCGCCGCTGAAACCGGCGCGACACTGGAGTTCAACTCCGATGTTGCCAGCGCCGTCAAGGGTGCCGATGTGATCTACACCGATGTGTGGGTGTCCATGGGCGAGCCGGACGAGGTCTGGAAGGAGCGGATCGAGGATCTGCTGCCCTATCAGGTCAACAAGGCCGCTATGGATATGGCAGGAAAACAGTGCCGCTTCATGCACTGCCTGCCCGCCTTCCACGATCTGAAAACCACCATCGGCAAGCAGATCCACGAAAAGTTTGGTCTGACCGCCATGGAGGTCACGGACGAGGTATTCGAGAGCGAGCAGTCCATCGTTTTCGACGAAGCCGAAAACCGGATGCACACCATCAAGGCCGTCATGGCCGCCACTTTGGCATAAAATACTAACGTACACCGGCAAGGCTCAGCCTTGTCGGTGTTTTTTGTTGCTAAGATAAATTGTTGTTTACGACACTGGCGCGGGAGCACCCCAAGCCTCCCTCTGATGAGGGAGCCTTTGCGCCCGGAGGGCGCTGTCGCCCCATCGGGGCGACACATTTCCTCAACTAAATAACAATTTATCTGATTATAGTGCATCCCCTCTTGACTTTACTGTGCTAAAGTGGTAATATATCCTCATCATTATTTTGGAGGGGATCGCCATGAAGCGCAACGCATCCATGGATCGGCTGTTCCAGACCATTCTCAATCTGCAAAGCATTGACGAATGCTACGCCTATTTTGAAGATCTTTGCACCATCAAGGAACTCAATGATATGTCCCAGCGGCTGGACGCCGCTGTTTTGCTGGCTGAGGGGCTCAGCTACCAAAAGATCATGGAGCAGGTCGCCATCAGCACCGCCACCATCGGCCGTGTCAGTCGGTGCCTAAACTACGGTACCGGCGGTTACCGCTCTGCCATCGAAAAGCTACAGGAGGATTAACCCATGCAAGCAAATATTGGCTCGGCAGAGCGTGTGGCTCTGCGCCTGCGTGATTTATACAACCAATATGGCTATCGCCATTACAAAATGAGCAAATTCGAAGAATACGACCTCTACGCCCGGAATAAGGATTTTCTGGTTTCCGACAGTGTCATCACCTTCACCGACCTAAGCGGCAAGCTGATGGCGTTGAAACCCGACGTGACCCTCTCCATCGTCAAAAACAGCAAGGACACCCCCAATGCGGTACAGAAGCTCTTTTATGACGAGAATGTCTACCGTGTGACAAAGGGCTCCCATGGCTTTAAGGAGATCAAGCAGGTAGGTCTGGAATGTCTGGGCAATGTGGACGATTACTGCATCGCTGAGGTGCTGATGCTGGCAGGGCAAAGCCTGACCGCTATTTCTGAAGATGCGGTACTGGATGTGTCCAACCTGAATATCCTGAAAGAGTTGACCGACAGCATCGGCATTCCCATGGACTGCCGTGAAAAACTGGTGAAATTCATCAGTGAGAAGAACACCCACGAGCTGACCGCCCTGTGTCAGCAGTGCGGCATCCGGCAAGCGTATGTTGACACTCTGCGCTGGTTGGTGTCTACCGGTGGTTCTCCTGCCACGATCTTGCCCCAGCTCAAGGAAAAGCTGGCAGGATTGGTCAAAGCAGAAACCCTGAACCGTTTTGAAAACATTCTCAGCGCACTGGGGGATGAAGCGTTCATCCGCATTGACTTCTCCGTTGTGGACGATATTCATTATTATAATGGTATCGTCTTTAAGGGCTTTGTCCGGGGGCTGCCCGGCAGCGTCCTGTCCGGCGGTCAATACGACAAGCTGATGCGCAAAATGAACCGCACTGACCGGGCTGTGGGCTTTGCGGTATACACAGATCTGCTGGATCGGCTGGAGGAACCAACCCCGGAATACGATGTAGACACTGTCCTGCTGTATGACGATACCACCTCTCTTGCAGCCATTCGCCAACAGGCCCAAGCCCTGACTGCGCAAGGTTTAAGCGTTATGGTACTGCGTTCCATGCCCGAAACCGTCCGATACAGACAGCTTATGAAAATCTGCGGAAATGAGGTGAAGCTCCTTGAAAACGATGCTTAATGTGGCCCTGCCCAAGGGTCGTTTGGGCGAAAAGGTATACGCCATGTTTGAAAAGGCAGGCTTCCCCTGCCCCTCCATCAAAGAAAACAACCGCAAGCTGATTTTTGAGAATGAGGAATACGGCGTGCGCTACTTCTGGGTCAAGCCCTCGGATGTGGCGATTTATGTAGAACGGGGTGCCGCCGACATCGGTGTTGCCGGCAAGGATATCCTGCTGGAATACGAGCCCGACATTTACGAGCTGCTGGATCTGAATTTGGGCAAATGCCGGATGTGCGTTGCCGCCAAATCCAACTGGCGAGATGACACCCGGCGGCAGCTTCGGGTGGCTACCAAATTTTCTAACATCGCTCAAAATTACTACCGCTCCAAAGGCCGGGATATCGACATCATCCACCTGAACGGCTCCATCGAGATCGCCCCCATTCTGGGACTGTCCGATGTGATCGTGGACATTGTGGAAACCGGCACCACGCTGAAGGAAAACGACCTGCTGGTCTACGAAACCATCGTGCCCATCTCCGCCCGGCTGATTGCCAATAAGGCCAGCTACAAATTCAAGGGCGACGCAATCGACAAAATCCTTCGCAGCATGACCGCTCAAATGGAGGAAAGCAAATGATCAAGATTATGAAATACGGCGAGGTTTCCCCGGACGAGATTTTTGCCCGGGTGGAGCCCACCGTCAATGTCACGGACATTGTCGCCGACATTATTGCAAATGTGCGTAAAAACGGCGACAAAGCCCTGTATGAATATTGCAAAAAGTTCGACAAAGCCCAGCTCACCGCCCTGCAAGTGACCAAGGAGGAAATCAACGAAGCCGTTGCTTCCATCGATCCTGATTTCATCAGAATTTTGGAAACCGCTGCCGCCAATATCCGCAAATTCCACCAGAAGCAGGTGCGAAACAGCTTCATCATCAACGACGAGGACGGCATCCTCATGGGCCAGAAGATCATCCCCGTGGATCGGGCGGGTCTGTACGTTCCCGGCGGCACCGCCGCCTACCCCTCCACAGTGCTGATGGATTCCATTCCTGCCAAAATCGCCGGTGTCCGGGAGCTGGTCATGGTGACCCCGCCCAACGCACAGGGTAAGGTCAATCCCTACATTCTCGCCGCCGCTTACGTTGCTGGCGTAGACAAGATCTTCAAGGTCGGCGGCGCACAGGCCATTGCCGCCCTTGCCTACGGCACGGAAAGCATCCCCAGAGTGGACAAGATCGTCGGTCCCGGCAACGCTTTCGTGGCAGAGGCCAAGCGGCAGGTGTTCGGTCAGGTTTCCATCGACATGATCGCTGGTCCCAGCGAGATTTTGATTATTGCCGATGGCAAATCCAACCCCCGTCACTTGGCTGCCGATTTACTCAGCCAAGCCGAACACGACAAGCTGGCCAGCGCCGTGCTGGTCACCGACAGCGAAACACTGGCACTGTCGGTGCAGGCGGAGCTAGAGGTTCAAATTCCCCAGTTGGAGCGGGCCGAGATCGCCCGGGCATCCATCGACAACAACGGCAAGATCATCGTTGCCGAAAACCTGAAGCAGGTCATCGATATCTCCAACGAGATTGCCCCCGAGCATCTGGAGCTGTGCGTGGATAATCCCTTTGATTATCTGGACAGCATCCGTCATGCCGGTTCCATTTTCATGGGCCGCAACTGCCCGGAAGCGCTGGGTGACTATTTTGCCGGCCCGAACCACACCCTACCCACCAGCGGCATGGCCCGGTTCAGCAGTCCCTTGAGCGTAGACGATTTCATCAAAAAGACCCAATACACCTACTACACCCGTGATGCGCTGGCCCGGGTCGCCAAGGACGTTGCCACCTTCGCCACTGCCGAGGGGCTAACCGCCCACGCCAGAAGTGCGGTGATCCGCACAGAGGAGGACGCATGAGCCGCTTTTTCAGTGATAAATACGCAAGCTTGACCCCCTACACCCCCGGCGAACAGCCCCGGGATCAGCAATACATCAAGCTGAACACCAACGAATCTCCTTTCCCTCCCTCCCCCTTGGCGCAAAGCTATGCCCGGGAGGAAGCCGAGAAGCTGGCCCTGTACTCTGACCCTACCTGCGCCGCCCTGACCACCAAAGCGGCGGAAGTGCTGGGCGTGGATGCCGACGAGATCATCTTCGCCAACGGTTCGGACGAGGTGCTGAATTTTGCATTTATGGCATTCTGCGATGAAACCCACCCGGCGATCTTCCCGGATATTACATACGGATTTTACAAAGTTTTTGCCCAGCTAAACGGGGCTCCTTATACGCAAATCCCCCTGAAAGAGGATTTTTCCATCGACATTCAGGACTACATGGGTAACAACGCCACTATTTTCATTGCCAACCCCAACGCCCCCACAGGCTTGTATCTGGGACTGGACAAAATCGAAGCCATCGTCCGGAGCAATCCCGATAATATTGTTGTGATTGACGAGGCTTACATCGACTTTGGCGGTGAAAGCGCTATTCCCCTGACTAAAAAGTATGACAATCTGTTGGTTGTCCAGACCTTCTCCAAATCCCGCTCCATGGCAGGTGCTCGGCTGGGCTTCGCCGTGGGTTGCAAGGCTCTGATTCAGGGTCTGAACACCATCAAATATTCCACCAACCCCTACAATGTCAACCGCATGACCATGGCTGCAGGCTTGGGTGCGCTGGAAGATGATGCGTACTTCCGCACCAATTGCCAGCGCATCTGTGACAACCGGGCGTGGACGACTACGGAGCTTGAAAAAATAAGCTTCGCTGTCCTGCCGTCTTTGACCAATTTTGTGTTTGCAAAGAACGATGCCATCCCCGGCAAGGAGCTATACCTGAAACTGAAAGCCAAGGGCATCCTTGTCCGCCATTTTGACACCCCCCGCCTGACCGACTATGTGCGTGTGACCATTGGCGATGAAACGCAAATGACCGCCTTTGTCCGCACAACCAAAGAAATTCTGGAGGAAATCAAATGAGAACTTCCGAAATCAAGCGCACTACCGCAGAAACTGACATTTCTCTGGCTCTGAATTTGGACGGAACCGGAAAAAGTGAAATCGAAACCGGCTGTGGTTTTCTGGATCATATGCTGACCCTGTTTGCCCGTCACGGACGGTTCGATCTGACTGTCAACTGTCAGGGCGACACCTACGTAGACGATCACCACACCGTGGAGGACATCGGTATCACCCTCGGCAAGGCCTTCAAAGAGGCTCTGGGTGACAAGAAGGGCATCAACCGTTACGGCAGTACCATCTTACCCATGGACGAAAGCCTGATTCTCTCCGCCGTAGATCTATCCGGCCGTGGCTACCTTGGCTACGCACTGGAGATTCCCACGGAAAAAGTTGGCACCTTTGATACCGAACTGGTGGAGGAGTTCTGGCTGGGCTTCATTCGTAATGCCGAGTGTACTCTGCACATCCGTCAGCTGGCCGGCACCAATTCCCACCACATCATCGAAGGTGCATTCAAGTCCGTGGGCCGGAGCCTGAAGGCTGCCGTGGCCATCGATTCTGCCTTTGCCGATGAGATTCCCTCCACGAAAGGGGTACTGTAAATGGTAGCCATCGTTGATTACGGCGTGGGCAACCTCTTTTCCCTGGAATGTTCCCTGAACGCCATCGGCGCAGAGGTGGTTGTCACTGCTGACCCGGAAGTGCTAAATAAAGCCGATCAGGTACTCCTGCCCGGCGTGGGTGCTTTTGAGGATGCTGCGAAAAAGCTCCGCTCCACCGGCCTTGACAAGGTGATCACAAGCCTGGCCGCATCCGGAAAACCGTTACTGGGCATCTGCCTTGGAATGCAGATGCTGTTTGAAAAAAGCTACGAATACGGCGAGCATGAGGGTCTGGGGCTGATTCCCGGCAAAGTGGTGAGCATGGACGGCGTTATCCCGGCGGATTACAAAATCCCCCACATTGGCTGGAATGCTCTGCGGTTTAAAAAGGACTGTCCCATTTTTGCCGACATTCAGGACGGGGACTGCGTTTACTTCGTCCACTCCTATTTCGCCACGGATTGCAGTGAATACGTCACCGCCACCGCTGAATACGGCCCTGAATTGACCGCCGCCGTTGCCAATAAAAATGTCTTCGGTTGCCAATTCCACCCGGAAAAAAGCGGCAGTGTTGGCCTTGCGATTTTGAAAGCATTTACCCAGCTTAAGGAGGAAGATGTATGCTGATCTATCCTGCCATCGACCTGTACGGCGGCAAAGCCGTGCGGCTTTACAAGGGCGACTACGCCCAAATGACTATTTACAACGACAATCCTGTGGAAGTGGCGAAGGATTTCGCTGCCTGTGGTGCGAGTTGCATCCATCTGGTTGACTTGGAGGGCGCTAAAAACGGCACCACTCCCAATTTTGAAACCGTCACCGCAATCAAGGCGGAAACCGGCCTTTTCTGCGAGATTGGCGGCGGTATCCGCAGTATGGAAACCATTGACCGATACCTTTCCGCCGGGATTGACCGGGTAATCTTGGGCACTGCCGCCGTCACTGAGCCGGGCTTTGTGGAAGCCGCCGTTGCCAAATACGGCGAAAAAATCGCCGTGGGCATCGACATCAAGGACGGCTTCGTCGCCATCAAAGGCTGGACAGTGAAATCCGAAGAAAACGCCTTTGAATTCTGCGAGAAAATGCAGAAAATTGGTGTAAAAACCCTGATTTGCACGGATATTTCCAAGGACGGTGCCATGCAGGGCACCAACCATGATCTGTACCGGGAGCTTTCACAGCAGTTCCAGATGAACATCATCGCCTCCGGCGGTGTATCCTCTCTGGAGGATGTGGAGCGGTTGGCCAAACTCAGCATCCACGGTGCCATCGTGGGCAAAGCCTACTACACCGGAGCCATTGACCTGAGGAAAGCCATTGAGGTAGCCAAATGATTACAAAACGCATTATCCCCTGTCTGGATGTTAAAAACGGACGGGTGGTCAAGGGCACGAATTTTAAGGGCTTGCAGGACGTTTCCTCCCCTGTAACATTGGCCAAATTTTACAGCGAGTGCGGTGCCGATGAGCTAGTATTCTACGACATCACCGCCTCCTCCGACGGGCGCAAACTGTTCACCGACATCCTTGTGGAAACGGCAAAAACCGTGTTCATCCCCCTGACGGTGGGCGGTGGCATCAACACCGTGGAGGATTTCGACCGTGTCTTAAAATGCGGTGCAGACAAGGTCAGCGTCAACTCTGGTGCCATCCGCAACCCGAACCTTGTTTACGAAGCCGCCAAGCTCTACGGCGACCAATGCGTAGTCCTCTCCGCCGATATCAAGCGGGTGGACGGCGTGTTCCGGGTCTTCGCCAAAGGCGGCCGGGAAAACACCGGCATGGAAGCCATCGAATGGATCAAACGCTGTGTGGGCAACGGAGCCGGCGAAATTGTGGTCAACTCCATCGACACCGACGGCGTGAAAGGCGGGTTTGACCTTGAAATGCTGGATGCGGTATGCAACGCCGTCAGCGTTCCTGTCATTGCCTCCGGCGGCGCAGGCAAAATCGACGATTTTATCACCCTATTCCAGCGCCTGCCCAAGGTGGACGCAGGCCTTGCCGCCTCCATTTTCCACTTTGGAGAAGTCGCCATCAAGGATCTGAAGGCCGAAATGGCAAAAAACAATATCCCCACCAGACTGTAAGGAGAACCAATTATGCTGAACATTGATGAACTGAAATTTGACGAAAAGGGTCTGATTCCCGCCATCGTGGTGGATTCCATCACCAAAAAAGTTCTGACCCTTGCTTATATGAACAAGGAAAGCCTTGCCATTTCCATGGAAAAGGAAATGACCTGCTTCTGGAGCCGCTCCCGCAATGAGCTGTGGCTCAAGGGCGAAACCAGTGGCAACTACCAGCACATCGTATCCATCACCGCTGATTGCGACAAGGATGCGCTGGTCGTAGTGGTAGAACCGGAGGGCCCCGCCTGCCATCTGGGCACCACATCCTGCTTTGAAAATCCCCTGTTCCAGAGCGAAAACCGCCACGAATTCTCCTATCAGGGCTTGATGGAGCTGATCGAAGGCCGCAAGACCGAGAAGAAGGAAGGCTCCTACACCACCTACCTGTTTGAGAAGGGTCTGGACAAGATCCTCAAAAAGGTAGGCGAGGAATGCACCGAGGTCATCATCGCCGCCAAGGACGATGACCGGGCAGAAACCATTTACGAAGTGGCAGACCTTGCCTATCACGTGATGGTTATGATGATCCAGATGGGCATTTCTCTGGAGGACATTCACAAGGAGCTGGCCTCTCGCCATGTCATTGACCACAAGGTCAAGCAGGAAAAGATGACAAAGTAAGCAATCGGAGCCGTCGCAAATGCGACGGCTCCGAATTTCAATTGGATGGTTTGTAAAAATACGTTCCGCTGGCGGTGACGCACAACTTCTCCGGCGCGCTTTCCCGATACAGCTCCGCAGACGTATGAATCAGTGTTTTCGTCTGGGCGATCAGGCGAACCCGCACCAGAACTCCTTCCCCAGGTATCAATGGCCGGTGGTAATTCACGTGCAATTCAATGGCTGGGACGATGCCCTCGCCGGGCTTGACGCAAAACGCCAGCGTTCCCATGGCCTGATCCACGATGGTAGCGCTGATGCCTCCATGCAGAATCCCCTGAGGATTTCGCATCCACACCTCCGTCTTACCTGTAAATAGCACCTCACGCCGCTGTTCATCATATTCCACCGGTGTCAGCCGCAGCAGATCTCCCGCCGAATCCGGCGCAAGCTCATGCAATTGCGCCAGCCGTTTTTTGATCAATTCCATCATAACATATCACTCCTTGCTCATATCTTGCCCAAAAATGCGGAAAAACCACCTGCCGAGCAGGTGGTTTTTGAGTTATCCAATCAACGCATCACAAAGTGCGCTTGCACAGCGCAGTGTGGACACATTTCCCATATTGTCCATGGCATTGCGAATATTCTCTACGGTGTAATCACCCTGCACGGTATCAAGCACCTGCCGGAGCATCCGGATGCCACCGGCGTGGCAGATAGCGGCGCACAGCATTTGTGCATCCTTCTTCTGAACGCCCATGGCCGCAGCCTCCTTCCGGAAATCGCTCAGCCGCTCATTCATCATTTCGTCCTGCACTCGAATACCTGCTTTGGAGCAGAGAATCTGCCGGATGCACGCTGCCTTATCAGATGCAAGATCGATGCGGTAGCCGTTCCAATCCTGCTGGTCCAGATCATCGCCGATACCGGCAGTGTCCAGCTTGGCGAAGGCCTTGGAATCTGCCTTGCGAATCCGCAGCAGCAGCTCCCGGGCACTCATGCCATACCACTGACCGCTGCCAATGGTGATCACACCGCTGCCATAGGCCGCCGTCACACGGTCATAGCCGTCTTCTTTTCCGCTTTCCATGGCGTAGATCGCCTTGCGCAGAGTCTTAAATTCATCGGTTTTTTTAGGTGTTTCGGTTTTCTGGGTGGTTGCCGGCTTTTCCTCCACCACCCGGGGGCCGGTGCCCTCGTAATCCGGGCAGCAGATGTAAACGATGTATGTATTGGTAATGGGGTAGGACTTCTCTGCCACGTTGCCGCCGTTGGTGGAAATAGACGCAGAACTGGTATTACCCTCAATGGTATAGACCGTTCCGTTGGAATACCCAGTAACGATACCCACATGGTTGGTGGGATTCTTGTTGCGGCTGGATTTGAAATAAATCAAATCGCCGGGCTGGGGGGTATATTCTCCCGCCGCCACTTTTGCCCGGGAATAGGCCAGTCCACGGTCACGGAACCATTTCAGTCCGTCCGGCGTGTAGGCGTGCTTAGGAATGATGCTGGTGCTAACACCGGCCACATCGGCACACCAGGAAGCAAACATGGCGCACCACATATTCTGAACACCATACCAGCGGCCATACTCCGTATAGTTGACACCGCCGTAAACCTCGCCGGAGAGCTGATTGCTGGAGCCGCCCTCCTGATAGCCAACCTGAGATTTGGCAATATTAACAATATCCGTCCGGGGATCGCCGGTGAGCTGAACTTCCGTCAGCGCCCGGTAATATTTGCCGGACATATAACCGGCGGAGCCTTTGTACTCCAGTGCCGATGCCTTTTGTGCGCTGTGGGGCAAAATCACCGCAGTGACCAGAACCGTCGCAAGCACACCCGACAGGACACGCTTCAATCCATGTTGCATTCCTGAATATCCTCCAAAAAAGATACATCATTACAATCTGTAACGATTATACACGTTTCCACACGGATAATCAAGCAAAAATTGCATCATCACAGGGAAAACCATAATTTTTTCTGCTTTTGCATAAATTTGCCGAAGGCGGCAAACACTACCTGCGTAATCTGATTACAGGAGGTTATATCCTATGTTCCGAACAAAAACCCTAAGCCTGCTGTTGTGCGTCTGCCTGATACTGGGGCTAATCGGGGCGGTCACCGCCGCAGAGGTGGACTGCGACGATACCTACTGCTTCCAGTCCACGGATTTCTCCCCCGACAGCGAACTGCAGGGCATCTGCATTACAGGCCTGCCGGACAGCAATGCCGGCACCGTCATGCTGGGCAGCCGGGTGCTTCGCCCCGGTGATATCCTCACCGCCCAGCAGCTTAGCCAAATGACCTTTGTTCCCCTGCTGACCGAAACGGATCAGGATGCACTGGTCACCTATCTGCCTATTTATGAGGACCGGGTAGAGCGGGCCACTGCCATGACCATCTCCATCCGGGGTAAAGAGGACCAGGCTCCTGTTGCCGTCAATTCTGCGCTGGAAACCTATAAGAACCTGCCCAACGAGGGCTGCTTGCAGGTTTCCGACCCCGAGGGGCAGAAACTGACCTTCACTGTCACCCGTCAGCCCAAGCGAGGCACTGTCACCGTCCGTGAGGATGGCACCTTCCTCTACACCCCCAAGAAAAATAAGGTCGGCACTGATTCCTTCACCTATACCGCCGCAGATCCGGCAGGTCATGTTTCCCGAGAGGCAACGGTCACGGTGCAAATTCTGAAGCCCTCTGAAGCCACCATGTACACCGACACCATCGGTAGTGATTGCCGGTTTGAGGCCGAGTGGATGCGCAACACCGGGCTATTCGTTGGAGAACAGGTGGGCGGTGCCTCCTGCTTCCAGCCGGAAAAGGCCGTCAGCCGGGGTGAGTTTATGACCATGCTCATCAAAACACTAAATATTGATGTGGACACCGATGCGGTCTACACCGGTTTTTCTGATGAAATGCCCGGTTGGCTGAAGCCTTATCTGGCCGCAGCCCTGCGCTCCGGTATTACTGCCGGTTGGCCCGACGGCGAGGTATTTGGTGCACACGAATCCATCACCGGTGTGGAGGCGGCACTGCTGATGCAGAACGCCTTGGATCTGACTGTGACCACCGTTGCAGGCAAGGATGAGGACAGTGATCTGCCCACATGGGCTGTCACCGCTATGAACGCCATGGCAGACAACGGTATTCATTTGACCACGGGGCAATTGACCAGAGGGCAAACAGCAAAGCTTCTGTATCAGATCAGCAAGCTGGCTGTCGATGCCCCCGGAATGTCCGTATATTAAGAAAAGCCGCTGCATCCGCAGCGGCTTACATAGTTGGGAAGATAAATTGTTGTTTAGACAATCTGTCATTGCGAACCAGTGACCGCGGTGCATCGCGCAGCGAATTGAAATCGAAATGATTGCCTGTAGCAATCATACCTCATCTAAATCACTGGTGTGGCAATCCCCCATGGCGATGTGCAAATGCTACGACTACCAACGAAAATGCCGGAAAATCCGGGAGATTGCCACGCCACTGCGCCCGCAGGCGCGTGCAGAGCGCAACCGCCGCAGAGCGGCGGCTCTTAGCGCGTCGCTGTGGCGCACTGGCTCGCAATGACATACTTCTTTTTTG
>JBGVKN010000188.1:0-17077 GCA_045123795.1 Faecousia sp. | reverse complement strand
TAGTTACCTCTCCCGACTTTGTGGCCGCCCTTACTTTGGCTGGCGGCGAAAAGGCCAAGTCCGGCGAGGATATTACCGTAGGCAAGTTTACCTTCGGCGCAGGCTGCTATTTTGAGACCAGCAACGGCGGCCACTTCACCGGCGGCAATGTAAACACCCAGAAAAAGGATATTACTTTCACTCTGGAAGGCTCTGTAAACTCCGTGAAGTTCGATGTTCGCGGCGCCAGCAGCAGCGGCTGCGTGCTTACTCTGGTATACCTGCCGGAGGGCGGCGACGCTGTGGAAGTATATAAGAGCAAAGAGCTGGCCAGCGGCGACTTTGTGCCCGGCATTGAGATCACCGATCTGCAGCCCGGCGCTTACCGCATTGTTACCTCCGGCTCTGCCCGCATTGGCGATTTCTTCGTTACCGAGCGCATGGAGCGCAGCGAGCCGGTGTCCATCGAAGTATTCCAGCCGAAAAACAAGGTGCTTGCCGGCCGTGAGCTGAATACCGACGGCCTGAGCGTGGAGCTGGTGTACGGCAACGGCCGCCACGACAGCGTGGCCATCGCTGACTGCACCGTAGACTTCACCCAGGTGGATAAATCCACCCCCGGCGTTTATACCGTAGCCGTTACCCACATTCCTACCGGCTTTGCTGCCCAGTATGATATTACTGTCTACGGCGTAGAGTCCATCCGCCTTTCCGACCATGCTCTGGATGCCAGCCGCGTTACCCACCTGGTACAGAAGCTGTATCTGGCAGGCAGCAGCTATGACAACTACGAAAACCTCTGCGTCATCGCTTCCTGCGCCGCGCCCGGCGTAGAAAAGGCGGAAGATTTCCTGCTTTCGTCCAGCGAGTACACCATCCAGGCCGCTACCAAGGAAAACCCCGTAGTTACCGTTACGGCAGGCAGCTGCGCCGCTTCCTACGGCGTTACCATTCTGGAGCTTTCCGACAAGGTCAACAAGTCTCATGTAATCGTTGACCAGAACGCCGTCCCCGGCGAAGGCGCTGACGGCGTGGTTACCGTAAATTCCGTCAACGACGCCCTGAAGCTGATGGAGCTTCTGAATGCTCCCCGCTACAGCCGCAAGACCATTACTCTGTACCCCGGCACCTACTACGAAAAGGTAGACATTTCCCTGCCCATGCTTACCGTCCAGGCTGCCGAGGGCGTAAAGGCTGAGGATATCGTGATCACCTACGATGCCCTCAACGGCCTGATGGACCCCAGCGGCACTTCCGGCTACTCTACCGACGGCTCTGCCACCTTCTCTGTAAGAGCGGAAGCCATCAATTTCTGCGGCAAGGGCTTTACCATCGAGAACTACTACAATACCCATGAGCGCTATGAGCTTTCCAAGACCATCGCCGGCGCAGGCACCCAGGCGGTTGCCCTGCTGGTCAGAGCGGATAAGTGCGTATTCGAGGATATGCGCCTGAGCTCCTACCAGGATACCCTCTACGCCGAAAACGGCCGCCATATCTACCGCAACTGCTACATCGAGGGCCGTACCGACTATATCTTCGGCAACGATGCTACCGCCTACTTCACCGGCTGCACCATCCAGTCCACCGGCGCAGGCCTGGAAGAAAAGAACGGCGGCTATGTGGTTACTACCAAGGGTGGCAACAGCTCTGCCCATGTGGCCTACGGCTTTATCTTCGACGGCTGCACCTTCCGGGGCGACGAGAAGGTACAGCCCGGCAGCGTATCCGTAGCCCGTGGCTGGGATCAGTACATGACCATTATGGTGATGAACTCCACCCTGGACGACAGCTTCTCTCTGGAAGCCTACGGCGATACTTCCTCCCCCCTGAATGATCGCTATACCAAGATGAACGCTGACCCCGTAGCGGAGCAGCTCTTTGAGTATAACAATAAGGGCGCGGGCGCGCTGACCGCCGACATCATCGCCACCGCCAAGGATGGCGTGATTGAAAACCTCTGCGCCATCCCCGCCGCCGAGGATGCCGCCAAGTATAGCGATTTCTCCGTGATCTTCGCTTCCCGCAACGGCTCCCTTACCTACAACACCGATTGGAACGGCGCCGTCGAATAATAGGAAACCAAACGCCCTCCCACCCGGGGAGGGCGTCAGACTGTCGAAAAAGCATTTTTTTGAACATTTACGATGGGGAATGTAGGGGCGGTTATTAACCGCCCGCGAGTTTATCAGACTCAATGGCAGACAAAACATGGCAATATTCTCTTTTTTTGGAATAAATCAAAAAAATAATCAAAGTATTGTTTGGCGGGCGATCGATGATCGCCCCTACGAGGTAATTGACAGATCGTACCTATTTCGACACGCAAACGCCCTCCCCACCCGGGGAGGGCGTTTGCGTTGCGCTGATCGAAGTATTGTAGGGGCCAATGCCCACATTGGCCCGCCCCGCCGCACCTTGGATAATTACAAATTAAATCATCCGCGCAGCGGATACCGTACTTATACATTATTCATCAGCAACGCGGCTTCATTATTCACTGTTTGCCTAAGTTTACGAATTGGTGCGGTGCATGCTCAAACTGCTGCGGCGGGGGCATGAATTGCGGTGTGGTTGCCACCGGCAACCATTTATTTGAAGATCCGCTGCGCTCTGCATCACCCCCGCCCTACGCCATGCCCGGAAAGACACCGTAGGGCGGCCGCTTGCTGCCGCCAAGGCAGCAGGATTTTGCTTGGCACCCGTTCGCCTACCCCTTGCAGATCCGGAATGCGACACAGCTATTGCTATAATATAATGAAACACAAAAAATCCTCCCCTGTTAAGGGGAGGAAAGCATCAAATGTTCACAGCTTTAACATAACAATTCACGATTTCCAACAAAATGGAAAATTGTTCATCTGTCAGTGCATGGCATGTATTGGCAAGAACAGCCGCCCTGTCCTGGGGCCGTGCACCAAATAAAATCCGGTCACTGGTAACACCCAATGTGCTGCACAGCCTTTTTAAGGTAGGCAGCGCAATGCCAACCACGCCTCTCTCCAGGTCAGAAATATACTGTGGCGAAACTTCAATCTTCTCCGCCAACACTTCCTGGGTCATTTTCGCCTGTTCTCTGGCAACTCTTACTTGTTCGCCGATTAGAACGTTAATTTCTTTCTTTTCTCGCATCGCCAAATACCACCTTTCACTATTAGTTTATCTAAAAGCAGGCTTGACAAACACAATGTATTGGGTCTATAATCACTAATAGTATTGATATTATATTGGCTTTGCATTCTGGTTAAGCGTTCAGGATGTGATAAAGACATTATACCATTTCTTGACTAAATCGCTTAAAAGCATTTAAGCTGTCAATTAAAAACCGCCCCAAAGGGTTTTCCTTTGAGGCGGCTGAGTTCCGGTATTCAAAATCTTATCAGAATTTAGTCCTTCTTTTGCTGCTTTTCCTCCACAGGATAACCGTGCTTTTTCAGCAGGTCTTCAATGGCTTCGTCCAGCAGGCGGCTTTTGGGGATTCTGGTTTTTCTTGAAAGCTGGTCAAAGCAAGGTACAAGCTCATTTTTCAAGGAAGAAGTAAATCGGGTACGGTATTTCAAATAGGGCTCTGCCATGTGTTCCACCTCGCTTTTGTGATGTAAATATTGTACATGAGCTGCAAGGTGAAAACAATTGGTTGCAAATAGTGCCTATATAGTGTATATTCTAACCAAGGGAATCGTTTTTTATGCGAAAAAATAATCGGGGGGCGTGTCTATGGATTATTATGACAAGATCTACTACTCTTTGATCGGTGAGCTGGATGAGGGAGGCGCTTTACCCATCGTTCCCAATCTTTTTGCGCCCGGAAGCGCCTGCGACCAGGCATACGACCGTCTTTTGCAGGCCAGGAACCGTATCAGCGCCAAACTGGGCCGGGATGATGATCCTGATCTATCCGAAATTCTTGCAGAAATGGACACCATTCAGCGTATCCTTTGCCGGGAGATCATGGCCCTTTGCAATCTGTAATTTGCCTTCACGGGCGTATGATATCCGCCCCCACATTCGCTAAACATCTGCCATCCCAGGCCGTAGGGGCGGCCACCGAATATGTACCGCCATATTCCGTAGGGGCGATTCACGAATCGCCCGCCCCCGCCGCGCCCAAGGGTTTTCAGAGTGAAGATTTGAGAGTGAAGATTGAAGATTTTGCTATCTGCACTCTCCAATCTTCAATCTCCAATCTCCAAAGCGGCACAGCGGGGCGGGAAACCCGCCCCCTATATTGTCAATCGCCCATTAAAAAAGCCGCCCTGAAGGGTTGTCCTTCAGGGCGGCTGCGTATTTTACTTTGCGTATTCTACAGCCTTGGTCTCGCGGATCACATTCACCTTGATCTGGCCGGGGTATTCCAGCTCGGCCTCGATCTTCTTGGCCACATCCCGGGCCAGCAGGATCATATTGTCCTCGGTTACTTCCTCGGGCTTGACCATGATGCGGACCTCGCGGCCAGCCTGGATGGCGAAGGCCTTTTCTACGCCGGGGTAAGAGCCGGTAAGCTCTTCCAGCTTCTGCAGACGGCGGATATAGTTCTCCACGTTCTCACGGCGGGCGCCGGGACGGGCGGCGGAGACTGCGTCAGCAGCCTGCACCAGCACAGCGATCACGGTCTTGGGCTCTACATCGCCGTGGTGGGCCTCGATGGCGTTGACCACAACGGGGTTTTCCTTGTACTTCCGGGCCAAGTCTGCGCCCAGCTGCACATGGCTGCCTTCCACCTCATGGTCGATGGACTTGCCCAGGTCATGCAGCAATCCTGCGCGCTTTGCCAGGGCCACATCCACGCCCAGCTCGCTGGCCATCAGGCCGGCAATGTGGGAAACTTCCATAGAGTGGTTCAGAACATTCTGGCCGTAAGAGGTACGGTACTTCTGGCGGCCCAGGATCTTGATCAGCTCCGGGTTCAGGCCGTGAACACCGGTCTCGTAGCAGGCACGCTCGCCTTCCTCGCGGATGGTGCGGTCCACTTCCTTGCGGGCCTTTTCCACCATGTCCTCAATGCGGGTGGGGTGGATGCGGCCGTCCTGGATCAGCTTTTCCAGAGCCAGACGGGCGATCTCCCGGCGGACAGGGTCAAAGCTGGAAACGGTAATGGCTTCGGGGGTATCGTCGATGATCAGGTCTACGCCGGTAACGGTCTCCAAAGTGCGGATGTTGCGGCCTTCACGGCCGATGATGCGGCCCTTCATCTCATCGTTGGGCAGGGGTACTACAGAAACGGTAGCCTCTGCGGCATGATCGGCGGCGCAGCGCTGGATGGCAACGGACAGGATCTCACGAGCCTTGTCGTCAGCCTCGTCCTTCAGCTGGGCTTCGATCTCCTTGATCTTCATAGCGGTCTCGTGGCGAACTTCGTTCTCCACGCTCTCCAGCAGATATTCCTTGGCCTGCTCCTGGGTCAGACCGGAGATCTGCTCCAAGGTGGCAAGCTGCTTGGCTTTCAGCTCGTCGGCTTCCGCCTTGGCCTGAGCCACTTCTGCAAGGCGCTTGCTCAGTTCCTCTTCCTTGCGCTCGAAGGCGTCGGTCTTCTTGTCCAGAGACTCTTCCTTCTGCTGCAGGCGGCGCTCCTGCTTGGTAACCTCAGCACGGCGCTCCTTCATTTCCTTTTCGTGTTCTGTGCGGGACTTATGGATCTCGTCCTTCACTTCCAGAAGCATTTCCTTCTTGCGGCTCTCACCGCTGCGGATAGCCTCGTTGATGATGCGGGTAGCTTCGGTTTCTGCAGAGCCGATGGCCTTTTCCGCTACCTTCTTACGGTAGCCGATGCCCAAGGCAAAGCCCAGACCCAGCAGCAAAACGCCACCCAGGACGAGTAAAATAATTTGTACAGGACCCATAATCAAGCACACCTCCTTGTATAAGATAAGGCATAAGCCGGAGGTGGGCATAGCAACCCCAGGTGTAAAATTGGCACAATGACAGACCGATGATCCAATGCCCCTTCGTTAAGAAAACCGTGTCATTCTGAGCGACCTCGAGCGTAGTCGAGAGGGAGTCGAAGAATCCGTAATTTCCATTGGGAAACGGATCCTTTGGCTTCGTGCTTTCAGCGATTTTAATGTATAATTGCCACCGGCAATCATACAAATTTGAATTTGCTTCGCTATGCTCAGGATGACAGCTAACTTAAATGACATTGACCGATAGACCGGTCAGCAAATTTACGCAGAGCCTTTGGAGACCCCGGCTTCAGCAGCTCCCGCGCGGCTACGATCTTCCGCGTGAAAAACACAGGAGGCACTTTGTCCACCGGAGGGACATCCTCGGCATCTGTTGCTCAAAAATAACGCCATGCGGCGCAAAACCCAAACGGCTTTTGCCGGATAAAAATGAAACGCGGAAGGTTTGTAAACACTTTCCAGCGTACACTATACCAAACTTATTGTAACGGTGAAAAAGAGGAAAGTCAAGAACTATTGCACAAACCGGGGCATATTTTTTGTATAAATTGGGCAACTAGCCCAAAAGCAACCCCCGGCGCAGTTGACAAAGCCTCGGCAATTGTGGTAAACTTACAACTAGCAAACAGGCATTGCAAGAATGTCAAGGCAGTTATCAACCGCCCTCACAGCACGATCCGTTTCATTCTCCGCGCAAAGAAAGGAATTCTATGGCAGATTACATTGAGGCCCATAAGTTTAGCAATAACCACATGGCGCAGCTCAAGCAGGATTCTGTTTGCGGATGTTTCTATTGCCAAAAGATCTTCGAACCGGCTGAGATCTTCTTCTGGCTGACCGGCGATAACGATTGCGACGCAGAGGGAACGGCCCTCTGCCCATATTGCGGGGTCGACTCTGTCATCGGCGAAAGCTCCGGTTTCCCCATCACAAGCGAATTCCTTGCAGAAATGAACCAATACTGGTTTGGGAAAAAGCAGTAGAGATCTGTGGTAACAGATTCCCCGGAATCCGATGCGCAGTTTTCATAAAAGCAAATAATTGTCAATTGTCCATTGTCAATTGTCAATTCATATCCGCGGGCATGGTGGAATTGGTAGACTCGGTGGATTTAGGTTCCACTGCGAGAGCGTGCAGGTTCGAGTCCTGTTGCCCGCACCAAATAGAGCAAGGGAGGCAACGCCTCCCTTGCTCTATTTATAAGCAATGCAGGGCTCGAACCCATCTAAATGCGGCGCGGATGAGCGTCGCCGGCGAGGGATTGACCGAGCCGAACCTTGATTAAATCGAGTCCTGTTGCCCGCACCACAAACAAAACGGCAGTTCATTTAAATGAATTGCCGTTTTGTTATTTACTTTTCTAAACTTTTTAGATATTTCAAAAACCTTCACACCCGATGAAGCGGTCAGTGCTATCTATAATGATTTGGATGTGAAGCGGAATATGGTGCAGTGGGTATATTCATCTCCGGCTTTCAGAACTGCGGATGGGAATGTAGGTTGATTGGGAGAGTCGGGGAAGAATTGGGTCTCCAGGCAGAAAGCGTGGTGAGGACCGTAGGAGCAGCCGCTGCTTGGCACCCATGGATGCCAACCCATGATCCTCTTTATTTGTTATGATCCCAAACGGCATGGCGGTATGTCACTCCTAATTCTTAATTCAGGCAAATGCCTTTGTAACCTCTCTCAGCAACCGGCGGATACGCAGGTGCTGGGGGCACTGGGCTTCACACTTGCCGCATACCAGACAGTCATCGGCGTGGACGCTCAGTGCGGCATAGTCCCCATCCGGGTCACCTTCCCCTGCCCGCTTCCGGTTCATCAGTGCAAAGATGGTGGGAATCGGTACACCAGCCGGGCAGAAGTCAACGCAGTAGCGGCAATCGGTGCAGGGAATGCGGTGCTGGGCTTGGTAGAGAGTCCGCACCTGATCAACGATATGGTGCTCCTGTGCATTCAGCGGCGAAAAATCCGTCATAAAGGAAAGATTATCTTCCATCTGCGCCATATCGCTCATGCCGGACAGAACCATGACAACGCCCTCAAAGCCGGCGGCGTAACGGATGGCATAGATGGCGGGTCTGTTGTTCATCAGCTCCAGCGCCTCCTGCGGCAGGTTTACCAGACTGCCGCCCTTCACCGGCTCCATGATCAGCACGGGCTTGCCGTGCTTGCGGCAGACCTCATAGCACTTGCGGCTCTCCACGTTGGGATCTTCGTAGTCTGCATAGTTAAACTGGATCTGCACAAATTCCATCTCCGGGTGTGCCGTCAGGAAACGATCCAGAAAATCGGCACTGTCATGGAACGAAAAGCCCAGATGGCGGACGCGACCTTGCTCCTTTAATTGCCGGGCGACCTCGTAAGCATTCGTCTTGGTAAAGTGCGCATCCTGTTTTTCGCTGACCGCATGGAGCAGATAAAAGTCAAAATAATCCACACCGCAGCATTCCAGCTGGGTCTGGAAAAAGGGCAGAATGTCATCTTCCTTTTCAACACAGCCGCCGGAGAGCTTGTTGGCTAGCACATACCGATCCCGGGGATACCGGCTGGTCAGGCACTCCCGGATGGCAAGCTCACTTTTTCCACGGATGTAGGGGTGGGCGGTGTCAAAATAGTTAAATCCCGCTTCCAGAAAGGCATCTACCATTGCGGTGGTCTGGGAAATGTCCACTTCTTCGCCGACCATGGGCAAGCGCATCATGCCAAAACCAAAGTTTTTCTTAATTTCGGGAAAATAAGTGTTCATAAAGCGTCCTCCGTCTGTGTTTTTTGTTACTGATATGATAGCATAAAATCTTTCTGAAAGCCATCCTGTAATTTTGGTAAAGCAGATTTTTTCAGAAATTACGGGGTCGCATTTTGGTGTGCCGTATGCTACAATACAAAAAAACGCAGGAGGCCTCCTATGAACATCATTACCATCAGCCGTGAGTTTGGCTCCGGCGGCAGAGAACTGGGAAAACGGATCGCCGATCTTCTGGGCTACGATTATTACGACAGCGAAATCATCTCCGCTGTGGCGAAAAGCAGTGGCTTGGACGAAGATCATGTGGCCCACGCATTGGCCAATCAGGGCTGGCAGGCGTACCCCATCACGTTCCGTGGCACCTTGAGCTCTGCCGGCTATGTGCAGTCCAGCACGGTACCCCTTTTGCTCAAGCAGAAGGAGGTTATCGAGAACATCGCCGCACTGGGCAGAGATTTTGTCATCATCGGCAGAAACGCCGATGTGATTTTGCAGAAATATGAGCCCTTCAATATTTTCGTCTGTGCCGAAACCCGTGCAAAGGTCATGCGCTGTCAGGAGCGCAAATCGGCCGAGGAAGATATGACCGAGAAGGAGCTGATCCGCAAGATGCGCCAGATCGACAAAATGCGTGCCCAGACCAGAGCCATCATCTCCGGCTCCCAGTGGGGACAGCGGGATGCGTACCATCTGACCGTGAACACCACGGACTGGGACATCAAGGCCCTGGCACCTGCGGTGGCGGGCTTTGCCAGCCGCTGGTTTGGGAGGGAGAAATGAACATTCAGCTTTCAGATCACTTTACCTATGGAAAACTAATCAAATTCACCCTGCCCTCCATTGCCATGATGATTTTTACGTCCATTTACAGCGTGGTGGATGGGTTCTTTGTGTCCAATTTTGCAGGAAAAACTCCCTTTGCGGCAGTTAATCTGATTTTTCCGGCGCTGATGATCTTGGGCACTGTGGGCTTCATGCTGGGCACGGGCGGCACGGCGCTGGTGGCAAAAACCTACGGCGAGGGCGACAGGGAAAAGGCCAACAGCTATTTCTCCCTGTTTGTGTATGTAGCGTTTGCGGCAGGTGCGGTGCTTTCGGTATTGGGATTTATCTTCATCCGACCCATCGCCACCTTGCTGGGTGCGGAGGGTGCGCTGTTGGACAACTGTGCCATTTACGGACGGATCATTCTGGTGGCAATGCCCTTCTTTATTTTGCAGGTCATGTTCCAGAGCTTTTTGATCGCCGCCGAAAAGCCCCAGCTTGGTCTTGTGATGACCGTAGTTTCCGGCGTGACCAACATGGTGCTGGACGCAGTGCTGGTACTGCTTTTGCCACAGGATTATAAGCTGGTGGGTGCGGCGCTGGCTACCGCCATCGCCCAGACTGTGGGCGGCGTGGTGCCACTAATCTACTTTTTCCGGAAAAACAGCAGTATTCTGCGCCTTGGAAAGACCTCCTTTGACGGTAGTGCCATTCTAAAGGCCTGCACCAATGGCTCGTCGGAGTTTATGAACAATATCGCCATGAGCATCGTTGGAATTTTGTATAATTTCCAGCTCCTGAAATACGCCGGGGAGAACGGCGTTGCGGCCTACGGCGTGATGATGTACGTGAGTATGATCTTCTCGTCGGCGTTTATCGGCTTTTCCATCGGCACTTCCCCGGTGGTCAGCTATCACGACGGAGCGAAAAATTATGAGGAGCTGAAGGGTCTGCTCCGAAAAAGTCTGATTTTAGTCGGCATTTTTGGAGTTGGCATGATCGTTGCGGCGGAGCTGATGGCCGCGCCCCTTTCCCGGTTTTTCGTGGGCTACGATGCGGAGCTTTATGAGATGACAGTATCCGGCTTCCGGATCTTTGCGTTGGCGTTCGGATTTATGGGCTTCGGTATTTTCTCATCCGGCTTCTTCACGGCGTTGAACGATGGACTGACTTCGGCGCTGATCTCCTTTTTGCGCACCATGGTGTTCCAGTGTGCGGCTATCCTGCTGCTGCCGCTGATTTGGGGCATTGACGGCATTTGGGCCGGTGTGATCGTGGCGGAGTTCATGGCGGTGGTTCTCGGGATTATATTCTTGATTGCCAAACGGAAGAAATACCATTACTGATATAGACAAAATTCGGTTTTCTGCTATAATAAAAACAGCGTCCTTTGTTTCAAATAAATAGAAAATAGGAGTATCGCATGAGAGAGTTTTTTGGATTTGGCGGTTACACCCGCCCGGCTGAGGGCTACTTTTCATGGCAGCACCTTTTGTTCGTTTCCTCGCTGATGGTCGTGATGATCGTGATGGCTGTGTGGTTGGGACTGCGCAATCAAAACAAAAGCGATCAGGCGAAAAACCGTGTTTTGATGGTGGCGGCGATCCTGATTGACAGCTTTGAGCTGTTCAAAATCGTGCTGATGTGTATCCGTGGTAATGACCCCATGGGCTGGCTGACGGAACTGCCTCTGTTTTTGTGCAGTATCCAGCTGATCACCATTCCGCTGGCGGCCTTCGCAAAGGGACGGGTCAAGGATGCGGCGCTGGATTTTGTGTGCATTTTCGGCATTTTGGGTGCGGTTTTCGGCACTTATTTCGCCGGAAATAATTACGGTACCTATCCTGTACTTTCTTTTGACAATGTGGTGTCCGGCATTACCCATTCCATTTCCGGCTTTGCGTCGCTGTACATTCTGATCAGCGGCATGACCCGCATGGACAAGAAAAACATCCCCATCACCTTCACCATTTTGCTGTGCTTCTGCGTGGCGGCTTATATCGCTAATATCCTCCTCGATTACAACTATATGTTTCTGATGCGTGGCGACGGCACGCCCTATGACATTTTGTTTAATTGGGTGGGCGGAAACAAAGTGCTCTACCCTCTTGGTGTGGTGGCGCTGTTCCTGATGTATATCTGCGGCTATTACTGGGTGCATTATCTGGTGAGCAAAAAGACCACAGCGGTTCGATAATAATATTGGGGTCGGCTTTCGCCGACCCCAATTTTTCATTCCTTATTCCCCCACTGCCTTGTTGGTCAGCATGGTTTTGACCATTTTCAGCACCGAGGGCTTGCACATATGGGTCTTAGCCTGACCCAGACGCAACACCTTTTGCTGATTTTTGTCCGAAGCGATCCATGTGGGCAGCTTGCCGCTCCGGTTGGGATTGCCGGTGCGGACGAAGTTGCACAGGTAACTGACCATCTGCTCGCTCAAATCGTAATCCTTCTGCTCCATGGGCCGCCAGCAGTTGGGCAGGGTGCCGAACCAGTACCACAGGTCGGAGGAGTGCCATGCGCCGCAGTCATCGCCGGGGAGCTGGCGGTCGAAATACCAAGTGTAGCTGGGCTTTTCCTGTGCGGCGCACCATTTTTTTGCCATGCTTTGCAGAATGGGAGGCATCATGTCCTCGCTGGTGGAGCCTGCCATGTAGTGGATGTTCTTCTGTTTTCCGGCGGCGAAAAGCTCCGCACCGGAGCCAATAACAAACCGTCCGTCGATGCAGGGGAAGCAGCCGCCGCCCTTGACCTCTTTTTTGGTTTCCTGCCAGACCTCGAACAGCTTTTCGGGGGAAATGGCTCGGAACTGCTCCAAATTCTCGCAGCCGGCCTTCTTCATGGCGGCCTGCCAGAAGGCGTACTGCTTTTCCGCCGGAGCGGCGGACAGCATTTTGCTCACACCGCCGCCGCTGGACAGCATGGCACGGTGGAACAGGCCATCGGTCAGAGGGCTCAGGCAGTGCTGCTGGACGCTCATGGCACCGGCGCTCTGACCCATGATGGTGATGCGGTCCGGGTCACCGCCGAAGGCTTCGATGTTGTCCCTGACCCATTTGATGGCGGTCATCTGGTCGTACAGGCCGTAGTTGCCGGTAAAACCGGCTTCTTCCTTCAGTTCGGGCAGGCAGATAAAGCCCATGGGGCCAAGGCGGTAGTTGAGTGTCACGCCGATGATGCCCTTGGCAGGCCACACGGGGCCGTCGAAGTGCTTTTCGTGACCGCAGCCGCCGGTGAAGCCGCCGCCGTGAATGTAGATCAGAACCGGCAGTTTATCGCCGCTTTTGGCGGTTTCCGGGGTGAAAATGTTCAAAAACAGGCAATCTTCGTCGTAGGTATAGGTTTCGCCCTTGCGGAATTCGTGGTAGTAGAAGATCTTTTTCAGATTTTCTTCTTCATTATAAAAAGAACGGGGCTGGAAGGAGCAGTGACCGTACTGGGTGGCATCGTATACGCCATCCCAATGGGTGACCTGAGTGGGGTACTCCCAGCGGCCGGCGGTGGCGTAGCGGATACCCTTAAAGGCAACCGTTTCCGGCACACGGCCTGCCGTACCCTGCACAGCGCCGCAGGGGGTGTTGACAATGTAGTCCATAGTATTCTCCTTTACATATTGTGATAGGGAATGACCTTTCGGCCATTCCCTATCGAGGAAGAAAAGATTGACATTGAATTACTGCTCAGCAGACTCGACGGCACGAGCGGCACGCTCGGCCTTCCATGCGGCCATCTTCTCACGCTTCTCGGGGGTGATGTCCCAGATGAAGCGGAAGGCCAGCCAGGAACCCATACCGATAACGGCGGGGATCAGAATGCACATCAGCTTGATGCCCAGAATGGCGGAAGCGGGCTGTGCGGCACCGGCGCCAGCCTGATAACCGAACCAGGTGACCATCAGAACGGCCAGAGACTGGGACAAAGTGGTGCCGATACGACGGGTCAGAGAGAAGGTGCCGTAGATGGAGCCTTCGCTGCGCTTGCCGGTCAGGTACTCGTTGTAGTCGATGGACTCGCCCACCAGACCCCACTGGAGCTGGACGGACAGCGTGATCAGACCGGTGCCGATGCCGGACCATGCGATGTACAGCATGGGGATCATGTTCTCAGCCATAACAGCATAAACGAAGCAGCCACCCAACATGACGCAACCGATCAGAATAGCGGTACGGATGATCACAACGAAATCAAACTTCTTAGCCAGAATGGGAGCGATAATCAGACCGCCGAACATAACGGGCATAGAAATTACACCACCAACAGACTGCAGAGCCAGGCTGCCCAGCACGTCGCCGTACATATAGGTGGAAGCGCCCTGAGCAATGCCCTGGACGAAGCAGATGCAGATGGAGTGGACACACAGGGCCAGGTAGGGACGGTTGACCTTGAAGACCTGCAGAATATCGGTGATCTTGATCTTCTCGGCTTCTCTCTCCTCTTCGGTCTTGACAGCGACCTGAGCGGCAGCGTTGCGCTCGACAGTGAAGGCGAAGTGTGCAAAGACCATCAGGCAGCCCAGGATAGCAGCGATGCAGGCAGCGATGCCGTAGCCGACATTGGTCTCGCCCAGAACCTCAATGATGATGGGCAGTGCCAGACCGCCGACCATGCCGCCAACGGTGGAACCGAAGCCACGGGCAGAAGCCAGGGAAGCACGCTCAGCGTCGTTGGTAGCCATAACGCCCAGCAGGGAGCCCATGCCGATGTTCATGATGGTGTAGCCCAGCTCGAAGACGATCTTGGCAACGAATAGAACGACGATGCACAGCAGGCCGTCAAACAGCGAGGGCATGGTAAACAGGGAAATCAGACCGATGGCCAAAATGGGGATAGACCGCAGAATCCAGGGACGGAACTTGTTGGACTTGTTCTTTGCCTTTGCGAAGGCGAAGTCCATAAAGGTACCCACCAGGGGGTCGTTGATGGCGTCCCAGACGTTCCAGACGACCAGGATCGCAGCAAATACGCCAGGATCTACGCCCAGAATATTACGGGAGAAGCGCTCCAGATAGGTGGTGACCATCATCAGCATGCACACGCCGCCGGCGTCACCGGCACCGTAACCAATGCGATGCAAGGCATTCAGCTTGGTGACAGGTTTCTTTGCCATGTTTGTTTCCTCCTTGTTTTTATCGGGAACGGACAGGCTCCCGTTTACTTACCTCTACATTTTAACAAAACATGAACGCAAAATAAATTGCAAAATCGTGAATAAACATTGCAATTCCGGCAAATCTATGGTATAATTTGCACAAATGATATCCGCATAGGAGGGAAACATTGTGAAATTATCCAATTTACACAAGCTAATGCAGAAACTTCCCCCGGAGCTGGACATGAAGGACCCGGAACAGCGCAACCTATTTCTGCGCCAGCAGGGCGTAGATCCCGGCACATTGTATCAGGAGCTGGAGATGGAATCGCCTTTTGTGGACTGCCATCAGGATGTGAGCTATTTCAACACTCAGGTCAATCTGCATTCCCACAATTTTTATGAGTTCCTCTACGCCTGCAACACCTGCGGCGCAGAATATCTGATCGGAACGGAGCGGTATCGTCTGCAAAAGGGGGATATCGTGCTGGTTCCTCCGGGGCTCAGCCACCGCCCCTTGCTGCCGGAGCAGATGGCAGAACCCTATAAACGGATCGTGCTGTGGATCAGTGCGGATTTTATGAAGGGACTGCTGCGCAGCTTCCCGGAAGCTGCCGATTTTGAGTATGCGTACAGTATCCTGTTGCGTACCGCCGGAACCCGATGGGAGTCCTTGGGTGACCTGTTTTACAGCGCCTTGCAGGCGGCGCAGGGCGGCGGGCCCGAATGGCAAATGCTGCTGGTGGGAAATACCGTCACACTGCTGGCCCAGCTCCGCCGTGCTTTTTTGAACCGTTCCGCTCAGCCCATGCGAGCGGAAAAGCCGGAGCTGCTGGACAGTTTGCTGACTTATATTGAGGAAAACTTATCCCAAACCTTAACACTGACGGAGGCCGCCCGGCATTTTTACGTCAGCGAAAGTACCATTTCCCAGACTTTCCGGAAAAAACTGGGGGTCAGCTTTTATCAGTATGTGACTCAGCGGCGGCTGATTGCCGCAAAGACCCTGATCGAGCAAGGGTTTATACTGGAAGATGTGGCGGTCCGGACGGGATTCGGGGATTACTCCGGATTTTACCGCTCATTTAAAAAGGAATACGGTGTATCCCCCCGGCAGTACCGAAAGGTTCAGGAGTCGACCCATAGGGATCTGCCCTACTAGATACTAAGGAGGTTAAAACTATGACTTATGAATGGATCAAAAATCACCCGGAGGTGCGGGCTCTGCTGGAGCGGGGCAATTTCAATCTGGGTGTGCTGGGTTTTACGGATCATTCCGAGGCCCATTGCGCTTTGGTTGCCGAGCGGGCGGGGTACATTCTGCGCCGTCTGGGCCATGATGAGCACGAGGTGGAGCTGGCGAAGATCGCAGGCTTCATGCACGATATCGGCAACGCCATCAACCGCACCCATCATGCGGAGTACGGTGCTATTCTGGCAAACGACATTTTGAAAACCACGGATCTGCCTATGCTGGATCGGATCACCGTCATTGCCGCCATTGGGCACCATGACGAGTCCACCGGTGGAGCGAGGGATGCGGTGTCCGCCGCCCTGATCTTGGCGGATAAGACCGATGTGCGCCGCAACCGGGTGCGCACCCAGGATAAGGCGGATTTCGACATTCACGACCGGGTCAATTACGCCGTCACCGGCTCCAGCTTGAAGGTCGAGCCGGAGGAGCACAAGATCTCCCTGAATTTGCAGGTAGACGAAAGCATTTGCACCATGTATGAATATTTCGACATCTTCCTCGGGCGCATGATGATGTGCCGAGGGGCGGCGGAAATGCTGGGATGCAAATTCCGGCTCACCGTCAACGGAGGCAAGGTGCTGTAAGCGCAAAAAGCGGAGCCGCAGTTGCGGCTCCGCTGATCTTATTTCTGCTTTTCCGGGGGAATGAAGCTGAGAGTGATGGAATCTACGCCGGTTTCCAACTGGCGGTAGCTGACCTTGGCGGCGTCCAGCATCCGCTTGGAGGCCATGGTGCCCAGGGTGTCGGCATACTTGTCGGACAGGTAGATGACTTCCTTCACACCGCTCTGGATGATGGCCTTGGCGCACTCGTTGCAGGGGAACAGGGCTACGTAGACCCGGCTGTTTCGCAGGTCACGGCCGTTGGCGTTCAGGATGGCGTTCAGCTCGGCGTGGACGACATAGGGGTATTTGGTCTGCTCGCCCTCCCGATCCCAAGGAAATTCGTCATCGGAGCAGCCCTTGGGCATTCCGTTGTAGCCGGTGGAGATGATGATATTGTCCGGGGAAACGATGCAGGCACCTACCTGTGTGCTGGGGTCCTTGCTGCGCTTGGCCGCCAGCATGGCAATGCCCATGAAATATTCGTCCCAAGAGATGTAATCCGTTCGTTTCATAGTCCACACTCCGTTTTTTGTTTAGTATAGCAAAGCCGCCAGAGGGTGTCAATAAAAACCGTGTGCCAAGTGGAACGATAAATTGTTGGGGACCTCTAAAAACCACCCCATATCAATTGGTATTATCTTAGGCAGTGTTTTTTGCGAATGTCCCCTGCAAATTTCGGCTCAAATGCCCGGTATTAGGGCCTTTAGGCCGTGGTTGACACAGACCTGT
>JBGVKN010000187.1:0-1614 GCA_045123795.1 Faecousia sp. | reverse complement strand
GCCCTCCGGGCGCAAAGGCTCCCTCTGACGAGGGAGCTGTCAAAAATCTCTGATTTTTGACTGAGGGAGAGATAAAATGTGCAGTTTTCCTCGGCAGTGAGATGATTTTCACATTTTCTCTCCCTCCGTCACGCCGTTCGGCGTGCCACCTCCCTCATCAGAGGGAGGCTTGGGGCGCTTCCGCGCCAGTGCCGTAAACAACAATTTAGCATACTAACCAAAATTAAAATAACACATAAAAGGAGAAAAACGATCATGGATTACGCAAAAGAGTCCCTGCGTCTGCATAACGAGTGGAAGGGCAAGATCGAAGTTGTCGCTACTGTGCCCGTTGCCACCAAGGAAGACCTGTCCCTGGCTTACACCCCCGGCGTTGCTCAGCCCTGTCTGGAGATCCAGAAGGATGTTCAGAAGTCCTACGACCTGACCCGCCGTCACAATATCTGCGCCGTTGTCACCGACGGCACCGCCGTTCTGGGTCTGGGCGACATCGGCCCCGAGGCCGGTATGCCCGTTATGGAGGGCAAGTGCGTCCTGTTCAAGGCCTTCGGCGATGTGGATGCTTTCCCCCTGTGTGTCAAGTCTAAGGATGTTGACGAGATCGTCAACACCGTTTACATGATCTCCGGCTCCTTCGGCGGCGTGAACCTGGAGGATATCTCCGCTCCCCGCTGCTTCGAGATCGAGCGCAAGCTGAAGGAAAAGTGCGACATTCCGATCTTCCACGATGACCAGCACGGCACCGCCATTGTTACTCTGGCCGGTCTGCTGAACGCCCTGAAGGTCGTCGGCAAGAAGAAAGAGGACGTGAAGATCGTCACCTCCGGTGCCGGTGCCGCCGCTATTTCCATCGTCAAGCTGCTGCTGAGCGCTGGCTTCAAGAACGTCATCATGACCGACCGCACCGGTGCCATCTACGCCGGCCGTGAGAAGCTGAACTGGATCAAGGAAGAAATGGCTCAGGTCACCAACCTGGACAAGGTTCAGGGCAGCTTGGCTGACGTGATCGTGGGCGCTGATGTGTTCATCGGCGTTTCCGCCCCCGGCACCCTGACCACCGACATGGTTAAGACCATGAACAAGGACGCTATCGTCTTCGCCTGCGCCAACCCCACCCCCGAGATCTTCCCCGAGGACGCCAAGGCAGGCGGCGCCCGTGTGGTTTCCACCGGCCGCTCCGACTACCCCAACCAGGTCAACAACGTGCTGGCCTTCCCCGGCATTTTCCGTGGCACCTTCGATGTCCGTGCTTCTGACATCAACGAGGAGATGAAGATGGCTGCCGCCATGGCTATTGCCGGTCTGATCTCCGACGAGGAGCTGTGCGAGGATTACATCATCCCCGCCGCCTTCGACCCCCGTGTGGGCCCCGCTGTTGCCAAGGCTGTTGCCGAGGCTGCCAAGGCCTCCGGTGTGGCAAGAATTTGATAGATGCAAAGAGCGTGCCACCGGCACGCTCTTTTTGCATCGTTCGTAAGATAAATTGTTGTTTACAGGGTTAGGACACGAATTCCGTAGGGGAGGGTCTTGACCCTCCCAAAAACCTAAAACACTTCGATGCGTTGGTTATTTTACGGAAACAGAACGTATTCATAAAGAATATACAGCTCAAAA
>JBGVKN010000186.1:0-3303 GCA_045123795.1 Faecousia sp. | reverse complement strand
TGGCAATCCCCCACGGCGATGCGCAAATGTTACGATTACCAACGAAAAGACCAGAAAATCCGGGAGATTGCCACGCCACTGCGCCCGCAGGCGCGTGCAGAGCGCAACCGCCGCAGAGCGGCGGCTCTTAGCGCGTCGCTGTGGCGCACTGGCTCGTAATGACATACTTCTTTTTTAGTGCGCCGGTAATCCGCTAAACAACAATTTATCAGTCCGGTCATATTACCCGTGGGCAGGGCATAGGCTTTGTCAGATGGGAGGGATGGACATGGGGGATGAACGAATGGCACTGCCCCACAAGCTGACGCTCAGCGAACGCAAAAAGCTGACCATGAGTGGGGTGACCGAAGTGGTCAGCTTCGAGGAGGATGCGGTGATCCTAAAAACGGCGCTGGGGACATTGGTGATCCAAGGTCGTGACTTACAACTAAAAACCCTTTCCCTAGAGGGGGGACAGGTAGACGTGGAAGGCACCATTTCCGCACTGATTTATGAGGAGCCGAAACGCAGCGGTGGCGCACTTCGCCGGTTGTTCGGATGACCGCACCGGTTCAGGCTGCCGCTCGGTTTTTGTGGGGACTGGCTATGGGCGGCGGTCTGGGGTTGCTGTACGGTTTCTTGCGACCGCTGCGCCCCCGGTGGACAGCCCTGACCGATTTTGTAACCGTTGCTGCCGCCCTGTGGGCGTGGATCTGGCTCAGCTTTGGCATCTGCCGAGGAGATATCCGACTGGGAGCGACAGCAGCGTTGGGCCTTGGTGCACTTGCGTGGGAACTAACCGCTGGGCGGCTGCTTAGACCCCTGTTTTCCCTGTTCTGGAAGCTGCTTGGAAGAGTAGAATCCATTATTTTAACGCCTTTACAAAAAATTTATAAAATAATGGGTAAATTTTTGAAAAAAGTATTTGCATCTGTGAAAAAAAGGGGTACAATATACTGGAATAGTCGTCGGCATATCCGGCGAAAATCCGGAGGGAACCATTATGAAAAAGCGGGTCAATCCCCTTTCCAAGATCAAACTGGTATACCGTCCCGGCAAGACGCTGATCAAAGTGGCGTTGCTGGGAGTCATCGTACTGTCTACGGCAGCTCTGGTGACGATTCATACCGCTATCGGTCGGGAAGAATCCAAACTGAACGCAGGACGCGCACAGGCCGCCGCTCAGGAGCAGGAAAACCGTGAGCTGGAGCAGAATATCGACGCACTGGGTTCAAAGGACAGCATCCTCGATATTGCCGAGGACGAGCTGGGATTGGTGGACCCGGACACCATCGTATACGTCCCCGCCACGTAATTTTGAGAGGAAGCAAGGAAAATTATGGAGTTAACCGTTGGAGCCATCTTAGAAGGTAAAATCAAATCCATCACCAACTTCGGTGCATTTGTTGCCTTGCCGGAGAATAAGACCGGCTTGGTACATATTTCTGAGGTGGCCAATGCCTACGTCAGCGATATCCGCCAGCACCTGACCGAAGGACAGGACGTAAAAGTTGTAGTCATCGGCACGGAGAACGGAAAGATCAATTTGTCCATCAAACGGCTGGAGCCCAAGCCCCAGCGGGAAAATGCCCCCCGGGGGAATTTCCGCAGCAATCAGCCCCAGGGACAGAACCGTCCTGCCCGTCCCGCACCTGTACAGCCCGCAGCTCCCAAGACCGCTGACCAGATCTTTGAGGAAAAGCTGAAGGCATTTATGTCTGAATCCGATAGCAAGCTGTCTTCCCTGAAGCAGTATTCTGACCACCGCTCCAAGGGCAGAAGAAGATGATCCATCAGGGCTGCCGTTTTTCGGCAGCCCTGATTTGTAATGTTTGTTGGGAGTACATTATGTCGAATGTTTTGATTACCGGCGGGTCCCGGGGGATCGGGGCTGCTGCGGTGGAACTGTTTGCCGCCCGGGGCGATACCGTGTTCTTCTTGTATGAAAAAGAGGATCAGGTCGCCCAAGCCGTGGCTGAAAAAACCGGTGCTACCCCCATTCGGTGCGATGTCGCCGATGGACAGGCCGTCCGTAATGCCTTTGCCCGTATCGGGGATGTGGACATCCTGATCTGCAATGCCGGCATTTGCTGGTCGGGGCTGATGAGCATGATGAGCGAGGAAAGCTGGGATCGGCTGTTTGATGTGAATGTCAAAGGCATTTACAACTGCGTCAATGCCGCCATGCCGGGCTTTCTGAAAAAGCACCGGGGCAGCATCGTTACGGTCAGCTCCATGTGGGGCGAAGTGGGTGCTTCCTGTGAGGTGGCCTATTCCGCCACCAAAGGCGCTGTCATTGCCATGACCAAGGCGCTTGCCAAGGAGTTGGGGCCCAGTGGCATTCGGGTCAACTGTGTGGCTCCCGGCGTGATTTTGACGGATATGTGCGCCAATGTAGACCCGGAAATCATGGATGCCATGAAAGAAGAAACCCCTGTGGGCCGCAACGGGACGCCCATGGATATTGCCAGAGCCATGGCGTATCTGGCGGATGCGGAATTTATCACCGGTCACGTTTTGAGCGTCAACGGTGGATATGTGATATAGGAGGATAAAGATATGAAGATTTCGATTGGCTGCGATCACGGCGCACTGGAGCTGAAGAACGTGATGGTGGCGCATTTGACCAAGAAAGGCCACGAAGTGAAGGATTTCGGCACCTATACCGCCGACTCTTGCGACTACCCCGAGTTTGCGGAAGCTGCCGCACGGGCGGTTGCCAACGGGGAATGCGATAAGGGTATCGTGCTGTGCACCACCGGTATCGGTGTGTCCATCACCGCTAACAAGGTCAAGGGCATCCGCTGCGCTCTGCTGTCCGATGTGATGTCTGCCCGACTGACCCGGGAGCACAATGACACCAACATGATGGCCATTGGCGCCGGCGTGGTGGGTCAGATGCTGGCGTTGCAAATCGCGGATGTATGGCTGGAAACCGAGTTCTCCGGCGAGCCCCGGCATCAGCGCCGTATTGATAAGCTGATGGCTGTGGAAGGATAATGGAATACAGTTGCCCCGGGCTGTTGAAAACAGCCCGGGGCAGTGTTTTTTGTGGTGTGCGAAACAACAATTTATCTACTTTTATTTTATCGTTCTGATTTCACAGCCATACGGCTGCGCTCTCAGAACGATGGACTCTCCCACGGGCTAAAAAGTGTCCACCGGACACTTTTTGCACCAGTGTGCCCACTGGTGCCGCCCTTTCGAGTCCATCCTTCCGGTGTACCAAAAAACAGGTTGCCCAATGGGCCTCCTCTTTTTTGGTTCACCGGCAGGGACTCGAAACCCCAACCCACGGAACCGGCATCCCATGCTCTATCCATT
>JBGVKN010000185.1:0-1531 GCA_045123795.1 Faecousia sp. | reverse complement strand
TAAGCCGCTGGCCGCGGTTTGTTCTTCCTCCGGTCGGGGCTACGCCCCTCCCTCCGTAAGAACAAACCGCCCCCGCAAGGATCGTCACTTGTCAAAACTATTGCAACTTGCTATTGCAATTCGCCGATATTATTCGTCTATTTATTTTATGTTCTCCTGTATGTGCACAATCAGGAGCCGGCGGCAAGCGTATATACTGCACCATCGCCATATGGATTTTTGAAAGATATATCCCCCCACCGGGCTTGTGCGGCGTGGGGGGATGCGCTATAATTCGACGTAAAGGTGCCCCGGCATGGCTGCAACCACACCGGGGCGTGCCGACCCAAATCGTCAAATAAAGGTGGGCTTCGTTATCATAGCACAGCCTGCCGCAAAAAGAAAGAGGTATGTTATGAAAAAGCTGATTTCCCTACTTTTGGCAGCCGTTTTCTGCCTGAGTCTGTTTGCCGGATGCTCCGCTCCTGATGGAGCGGCCGGTGCTACCCGCATTGTCAGAGACACTTGGGGGCGCGAAGTTGAGATCCCCGAAACCGTTGAAAACATCGTTTGTCTTGGCTCCGGCGCACCGCGAATTGCCGCCTACCTTGGTGTGATGGATATGCTGGCAGGCGCAGAGGACCACGATAAGAAAGCTCAGACTGTGTTGCGTGATTACTCCATGGTTTATCACGATGACATCAAGGATCTGCCGGCCGTGGGCGCAGGCGGCGGCAGCGGTGCCAACAACGGCTATGCTGAGCAGATCATTGAAGTACAGCCGGATGTGATTTTGGCAGGCTTTTCTCAGGAAGCCGCTGAGGAATTGCAGAATCAAACCGGTATTCCCGTGGTCTGTGTCCGTTATTTGAGCATCAATTTCGTGGACGAAAGCTTCTACACCGCCATGCGGGTCTTTGCCGAAGTGGTTGGCGCGCAGGAACGGTGCGAAACGGTGCTGAAGTTCATTGATGACTGCAAAAAGGACTTGAATGACCGCACCAAGGACATTCCTAACGATGACAAAAAGACCGCTTACACCGGTGCCGTTACCTTCTCCGGCCGCCATGGCTTTGCCGGCACCTATGCCAATTTTGGCCCCTTTATGGGTGTCAACGCCTTGAATGTAGCCGACGAGGTGAAGGATACTAATTACTTTGAAACCGATCTTGAAAAGATCGTGGAGTGGGACCCGGATGTGATTTTCCTGGATCCGGGCAACATGGATCTTGTGAATGACGAATACAAGACCAACCCCGGTTATTTCGATGCCCTGCGGGCGGTGCAGGAGGGAAATGTCTACACCATGCCCTCCTTTAATAACTGTGGCACCAATGTGACCTATGCCCTGATGGATGCATACTATGCAGGCATTGTGCTGTATCCCGATGCCTTTGCCGATGTGAAGATGGAAACCATCGGTGCTGAAATCCTGCAGATCATGCTGGGCGAAAACTTCTTTGAGGAAATGGAACAGGGTGGCTTGTACTACGGCAAGCTGACCATTGGTAAATAAATATGAAACAGACCGATCTTACCGCATACAACAAGT
>JBGVKN010000184.1:0-8680 GCA_045123795.1 Faecousia sp. | reverse complement strand
ACTTGTTGTATGCGGTAAGATCGGTCTGTTTCATATTTATTTACCAATGGTCAGCTTGCCGTAGTACAAGCCACCCTGTTCCATTTCCTCAAAGAAGTTTTCGCCCAGCATGATCTGCAGGATTTCAGCACCGATGGTTTCTATCTTCACATCGGCAAAGGCATCGGGATACAGCACGATGCCGGCATAGTAAGCATCCATCAGGGCATAGGTCACATTGGTGCCGCAGTTATTAAAGGAGGGCATGGCGTAGACATTCCCCTCCTGCACCGCCCGCAGGTCATCGAAATAACCGGGGTTGGTCTTGTATTCGTCATTCACAAGATCCATATTGCCCGGATCCAGGAAAATCACATCCGGATCCCACTCCACGATCTTTTCAAGATCGGTTTCAAAGTAATTGGTATCCTTCACCTCGTCAGCCACATTCAGCGCATTGACACCCATGAGTGGTCCGAAATTGGCATAGGTGCCGGCAAAGCCATGGCGGCCGGAGAAGGTAACGGCACCAGTGTAAGCGGTTTTTTTGTCACCATTAGGAATGTCCTTGGTGCGGTCATTTAAGTCCTTTTTGCAGTCATCAATGAACTTCAGAACCGTTTCGCACCGCGCCTGAGCGCCCACCACCTCCGCAAAGACACGCATGGCGGTGTAGAAGCTTTCGTCCACGAAATTGATGCTCAAATAACGGACACAGACCACGGGAATACCGGTTTGATTCTGCAATTCCTCAGCGGCTTCCTGAGAAAAGCCTGCCAAAATCACATCCGGCTGCACTTCAATGATCTGCTCGGCATAGCCGTTGTTGGCACCGCTGCCGCCACCTGCGCCCACGGCCGGCAGATCCTTGATATCGTTGTGATAAACCATGGTGTAATCACGCAGCACGGTCTGGGCCTTCTTGTCGTGATCCTCTGCGCCAACCAGCATATCCATCACACCTAAATAGGCGGCAATTCGCGGTGCGCCGGACCCAAGACAAACAATGTTTTCAACGGTTTCGGGGATCTCAACTTCCCGTCCCCAAGTGTCTTTGACAATGCGGGTGGCACCGTCCGCACCATCGGGCGCGGAGCATCCGGCGAACAGACTCAGGCAGAGAACGGCCGCCAAAAGTAGGGAAATCAGCTTTTTCATAACATACCTCTTTCTTTTTTCGGCAGGCTGTGCTATGATAGCGAAGCCTACCTTTATTTGACGATTTGGGTCGGCACGCCCCGGTGTGGTTGCAGCCATGCCGGGGCACCTTTACGTCGAATTATAGCGCATCCCCCCACGCCGCACAAGCCGGGTGGGGGGATATTTTTGCATACATTCCAAACAATCCTAAACTCTAAATGCGGAAAGGTGTGGCGTGCGTCTGCAAAAGAGAGAATTGATCAAGGCACAATGTGTTCGCAATGTAGAAATATGCTGTTCGTATAGTAAATAAAATATCGACGATATGAGACTGTTTGAATTTTTTTGTTCGAGAGAGTTACACATTGAACAGGAAGTTGACGATGTCGCCGTCCTTCATGACGTATTCCTTACCCTCGCTGCGAACCAGACCCTTTGCTTTGGCGTTGGCCATGGTGCCGCAGGCCTTCATGTCCTCGAAAGCGATGACCTCAGCCCGGATAAAGCCACGCTCAAAGTCGGTGTGGATCTTACCGGCGGCCTGAGGAGCCTTGGTGCCCTTCTTGATGGTCCATGCCCGGCACTCATCGGAACCGGCAGTCAGGAAAGAGATCAGGCCCAGCAGCGCATAGCTGGACTTGATCAGCCGATCCAGACCGCTTTCCGCAACGCCCAGTTCTTCCATGAACATGGCCTTTTCCTCGGGGTCATCCAGCTCGGCGATGTCAGCCTCCAGCTTGGCGCAAATGGGCAGCAACTCGCTGCCTTCGGCGGCAGCCAGACCCTTAACAGCCATGTAATGACGGTTGCTTTCCGGCTCGTTGATTTCATTTTCAGCCAGATTTGCAACGTAGATGGTCTTTTTCAGAGTCAGAAGATCAGAAGTTCCGATCAGTGCCCGATCCTCGTCATCGCAGTCGAAGGTGCGGGCCAGCTTACCCTCGTTCAGGTGCGCCAGCAGTTCAGTGAAGATCTGAACCTCCCGGGCGAAACGCTTGTCGCCGCCCTTCATGGCTTTCTGAGCCTTGTCGATGCGGCGCTCTACCATTTCGATGTCAGCCATAACCAGCTCCAGATTGATGATGTCAATGTCACGCAGGGGATCGGTGCTGCCCTCCACGTGGGTGACATTGGAATCGTCAAAGCAGCGAACCACATGGACGATAGCATCGGTGGTGCGGATGTTGGACAGGAACTTGTTGCCCAAGCCCTCGCCCTTGGATGCGCCCTTCACAAGGCCTGCAATGTCAACGAATTCGATGACGGCGGGGGTGTGCTTTTTGGGCTGATAGAAGTCAGCCAGCCAGTTCAGCCGCTCGTCGGGCACGGACACCACGCCCACGTTGGGGTCAATGGTGCAGAATGCGTAGTTATCCGCCGGAACACCTGCATTGGTGATGGCGTTAAAGAGGGTGGACTTGCCTACGTTAGGAAGTCCCACAATGCCGAGTTTCATAGTGTGTATTTCATCCTTTCGGTTATTTACGTTTTCTGTTGTACAGCTTTGCCAGACCGCCCTCGCTGGTTTCACGGAAGCGGTGGTTCAGATTGATGCCGGTTTCGTGCATAGCCCGGCAGACCATATCGTAGCTGATATTTCTCGAGCCGGTGAGGAAATAGCTTAAATTGCAGGCATTCATGGCCCGCATGGCGGCGACAGCGTTGCGCTCGATGCAGGGAATCTGCACCAAGCCGCAGATGGGATCGCAGGTCAGACCTAAGTGATGTTCCATGGCGACCTCTGCCGCATACTCCACTTGATCCAGATCCTGCTTATACAGCTCCGCCAGTGCGGCGGCGGCCATGGAGCAGGCGGTGCCGATCTCGGCCTGACAGCCGGCTTCCGCACCGGAAATGGAGGCGTTTCGCTTAGTCAGATTGCCGATGATACCGGCGGTTGCAAGACCACGGCAGATTTCCTCGTCGGATAGACCTCTGGTGTCCTGTGCATATTTCAGCACTGCCGGCAGTACGCCGCAGGCACCGCAGGTAGGAGCAGTGACGACGGTTCCGTTGCCGGCGTTTTGCTCTGCCACGGCGTAGGCGTAAGCGGCGATTTGACGGAATTCAGCCAGGGCCGGCGCCCGCACGGGAATATCACGCTCCAGCAAATACTTTGCTTTGCGCTGAACGTTCAGTCCACCGGGGAGGACACCTTCAGCTTTCAATCCATCCTCAATGGACTGCTTCATGACCTGCCAGACTTCCATCAGGAAGTCCCAAATCTCCGGCCCTTCGTTCAGCTCCACATATTCAGACAGGGTGTTGATGTAGCGCCATTTGCAGAAATCGGCGATTTCCGCAAAGGAGTGCTCGATGTACACTTCTTCGCTCTCTGCCTCGGTGGTGCCGGGGATGCGGATATCACCGCCGCCGATGGATTCGACCCGGAGGGTGCCAATTTGACTGCCACCCTGCAAGGCGATGAAATCCATGGTATTGGGGTGGGAGTTGGGCAGATGATCGTCGGAGAATACAATTTCGGTGGGTAGGGGAGAGAGAACCTCCCGCACCACCCGGTCAGTGCCGTGACCCACGCCGGTTTTGCTCAGGGAACCGTACAGGATCACCCGAAATTCGTCTGCCAGGGGATATTTTCCTTTGAACAGCTTGGCGGCTCGCTCCGGACCCATGGTGTGGGAGGAGGAAGGGCCTTTGCCAATTTTATAAATCTCGCGGATGGATTTCATGGAAAAAACCTCCGTTCTTTTGCATCTCAAGTCAGTATATCAAATTTCCGCAAGAATTACAACGTCTTTTGCGAAAAATGTTTATCTTCCCACCTCTTGACAGATATGTTACAATTAAATGTAACGAAAAGCAAAACCTGAGAGGATGAAAATTACAATGGCTAAAGATAAAAAGGTCACAGAGATCACCGATATGGAGGTGGACTTCGCCCAGTGGTTTACCGATGTGTGCAAGAAGGCACAGCTCATCGACTATTCTTCCATCAAGGGCGTGTTCATCTACCGTCCCTATGGCTACGCCATCTGGGAAAATATCCAGAACATCATGGACAAGGAATTTAAGAAGCAGGGTGTTGAGAATGTCTATATGCCTCTGCTGATTCCCGAAAGCCTGCTGCAGAAGGAGAAGGATCACGTTGAGGGCTTCGCCCCCGAGTGCGCATGGGTCACCATGGGCGGCGGCGACAAGCTGGAGGAGCGCTATGCCATCCGTCCCACTTCCGAAACCCTGTTCTGCGAGCATTTTGCCAACGTGCTGCAGTCCCACCGGGATCTGCCTATGAAGTATAACCAGTGGTGCAGCGTCCTGCGCTGGGAGAAGACCTCCCGTCCTTTCCTGCGCCACCGGGAGTTCCTGTGGCAGGAGGGCCACACCATCCATGCCACCGCTGAGGAGGCCAAGGACTTCACCGAAACTATGCTGAACGTCTACGCTGACTTCTGCGAGAACGTGCTGGCCATGCCTGTCACCCGTGGTCAGAAGACCGATAAGGAAAAGTTCAACGGTGCGGAAGCTACCTACACCATTGAGTGCATGATGCACGACCGCAAGGCTCTGCAGGCCGGCACTTCCCATTACTTTGGCGACGGTTTTGCCAAGGCCTTTGGCATCGAATTCACTGATAAAACCAACCAGAAGACCAACCCCCACGAAACCTCTTGGGGCGTGTCCACCCGGCTCATCGGCGGCATCATTATGACCCACGGCGATAACAACGGTCTGGTTCTGCCTCCTAAGGTTGCCCCTGTTCAGGTGGTCATCCTGCCTGTTGCCCAGCATAAGCCCGGCGTTCTGGAAGCTGCCGCTGAGCTGAAGAACCGTCTGACCGCCGCCGGTTTCCGTGTGAAGGTGGACGACAGCGATAACTCCATGGGCTGGAAGTGCGCCGAGTATGAAATGAAGGGCATGCCTCTGCGTGTGGAGTGCGGCCCCCGTGATCTGGAGAACGGCCAGTGCGTGCTGGTTCGCCGTAACGACCGTGAGAAGATCGTCTGCAAGCTGGAGGATCTGGAAACTGCCGTTGCAGAGCAGCTTGAAGCTGTCCATCAGGGTATGTACGAGCGTGCTAAGAAGAATCTGGAAGAGCACATCTACGAGGCCCACTCCGTTGAGGAAGCCAAGGAGCTGCAGGAGAAAAACGGCGGCTTCGTCAAGACCATGTGGTGCGGCGAGCTGGAGTGCGAGCTGAAGATGAAGGAAGTGGCCGGCATGTCCTCCCGCTGCATCCCCTTCGCGCAGGAGCGCTTGGGCGAAACCTGCGCCTGCTGCGGCAAACCCGCCGATAAGATGATCTACTGGGGCGTTGCATACTAATTTCGTCGTATATAAGAAGAATCTGAAAGCGACGCAGTTGACTGAAAAGTTGACTGCGTCGCTTTGTATTTGAGGAGGGACAATGGAACGAATTATTATCATCGGCTGCGGCGGAGCAGGAAAAAGCACCCTTGCCCGGCAGTTGGGAGAAAAGCTGGACATCCCGGTGGTTCACCTGGATAAGCTGTGGTGGAAACCGGGCTGGGTAGAGATGGACAGGGAGGAATTTGACGAATTGCACCGTCAAGAACTAGCGAAGGAAAAATGGATCATGGACGGCAATTTCAACCGCACCATGCCGGAGCGCATTGCCCGGTGCGATACCATCATCTATCTGGATTTCAGCCGCTTTGCCTGCCTGCGTGGGGTGATCAAACGTGTCTTAACCACCTATGGAACGGTGCGCCCGGATATGGGCGAGGGCTGCCCGGAGCGAATTGATTTTGAGTTCCTCAAATGGGTCTGGAATTACAACCGGGATAAGCGGGAGCGGAATTACCGTCTGCTGAACGAAGCGGAACACGCCGAAACCATCGTCCTCAAAAACCGCCGCACAGTGAAAATGTTTTTGAATGAGCTTTAATATATATCCCATTCCGGAAAACAGAACAAATAATAATCACACTCATCGCAGCAACATTCGTATTCCGGGTTATCACCACTACCTAAGCAGTGCTCGCCGTGATGGCTCGGTGTTAAAATAATACCGGTACAAAGATCGATTAATTCTTGGTTTTTCATAAGGTCAATGCACCTTGTCATTTAAGATATGGGGATTATATCCCCTTAATAAATTGGATTATAACCCCCATAATAACTGGTGTCAAGATGGGGGTGTGTCCAATGATAAAATTTGACAGACTGTGGAAAACCATGAAGGAAAAGAATGTAACTACTTACCAGCTTCGTGAGCGGTGTGGGATCGACAGCAAGACAATTCGCAGATTGAGAGCGAATGATAATATGGAAACAAAAACTATGAACAAGTTGTGTTCCGTATTAGGGTGCAGATTAGAAGATATTGCAGAATATGTAGAAGACTAAAAATCACCCTATGTCGTAGGACATAGGGTGATTTTTGATATCCAATTACACAATACCCTGAGCGTTCATGGCATCGGCGACCTTCAGGAAGCCGGCGATGTTGGCACCGGCAACGTAGTTGCCTGCCATGCCGTACTCCTTGGCGGCGTTGTCCAGGTTGTGGAAGATGTTGACCATGATGGTCTTCAGCTTGCTGTCCACTTCCTCGAAGCTCCAGCTCAGACGCTCGGAGTTCTGGCTCATCTCCAGAGCGGAGGTGGCGACACCGCCGGCGTTGGAAGCCTTGCCGGGGCAGAACAGGATGCCGCTCTCCTGGAAGTACTTAGTGGCATCCAGAGTGGTGGGCATATTAGCGCCCTCAGCCACGGCGAAGCAGCCGTTGGCAACCAGCATCTTGGCATCCTCCAGATGCAGCTCGTTCTGGGTAGCGCAGGGCAGAGCCACGTCACAGGGAGTGGACCAAACGCCCTTGCCCTCGTGGTAGACGGCGTTGGGACGAGCCTTGGCGTACTCGGTCAGACGGGCACGCTTAACCTGCTTCACATCGATCAGGGTAGCCACATCGATGCCATCGGGATCGTAGATCCAGCCGGTGGAGTCGGAGCAGGTGACAGGCTTTGCGCCCAGCTGCCATGCCTTCTCGATGGCGTAGGTGGCGACGTTGCCGGCACCGGAAACCACAACGGTCTTGCCCTCCAGGGACTTGCCGTTGCACTTGAGCATCTCGTCGGTCAGGTACAGCAGACCGTAGCCGGTAGCCTGGGTACGGGCGAGAGAACCGCCGTAGCTCAGACCCTTGCCGGTGAACACGCCCTCGTAAACGCCACGCAGCCGCTTGTACTGGCCGTACATGAAGCCAACCTCACGGGCACCAACGCCGATATCACCGGCGGGTACGTCGGTATCAGCGCCGATATACTTGTACAGTTCGTTGATCAGGCTCTGGCAGAAAGCCATGATCTCACGGTCGGACTTGCCCTTGGGGTCAAAGTCAGAGCCGCCCTTGCCGCCGCCGATGGGCAGGCTGGTCAGGCTGTTCTTGAAGGTCTGCTCGAAAGCCAGGAACTTCATGATGGACAGGTTGACGCTGGGATGGAACCGCATACCGCCCTTGTAGGGGCCGATGGCGGAGTTATACTGGACGCGGTAGCCGCGGTTGACCTGCACATTGCCCTGGTCGTCGGTCCAGGAGACGCGGAAGATGATGGTGCGCTCGGGCTCCACGATGCGGTCGATGATCTTGTGCTTGATGATGTCGGGGCGACGCTCCACGATGGGCTCCAGGGAGGTCAGGACCTCCTCGACGGCCTGCAGGAACTCCTTCTCGCCGGGGTTGCGCTGGCAGAGGCCTTCGTAAACATTCTTCAGATATTCATTGTTGATAGCCATGATAAATCACTCCTATATGGATGAGGTTGTTTCCAGCCGCAGCCGCTGGTCAGTTCGGCGAGGGCTGTTTTGGAAAACGATGGGCTGATTATAATACATGTATCCATGAATTTCAAGAGGGAATGCAGGCTCTGCGGACGAAAGTTGCGCCCTGACGGACACTTTCTCTGATTCAGCCAAAAAGTTTGCAATTTTGGACGCGGGCTTTTGCAATTTTGACGAGGGGTTGCAATTGGGGAGAAAATAGGGTACAATATAAAAATTAAGGGGGGATTCCTGTGAATCTGATAATCCGTTCCCACGATCCTGCCTGGGATGCTGAATATGAGGTATATACGGAAAAACGGGAGCAATTTCGGGTGAAGACCTCCCGGGAGGGCAATATTCAACATATCCGGATCTTTGATGACGGAGATACCGAGATCGGCCATGTGTATCAGAACCGAACCGGCGTCACTGGGGAGTGTCTGGGCCGGGAGCTTTTGACCGTGGATCGCCGGATGGGACTGCTTTTCCGGATGATCCCGGTGATCGAATCGGACTGCTTCCGCTCGTGCAGTCTGGTCCGGGGCGACATCCGGAAGCGGGACTATGATCTCTACACGAACCGCCGTCCCATCCATGTCTATCCTCCTACCTATGGCGTTGTGGCGGCCTGGGAGGATTTTCTGGCCCGGCCAATCGAGGTGCTGGTGCTGGTTCTGGCCATCGAAGCCATCGCCCAATATACATAAGGAGCATACGATGTACGATACCATTCTTTTTGATCTGGACGGCACCCTGACGGATTCGGGTCTGGGCATCACCAAGGCTGTCCAGTACGCCCTGGGGCAGATGGGCTATG
>JBGVKN010000183.1:0-3274 GCA_045123795.1 Faecousia sp. | reverse complement strand
TAGCGACGCAGCGAAAACCGACATCTTTGTAGGGGAGGGTCTTGACCCTCCCACAATGCAAAGATTTTTGAACTGTATATTCTTTATGAATACGTTCTGTTTCCGTAAAACAACCAACATATCGAAGTGTTTTAGGTTTTTTGGGAGGGTCAAGACCCTCCCCTACGGAATACGTATTCTAAACTCGTAAACAACAATTTACCTTACGAGAATAATTAGGAGGAACATCATGCTTCTGCGTTTTATTGTTTTGCTGGGATTGGTACTAAGTGCCATTATCGGCATCCCTATGGGGATTTTCGAAAGCTACACATGGCTGTGGGCGCTGCCGCTGATGGCGGTAGGGTTCGCACTTTTGGCATTGCTGCTGGTTTTCCTGTATGTGCTGTTGCTGTGCAAACGGGTAGATCGGGATCAGGAGCAGACCTGCGACGATCCTCACTACCGCTGGGTACAGGAAATGCTGGTGGAATCCATTCTGCCGGTGGTGCGGGTCACTGTCAAGGCGTCCGGGGTGAATAAGGTGCCCAGCGAGGGCCGGTTTATGCTGGTGTGCAACCATGTGCAGGATCTGGACCCAGCACCGATCTTCTATGCATTGCCCGGACGGCAGCTTTGCTTTGTGGCGAAAAAGGAAGTTCGGGATATGTTTATTATTGGCCCCGTGCTGCAAAAGCTGCAAGGCCAGTTCATCAACCGGGAAAATGACCGGGAGGCCCTGAAAACCATCCTCAGCTGCATCCGTATCCTGAAAGAGGATAAGGGCTCTATCGCTGTGTTCCCTGAGGGCGGCATCCATGATGACCGGAAATTCCACCACTTTCGCCCCGGCGTGTTCAAGATCGCCCAGAAGGCTGAGGTGCCCATTGTGGTCTGCACCCTGAAAAATACCCGCTGGCTGGGTCACAACATCACCCACCTGAAGCCCACCACGGTGGAGTTCAAGGTGCTGACAGTTATTCAGCCCGAGGAATTCGAGGGTTTGACGACCACGGAGCTGGCAGACCGGGTCTACCGCATCATGGCGGACGATCTTGGACCCGAAAACGTGGCAGAAGAATAAAACACTTGATTTACTGCCGTATTATATGTATAATATGGGATTGAAAGAAAATAATCCATTTTTGGAGGAAATACAATGAAAAACAGCGAAAAGACTTTGGATATGATCGTAAACCTCTGCAAGAACAGAGGCTACGTTTATGCCGGCTCCGAAATCTACGGCGGTCTGGCCAACTCCTGGGACTACGGCCCCTTGGGTGTTGAGTTCAAGAACAACGTCAAGAAGGCATGGCTGAAGAAGTTCGTGCAGGAAAGTGACTACAACGTGGGTCTGGATGCCGCCATCATCATGAACCCCACCACTTGGGTTACCACCGGTCACGTAGGCTCCTTCTCCGATCCTCTGGTGGACTGCAAGGGCTGCGGTTCCCGTCAGCGTGCTGACCAGCTGATCTCCGCTTCTGAAAGCGGCAAGGCTGTCAACGTGGATGCCATGGACACCAAGGAAATGAACGCCTTCATCGAGGAGCACGAGGATGTGGTCTGCCCCAACTGCGGTAAGCATCACTTCACCTCCATCCGTAACTTCAACCTGATGTTCCAGACCAAGATCGGTGTTACCGAGGACTCCTCCTCCATCGCCTACCTGCGTCCCGAAACCGCTCAGGGCATCTTCGTCAACTTCGCCAACATCCAGCGCACCACCCGCCGCAAGCTGCCCTTCGGCGTTTGCCAGGTTGGTAAGGCGTTCCGTAACGAGATCACTCCCGGTAACTTTACCTTCCGTACCCGTGAGTTCGAGCAGATGGAGTGCGAGTTCTTCTGCCAGCCCGGCACCGATCTGGAGTGGTTTGCCTACTGGAAGGATTACTGCGTCAACTGGCTGACCAGTCTGGGCATCAGCCGTGACAGCCTGCGGCTCCGGGATCACGATCCCGCTGAGCTGGCTTTCTACTCCCGTGCTACCACCGATATCGAGTTCCAGTTCCCCTTTGGCAACGGCTGGGGCGAGCTGTGGGGCATTGCTGACCGTACCAACTACGACCTGGGCCGCCATCAGGAGGCTTCCGGCAAGAGCTTGGAGTATTACGATCAGGAGCGCAACGAGCACTACATCCCCTACGTCATCGAGCCCTCTCTGGGCTGCGACCGTGTTGCGCTGGCTTTCCTGTGTGAGGCTTACGACGAGGAGGTCGTGGGTCAGGATAAGAAGGGCAATGACGATATCCGTACCGTTCTGCGTCTGCACCCCGCTCTGGCTCCCTTCAAGGCCGCTGTTCTGCCCCTGAGCAAGAAGCTGAGCCCCAAGGCTGAGGAAATTTACAGAATGCTGCGCAAGGACTTCATGGTGGACTTCGACGATGCCGGCTCCATCGGCAAGCGTTACCGCCGTGAGGACGAGATCGGCACCCCTCTGTGCATCACCGTGGACTTCCAGACCGTGGGCGACGAGAATACCCCTGCCGATGACTGCGTCACCGTCCGTGACCGTGATACCATGGAGCAGGTTCGTATTCCCATCAGCGAGCTGAAGGACTACATCGCCAAGAAGTGCGAGTTCTAATTATATAATGTATAGTAACAACCCCGGAGCGTTCTGAACTGCTCCCCGTCAAGTGGACAGTGAAATAAAATAAAAATTTTCTGCACTTCCGGTAGCCAGTTTGGCTGCCGGAAGTCTTTTTTAGAATGCACGGCACTGCGGTGCCGTGGGAACCTCAGAAAATGTCAGGACTAATCGTCCAGCCATTTTCTGAGGTTTTGTTATGCAGCTAAGAGATAACCCTGGTGCTTTTCCATCGGTGTCAACACACCCAGGTTGCGCTGTACGCGACGGTTGTTGTAGTAGGCAATGTAATTCTTAATCATCTGCACAAGCTCCTCGCGGCTTGTGAACCGTCTGCCGTAGTACCGCTCTCTTTTGAGAATACCCCAGAATCCTTCCATCGGTCCATTGTCAATGCACTTGGCTACTCTGGACATACTCTGCTTCATCTTCGCTTTCTTCAGCTTGTTGTAGAATACTCGGTTGGTATATTGAAATCCTCTGTCGCTATGGAACAAAGGGTGTGCGTTAGGGTTAGCTTTTATGGCCGCATCCAAGGTGTCGAACACCAGAGGATTGTCATTGCGGTCACGAATGACAAAGGAAACGATACGGCGGTCGTACAGATCCAATATGGCGCTCAGATACACCTTGTGTACAGTAACACCTTCGTACCACTTGAACTCAGTCACATCTGTCAGCCACTTCTCATTGGGCATACTGGCA
>JBGVKN010000182.1:0-29612 GCA_045123795.1 Faecousia sp. | reverse complement strand
CAGACCAGCAGCCATCTAACTCCTTACGAAAGCTTTTTACAGAGCGCCGTCAATGACGCTCTACTTGTCATGCCGTTTTTGCGGTAGCAACTTCTCTACATCATTCCTACGTTGGGGATTGACTTTTAATAGTTAGTCTTATGGTCAAGTTATGAGCAACCCACAAAAGTGGGCAAATCGGGCGTTTTTCGAGGTCAGCAACCCACTTGTTCTGAAATGGGAAAATCGCAACCCACCCAAAGTGAAAGGGGATGCAACAGGTGTAAAACCTCTGAAAACCCCTCAAAAACCCCCTTGCAGCCGGTATTTCCGGCTGCTGTGACTGCCGGGTGGGTGCAACCGCAACCCACCCGGCTTTCTCCTGCTTTACTATCCCCCCTGAGTTGAATGCCAGCGTGGTGTCAAGACCGGAGAGGGAATATCCCTCAAAAAGCCGTCACATTGGCGTTCAAATTCTTAGGGTATCCTTTTTCGCCCCCACCGGCAAAGTCGCCACACGGGGCAACACAGGGGCTGACAGGCGATCACATTTTTATGACCGGACTGGCATCCTCATCCGGTGTTTCATCACTGTAAACATTGATCTCCTTACCGTTCAGAGCCTTGGCGAAGATTTCTCGTTCCTCATTCCACCGCAGCTCCTTTTTTCTTTCTGCCTTGTAAACTGCGGTGGAAACATCCTTGAGATTGTAGTACCACCATGCGTTGTCGCTGCTTTCGCAGACACCCACCGTGCCGTCATCAAAGTCAAACTCTAGAATTGCGGTGATGCGTGGGTCGTTGGGCATTGCTTCGCAGAGGGCAGAGAAGGTTGCCGGGTCAATGGGCTGGTGAGACATAAAGGCAAGGGACAGACGGTTCACCACCGGGGCAGAGCTGACCAGATCCTTTGTGACCATCCGATATAGCCGAGCGGCGTTGTAGAAGTTCGTATGCACCTCGGAGATGAAATGCATATCGCCGTCTACATCATGAAGGTGGACAACAGAGAACCTCCGGGCGGCTTCTTGCTCGATGGCTCTCTGGGTGTCCTCGGCAGCGATGCGGTCATCGATCTGCTCACGCTCACCGGCAGGGATGAGATTTTCGTACAGCTTATCCAGCGCAGGGTACAGAGCCGGCTCGATGGTCAGCCCCTGCTCCGCAAGGACACGGGTCATGGCATCGAGCCGGTGGGAGTTACAGAACAGTGTGATATCGATATCAGCCATTGCCGGGCACCTCCATAGGTACATCTGACTCAGTGGGAGCTGCTGACTTCTTCGGCTTGGCCACCGGCCGGATGGACTGGTTGGCTGCCTGCATCTCAAAGAAATCCCGGACACCTTGAGGGACGATGCGGTTGTACAGACTGTCCACAGCCTTGACCAGCTCTCCCTCCAGAGTCTGATCCTTCTGCTTCAGATACAGACGGATAGCGTTGAGTTTTTCGCTGTCATAGCTGACAGCAATGGTTGCTTTTTTCATAGAGTTTCCTCCTACATGGATTGAATTCTGGTGCAGTGGCTGCACCGTTCGTCATCGTCAGAGTAACAGATGTTACCTTCTTCGTCCTCCCAGGGATAGCAGACGGGGATGCCGTGTTGCTCCATCACATCGGTGATGGCATCTGTGGTCTCGGCAATCAAGCCCATATCCCATTCGGGAGCGTCGCCATCGGTCAGAGCTTGGATGGCGCGATAGACCAAATCATAGATGCTACCATTGACATCGCAGAGCATATCTTCATCTTTCATGTGCGACCTCCTTACATAGAAGGCACCATGCAGGGATGCTCGTCCTCATCATGGTAGATCTCATCGTCCATGATGTTGGCACCCAGCATCCCCAGCATATTTTGTGCCTGCTCTCCGTCGGAACAGCAGTCGGGAGCCGCCACTGCATAGATGGCCTGCTCCACCAGATCCTCGGTGGTGATCATGTCGTTGACCTGATTCTCCTGTTCTTCTGAAGGATCCACGGAAGGTGAATGATTGGTTTTCATTTTAGTTTCCTCCTTGTGTTGTAGGTTCAGTGGAAGGGGTGGTGGTAGGCTCTGTCGGCTCTACCACCGGTTCCGAATAAGTGTCATTTTTTGCCCGGACATCAGTCATCATATTGGTGAATTCGGTTACTGAGATATTGGCCCCAAAGGCAGTGTTCACCGCAGCGATGAGCTGAGCATCAGTCTGGTCGGCGGCGAAACAACCGACCAATTTGTCAACGAACCCTTCTTCATGGGAGTGGCTGGACAGGACCGTCGTATAGATCATGTGAGCTTCCGTCAGCCGGGTGCCGGTGAAACCGGCCTCGGTCATGGCGGCGGTGATGGCAGTGACTGTGTCCTGAACGTGCTGTAACTCGTTCATTTCTTCTGATGGCATATTCTCAATGACCATCTGCTGAAGACGGTCGGTATTCAGATCGATGTCGCCGTTGAACAGGGCAATGATGGTCACGATAGGCGTGAGGATGATTATGATGATGCCGAGAATGATACCGCCAATGGTCTTCAGAACTTTCGGCTCAGTGAGCAGAGCCGTGGCGATCTTTTTCAGGGCGGCGGCAATGGTGGAGCTCATACATCCATCCCCTCCGAAACGGGAACACCGTCCTGAAACCGGAAGGTGTATGCGGTGTTGCTATCAGGCAGATCCAGTGCCTGAACCAATTCCTCATCGTAAGGCTCAGCGACTACACGAACTGCGGCAAGTGCCTTGTCAGCAGTAAGTTGGAACTGCGTCCCATCCCAAATCAGGGACAGGGTCGTTCCTTCTTCTGCTGTACCGGAGACTTCCATCATCTGAACGCCAACCTGCATGGGGCTGCTCTCCGATAAGGTGAACAGGAAAATGGAAAATTCACCGCTGACCTTTGTCATGGTGACTTCATTCCCATAGGCGATATGGACTTCATCGCAGGTCATGGCAGAGGCTTCGACGATCAGGTCATAGTAATTGACACCGCAGGATATGGGTTCCCAATCCTGTGGCTGAGGCAGGAAGCACACGGTGGCATCTTCCAGATGATTGCCACGAACGGTATAACTGCCACCGTAGTGATCGCCGAAATCCGCACAGCGAAGAACTTCGCTGATGATGGGGCGGTCACCCATCCGGGCAACGGTGGAGCCGTTGATGTAGTCCCTGAGTCCTTCAAATTCCGTGGAGCCGTCGATGCGAACACAGACAGGGTTTTCAGCCTTCTCCAAAGTCAGCTGCATGACTGTGATTTCGTGATCGTCCACCGGTTCCGTCACGTTTCCAATTGGGAACACACAGCCGGACAGCAGAGAGATACACAGAGCTGCGATTGTGAGAAGGGACGTGAGCTTTTTCATTATCTTCCACCAGCCTTTCCAAACAACACCGCTTTGTATTTCGGTGCATCTACTTGGAGCATATACCGTTCATTGCCACAGCGGAACAGATTGGTGCCACGCTCCGGGTATTTGATGAGTTCAAATTCGGAGGGTTCCACCTGTAAGGCATCCTGAAACTCCGCAGGATTGATCTGACCGGCATTGAACAGGAATTGGTGGGTGGGGATACTAAACATGGGTTTTGTGAACTCCCGGATGCTGGGGATAAGGAAATCCTCGATATTCTGGGAGGCGAGGATCATGGCAGAGTCCTTCTTACGGACACGCTTCATGGCGTTGCGGATATACTCGATGGTCATCATGTTGGACAGGAACAGATACAGCTCATCGATGCTGGCAACGGTGTTGCCCACGCCAAGGAGCTGGTTGCTCATGAAGGACAGGATGTTGAACAGCATGGCATTTTTCAGCCGCTTGTTTGTTTCCATGAGACCCTTAACGCCGAACACCAGAAAGACAGAATCCTTGATGTTCGTGTGTCCATTGAAGTATTTGCTTTCGGACCCCACGCACATGGAGTGGAGTCCAAGGCATACTTCCTGCAAGGTCTGCTCGGTATACAGGTACTTACGTTGCTTATCGTAAGTCATGAATTCCTCATCACAGAGCTTGTAGAAGTCCTCCATGATGGGAAAGTCTGTAGATTGCTTGGCACTATAATCCGTCATGTCGGTGATGCCGAACCGAGCGTACAGCTTAGTCAGCAGGATCTCAATGGTGTCGATCTGCACATCGGTGAAATCCTTGTAGCTGCGGAAGAAGTCCTTCAGAAAAGCGATGTGCTGGGAGAGTCTTGTGACCTTCTTAAAGGCGTCCGGCGTGGTGGGGTCAAATTCACCGCCGCCGTCGTTCCATGCCTTCGGCTCCAGCGGGTTGATGATATACTGCCCGGAGAGGAAGTCAATATAGGTGCCGCCGAGCGCTTCGCAGAGGTCGGCGTACTCCATTTCCGGGTCAAGGCAAATGATTCGTTTTCCGGACTCCCGGAGATTGCACAGAATCAGCTTGAGCAGGTAGCTCTTGCCCTGACCGCTGTTGCCAAGAATGAGGATGTTGGAATTGGTTTTGTCCTCTGCACGACGGTCAAAGTCCACAAGGATATTGGTGCCGAACTTGTCACGTCCGATATAGTATCCCTTCGGATCTGTCTTGCCGGAAAAGTTGCAGGGAAACAGATTAGCAACGCTGTAGGCAGGCAGCACACGTTCGTATTGAGGGCCGAAGTGGTTGATGCCAAACGGCAGTGCGCTTTGGAATGCTTCGTTCTGCCGCAGGGTCAGCCGATCCACAACGATCTTCGAACGGAGTAGATCCATATTCACATCGCTTTGCAATTCTGTCAGGGCATCCATGCTTTTTGCTTTCAGTTCGATGTACACGGCACAGTGGAGCAGGAACTCCCGGTTTCGGCTCAATTCCGTCAGCATATCGATGACATCCTGAAGGTTTCCTTCCGCTTCCACGGTTTCCTGAATGTCGTTGCCACCGCTTTTCAGCCGGTTCCGGCGATTAGCCTGTGCGATGATTTTACCCTGTTCCAGTGTTTCCACTTTTCTTGTGGTGATATGCAGAGTCACACCGCTGCGGTCAGCTAACCGGGCGAGGATTGCCTGCTCCTCAGTGGAGGGGGGATACTCCTTGATTGCCCAGGCGCAGCGGTAGGAGTTGCCAACGATATAGTGATCGGAAAGAAACTTGATGGTCCCCGGCAGGATGCAGTCGAAGAAGTCCTTCGTGCGAATGGCTTCGGCCTGTTCCGGGGTAATGACCTTTCGATTGCGGTCTTTCGGTTTCTTGCCGTTCTTCATCCGGTCATAGATATCCTCAGTGTCCATGTACTGTTCACCGTCAAAGTCCGGCATCTGATCCCCATAAAGGGATGCGTCAAAGTACAGAGCCAGGAGCCGTTTGATCTCTGGGCGACTCAGCCGGTGGACTTCGAAGCCATTGTCCGAGATGGACTTTTCAATATTGGTGGCGGTCTGGAAGACCTGCTGTTCCTTCATTCCTCTGCATCGGTAGATGAAGAAGAATTGCCGTGCAGTGGACATTTCCACCTGCATAGTATCAAGGAATTGAGTGTCCTTTTCTAACAAATCCTGGACAGCCGGATTGGTTTCTTCGCTGAGTCGACTCTGGAGGTATTCCTTGTTCGCATCGAAGCACTCGGCAGCATCCGTGCAGAAGAATTCCAGTTCTGGATGGGTGAGGTACAGCATTTGCAGATTGTGGATCTTGCTTTCCACGTTGGCATGGGACAGCACGGAGATGTTCACGGGTGTTACCTGAAAGAACAGAATCTCACCGTTGGTGGTTTTCAGACCGTACCGGGTGAAATGTTCAAGCCCCAGCAGGCTTTGGACGGACAGACCTTTTCTTTTTTTCTGTGGTGTTACTTTCGCCACATTGTTACCTCCATTCGTAGTACTGTTGTGTTGTAATAAAATAGCGGGCAGCGTAGGTGATGAAGTCAAGGATCGTGGTTTCATCCAAGCGGATGGTCAGAAAACCGAAACACAGCGTCAGTGCTGCCGGTATCAGCGTTTTCAGATAGATCAAAGTCACGATGGATAGCATCGCTGCAATGCCCAGAATAGTGAAATCCCGAAGCCCCCACAGCCACATATTGGCGACGGCCTTCAGGTTTTTGGGATAGAGATAGCGCTTCATATTACCTCCTATCTGGCTCTTGCCAGCGAACGGGTCACATTGATTGCCGTGGTCGTTGCGTGGACAACGGACATCATATTGACCTTCACAGAGCTGTCCAAGCCAAACTGCTGTGCGATTCGAGGAACCTCATTGGCTGCCAGCATGATACCCAAGCCTAACAGCATATCTTGCGAGAAGGTAATCAGGCCAAGGTACAGCAGTGTGGTTTGCATAAATGCCGTCAGGCATATTGCTGCCACCTGCTTCATCCATTGATTGAAACCGTCGGTGTATCCTCTGGGAACAGAGAACATATACAGCGATCCGACTGCCATTTGCACCAGCAGGATGCCGCCGCGCTTGATATTCTGGAAGAATATCTTGATGACGCAGTAGGCAAAGGCAATCATGGCTAGTAGGTTGAGCAGCGTCATCGTCTGATTTGTCACAGCGAAGGAACCCACCAGAACGCTGGTACTGGTTCCGGACAGGTCGAGAGACTGACCGCTGGCGAATATTGCAGCAAGGTCATGGGAAAAGGTATTTTGCAGGGATATACAGAATTTGTACAATTCTATTGGGACTACGCCTATCAGCGAACAGGCGAAGAAACCCTTGAGGATATTGATGGAAGTGGTCTTGATGTTGGCTCGGCCGTTTTGGTACTCTATCGCAACATCAAATATTGCAACGACCATACCGGCGATGAACAAAGACCAGCCGAACATAGTGAACAGATGGACGGTCGCCTTGATCCAGTCCAGATCGAACAGGTCAGCGCCCATATTGCCCATCATGGTGAAGAAGTCAGCAACAGCACCGAAAATGGATTCATACATCCATTTGAGGGTGATGTTCCAAATGGTATTGGAAATTTGGGTACTCAGTGTTTCGAATACGCTGCTGATGGCATCACCAATGCCGTCCACAAGGCTTTCTATCAGATCTTCCAGCCAATCTTCCATGAATGAGTCACCTCCTGATAGAAATGCGCGGCAGTAGAAGCACTGCCGCGCTGGAACGTGTTATTTACATTCCCGGTCCGGTCATGGACAAATCCTCACTTTGATACATGGCGATATAATCCAGAACCGTATCGGCGATCTGTGCCTTCTGGGACAGAGTTACAGGTGTATACCATTCCGGCTTGGCGTTGTATTCCCACATATGGGGGTCAATGGAGCTGAGACCGGGACGGCTAAAACTACCGATGATGTCGGCAAAACGGAAGTTTTGCTTATCGATGACACCTTCGGTGCGGTTGATGATGGTTGCCTGAATGGTGTCGTAGTGACCGCTGGTGTGAGTGGAAATGAACTGGAGCTTGACTCTCAGATCGTCATCCAGCCTTCCCAGCATGGTCTTGCCTACGAATATGGCGTCTTGAATGATGTCCGTATCACCGAACATCTGACGCATTTCCTGTTCAAAGAAATTCATCGTCGCACCTCATTACAGGATGTCCCAGATATACAGAGGTGCAGTCAGAGTGAAGATCAGGCAGGCAAACAGAATGCAGGGGGCGGTAAATTCAAACTGACCGTGCTTGCGGTACTCGAAATATGCAGTGCCAACCTTTACGAAAAACAGGACGGCAAGCACCATATCGATGACCGGAAAAACTACATTGTTGACCACGGTCTGAACCTGACCCTTGGCCTGATTCCATGTGTTCTCCACCGCAGTGGCAACGTCACCGGCCGCAAACGCCGTGACAGACAGCATGGACATGATCAGGATGACCATCACGAAGCACATCACGATTCGCCGGGTTCTTTTATTGAGCATAGTGTGATTCCTCCTTTGTTGAGGGCGATCCCTCATACAATTACATGTGTTGTTTGGGTACTTTCAAGCTCCGGATTCGAGTCGTCCGGAGGTGCAGATCCTTGCAGAACTGTAAGTCGGAAGTCATTTGCTCTGTGACCTCATCCCCGAAGATCCACATTTCGTCGCAGTACCAGAGCAGGCTCCGACTGGCGCTTCGAAGGATCTCGGCGTTGATGGCGGTATCCGGCGACATGCACAGCCAATAAAAATGCGGTACCACCGGAGCGACACCGCATTGAAGTGCGTATTCCACATAGACTCGGATCTGAGCCATCGTTTCCACCATATCGTTGGTGAGAGGCGCACAGATATAGACCTTCTTTTTCATTGTGCATCCACTTCTTTCATGGAGAATTGTTTCCCAATCAAACCAACAAGCCAGTAAGTGATGCCTACGCCGGAAACACCAGCGATACCGATACAAATGCCTTTGATATACTCTTGTTCCCATTTGGACATGGGACGGTCCTCCGGCCCGGATTCTGCGACAATGCGTTCCGCTTCCTCATAAGGAATGCGGTGTCCTCGAACCAACAGTCGGTGGGTGTTGACACCGAAGGGAGTACAGGTTACCAATGTGCAGTAGTCCTGTTCTTCCTTGATACCGAGAAGGGATGTGTCATAAGGCAGCACCGTATCTATCCGGTCTACCTGATAGGCAAGGGTCTGACCCAGCACTTCCAGATAGAATACATCTCCGATGCCCAGCTGAACGATGTCCGAAAACATCTTCTTGCTTGCCATACCGGAGTGTCCGGTGAGAACGGTGTGGGTGCTTTCACCACCAACGGGGAGAGAGGTACCCAGCAGGTGACCGATACCCATTTCCAGCGTGTGATCGTCTGTGCCGTGGTAGATTGGCAAGTCTACCCGAATGGAGGGAATTTTGATATAGCCCATGATGCCGTCGCCGGTCAGATTGAGCTGCCGGTCATAGTCAGCGGAGGCGTTAAGAAGTGCATCCTTGCTGAAGGAGTCTGTCATTTGCGTTCCGGGACGGATCGCTTTGTTGTATGCGTGGGCGTGATCTCTGGCGTTGAGGATTTGTGTGTCATCTGCCTGTTCCAGCATCAGCTGATATTGAGTCTGGATCTCGGACTGATGCCGCTGGTTATACCATGTGCTGATCAGGGGGTATAGCAGGATGCCAAGGGCAATGAAGAAGGTGATCACTGCCACACAAATGAGCAATATCTTTTTTATCGTAGAAAGCCCTCCTTTCGGGGGATGCCCGGAGAGTTTTAACTCTCCGGGCTAAGATGATTACTGACGGGCAGTCTGTTCCTTCTTCTTCTTCAGAGTGACCATGACCACCAGCAGGGCACCGGCCATGAGCATTACACCGGCAGCGCCGAAGATCCAGGTACCGTTGTCGCCGGTTTCAGGCAGGTCAAAGCCACGGGTGTTGACCACGGTCAGAGGTGCTTCAGCGTTGTCGCTGCCGTTGTCGGAGAGCATATTTACGGGGTTGCCGTCCACGGTGGCGGAGGCAGTCAGCAGGTGATGCTCCAGATGCTGCTGGGGGATATTCTTCAGGTTGCCGGTATCATTGATGATCTCAGCGTAACGGGGATCGTTCTGGATGAGTCCCAGAATGTCACTGGCGTAAATGTCGCACAGCTCGGTGGTTTCCTTCTGGGAAATGACCACCTCAACATTGCCCTTCAGCAGGGTGTAGCCGTTGTCGGTGCGGACTTCGGTGATGGTGTAGGTGTCATCTTCCAGACCCTTGATGATGACCTTGCCGGGCTTGCCTTCGGACTCGACAGGGATGAAGTGGGTGGCATCGGCTTCTGCCTGAACATGGTCGACCATGTAGTAAATGCCTTCCTCCGCATTCAGTTCAGCCTTGACATAGTAGTCGTCAGTTTCGTTGTAGATCAGGAACTCGACCTTGGAGAAGTCGCCCTTGCCGTCAGAGAACAGCTTGGTCAGATCAATGCCATAGGTGTAGAAGTGGGCATCGTCAACCAGAGTGTCGTAGTAGTCGGTGGAAGTACGCTTCCAAGTCATGACAACCTCGTTGGGGTTGCCGCTGTCACCAAATACAACGGAGTTGTCGGAGTCGACGGTGGCCTGATAGGTGATACGCAGGGGGCAGTCAGAATAGCCGGAGTTGACCATATCATCTGCGGTGTAGACAGTGTCGGCGGTGTTAATTTCCTTCAGGCCGTCCTCGGTCATCTCAATTGTCATCACGGACTCACCGGCATCGGTGGTGTTGTAGCGGACAGTGAACTTACCATCAGCCTCCGTCCAGCGGGCTACGGACTGGGTGCAGGCCTTGTCGGTGAAGAATTCCAGCACGATGTCGCTTTTGTTGTAGGTCAGACCGGTGGACAGGGTATCCACGAAGGTGTAGGTGGTCAGATAGGTGCTTTCGGAGGTGATACCGGGCAGCGTGGAGATAATCTGATAGTCGATCACGTCGCCTGTGGAGGCGGTGCCGGTGTGGGCGAAGCCGTCGGTGATATCAGTGGTGGAGCCGTCATTCTTGCCGGTGTCGGACACATTTTCACGCAGAGTCTTTTCCAGACTGGGGATACCACACTCATTCTTGGGGTAAGCGGTTACGTCGTAGATCCAGCGAGTACCGCCATCGGTGGCATTGGTGCCATCAACGGAGGTCATGGGCAGGCTCAGGAAGAAAGGCTCGGTGGTATTGACAACAGTTTCAGGCACCTTGGTTTCTACCAGCAGGTACAGACCCAGGGGGAGATTATTGGCAGAGGTCTTGCCAAAGCTGTCGGTCAGAGGCATGGCAGTGCCGCCGTTGTTCTTGATATAGTTTTCCAGAGCGTTCTTGACCACAGTGGAGTTGGCTTCCAGAGCGGTGCGGAGGGCATCGATCAGCACATCGGACTGGTAGTACCAGCAGTTCTTGGTCAGAGCAATTGCGCGGGACTCGGGCTTTTCGATGGGATCGGTGGTAGCATAGTTCATGCTGTCGGCTTCCTCAAACCGGCCTTCGCCATTAGGCAGGCCGATGGCTGCCAGCAGGTCAGCGGCAAAATCCTTATCGAAGCCGTACAGAACTTCCACATGGTTGGTGTTCTTGTCGCTGTTGGCGGAGTTGGTGTACTGGACAATATCAGCCACGCGCAGGTGGGTGAATTCAACACCCTTGATGGCGTATCCATAGCTGATGTCGCCATTGCCCAGATCACTGGTATTGTCGGAGTCGCCTGCACGGGTGGCACTGCCCAGTTTGTCATTCACATTCTGGTCGTACACACCGGTGGAAACATAGGACTCATCCCACTTGCCGTCCTTCAGGGCGTTGGTGGTATCGTACTTGTAGATGGTCAGGGAGCCGGTCTTGGACTCGTCGATGGTGGCTTCAGCCACGGGAGCTGCGAAAGCAGCAGGGGCGATGCTCAGGCACAGGACGATGGCCAGAGCGAAGGCGATAAAACGAGAATACTTCTTCATGGTAAAATTTCCTTTCGTAATTAAAAAATGTATTATGAGTGAGTTTTGGAGGCGTGAGTGCTTGGTGACAAGTTACACAGGTCGATCTCTGGAATGGTACGGAGCGTTATTCATTTAAGACTCCTTTTTCTTCCGCAGGTACAACAAAACGCCCACGCAGGTTGCTGTGCTGAGAAGCAGGGCAACAGGCATGAGCGTCATGGATGTGCTACCGGTTTTCGGTAGTTCGAAAATTTTGGCATTCACAATGGTGAAGTCCAGTTTCAGAGTATCCTCCGGGAGCCGACCGGTGTAGACATAGTCTGTCAGCAGAAGGTATCCCTCCGGGGCTTCCAGTTCTGTGATGCGGTAGTAGAGCTTGGGATGCAGGCCGGTGAAGGCGATGATGCCGGTACCGTCGGTGATCAGACAGCTATCAGTCAAGCCGTTACTGGTGCAGGTTCCCTTGGTGATGTGGTCAGTGGTGTTATAAGTAACCTTCTCCCACATGGAACCGTCCTCAGACCATTCCAGCAGAAATTTGGCACCGGCAAGGGGTGTTCCCTCAATGCTGATTTTGATGATTTCGATAGATCCGAAGCGCAGATTATTCTCAAAGGTAACAGTAGCGGTTTCATGGCCTACAATTTCAACACTCTGCGGATTATTGCTGTTGCAGTAGTACAGATCCGCAATGTCGGGATTAACGTGGCCTTCTTCTCTGACCCATACGGTGCCGGGTTTCAGGCCGGAGTAGGTGATGAAGCCATCGCCATCGGTTTCGAGATTTTCAGCCAGCAGGATGGAGCAGTCTGCATCAGCGTAAATGCTGAAAAGCCAGCCAGCCAGATTCTTGCCATCCTCAGTTTCCTTCTTGATGGACAGGCCGCCAAGAATTTCATCGTTGACAATCTCAATAATCTCGTAGGCATTGGGGGTGTTCTTATCCAGCGTCACTTCCCACTGGCCCGGCTCACCGATTTCGTAGCCTTCGGGAGGCTGGGTTTCGATGATGGTATAAGTGCCATAGGGGACGTTGTGCAGGTAATAATGACCGGTGTTTTCCAAATCTTCCACAAAGTCGTAGAGATTACCATTGCAAGATGCCTGGAACTCAGCACCAGCCAGCAGTTCGCTGTTATTGCCCTTCTTGATGATCTCAATAGAGCCACGATTCAGCTCGTTCTCGAACATGACGTAATCGGTGTCGTTCGCTTCGATTGAAACCATCTGCGGATTTTCACTGGCGCAGTAGTACAATTCGTTGATAGCCGGATCTCTGTGGCCTTCTTCTCTGACCCAATAGGTGCCGGGGAGGAGATCTTTGTACAGGATCATACCGCTGCCGTCTGAGTACAGCTCGTCGGCGATCAGGATGGAGCAGTCGACATCTGCGTAAATCGCAAACTCCCAGCCCTCCAGGTTCTTGCCGTCCTCGGTGTACTTTTCGATATGGAGGTTGCCACGGTCAAGATCGTTCTCGAAGGTAACAGTGGTGGTTTTACCGGACTCGACTGTGACCATCTGAGGATTTTCACTGCCACAGTGGTACAGCTCCTCAATGTCCTGATCGTCATGGCCCAGCTCCTTGACCCAATAAGTGCCGGGGGTCAGATCGTCATACAGGAGCTGACCGCCATTTGTGGTGTAGATGTACTCAACAACCTTTTGCGTACAGGCTTTGTCGGTATAGATTCCAAAAAGCCAGCCGTCCAAATTGTTGCCGTCCTCAGTGACTTTTTGGATCAGCACACCGCCTGTCAGCTCATTGTTGGTGAACCGAACCACAGCAGGAGCAGTAGCAGTATGGCCTTCAGTAACCGTAACCGGCTTTGCGACCAGATCGTACTCCCAACCATCCTTGCCAGTGTCGATCTCCTGCACGAAGTAGTCACCGGTCTGCAGGTCGGAGATATTCACGATACCCTGTGCATCAGTGGTGTAGGGGGAATCCTTGATGGGGTTGGTCAATCGCTTCCAAGTCTTGCCGCCATCCGTACTGGTTTCCCAAACGTAGGTCAAGCCAACGCCCTGGGCCTCGACGGTAAAGGTGGCGAAAGTACCATCTTCGTCAACGTGGTTCTGGGGCTGCTTGGTAATTGCCAGCGTATCCGAAGCAACGGTCACTGCGTCGTCAGCAGCCGTGTCGCCGTAGGTAATCAGGGAAGCGGCAGCTTCCAGCTTGGAAGGAGCGTTCGGGTCGGTGTTCAGCCATAGATAAGCCTTTTCTGTGGTAACAGTGTTACCGTACTTATCCGTAATGACACACCACATGGCACGACCGCTTCGATCAGCGTTAGAAATCGTGTAGTTGTAATATGGCGTGTATTTACCGGCAGTGGAAGTGGCTTCGTTGACCTCTCCACCGGGGTTCTGGTAGTACCACTTGTACGATAACCCATCGCCCTGCACCGTCACGTTGAACTGTGCCGTATCGCCCAGAGCAACCTTCACACTTTGGGGATGTTTCAGGATCTTCAACGGCGTGGTGGTCATGGAGACCGCATCCGAAGTAACGAAGTTGCCCTTGTAGTCAGAAACCGTCACCCGGAACATCTGACCGGAATTGTCGGTGGTCAGTTGAGTGGTGTAGGTCGGGCTGTTCTTGTAGAGGTTGAACTGCCACCCGGCCTTGTTGTTGCCGGTGTTGGTGTCCTTCTGAATCTGCAAGGAGCCATATTCTTCTGTGTTAACGATTTCTTGATCCAGCGTTATAAGCGGAGTGTCCAGACTGAGGGTTACAGTATGAACTGTGGGATCAAGCGCATATCCTTCTGGAGGAACGATTTCTCGAACGGTATACTTGGTGCCAGCGGTAGCGTTATAAGGCAGACCCTCAACAAGGGCATATCCGTTTTCGTTGGTAGGTCCGATAGTGTAGTCTTTACCGGTTGTGGTATTGATCGCAATAAATTTTGCGCCTGCTAACTTTGTTCTATTGGTTGCGCTGGTTTTTACAACTTGGATAGCACCGTAAAGATTCTGGAAATTAAAATCGTAAAAGTCGATTGGAAAAGAAGTTTTTCCATCGTTACGGTATGCCATTTGCTCCGCAATGAAGATCTCTGGGCCACGATCGCCGCCGCCTACCTGTGCAACGTAGTGCAGATTGTTATGGGTGCCAATGTAGACGGCGTAGTGGATGTATGGCGAGGTGTCATTACCGAAGCGGATAATGGTACCGGGGCTGATTTTTCTCCAAATGGCGTTATATTCCGCTGTCTGATCTTTACTGGCCTCTAACTCAATGGAATAGTGTTTCACTTTTCCGTTGGCAATCAGATTGCCGGTTCCCTCACACATTTCCGTCCAAGTGTCCGGATATTTGCTGGTCTTGTTCTGAATGTTGTTGTGTGCGGTGTTATATGCCTGCTCGATGTACTTAACATCCTTGCCGACAATGTGTTTCAGATAACCGAACACAAAGTATTCGACAAAGGAGGTGCAGGACATACCAGGTTTCCAATTGGAGTTACCATACTTGAAACGGTCAACGTCTGGTACCCAGCCGGTTTGGGTTGCCGCAAGCTCCTCGGGGGTTTCCGCCCTTTTTTCGGAAGCGCCAGGGGCACCCGAATCGCTATACTTTATGTACGTTAGGATGGGGTCCTCCTGGAGCAAATACTGGCTGCTTGCCAGATGTAGGCCGACGTAATCCGGGTGGTACAGAACCTTGTTGTCTTTCAGTGCCTGTACATCGTAACCGATGTACTCCAGCGCATCCAGAGCCAGATTGTCCTCCAGCATATATTCTGGAATTTGATCGTAGTCATATTTCAGAATACCGGTCTCGACGGCTTTTGTGTCGTCTAACACAACACCACTTGCCGCAAGACAAGGCACAACAAGGTTGACTGCCAGGATAAACACCAGCAGCATTGCGCCGATCCGGGTTAAGCCGGATCTTTTCTTTTGCTTCATGTTTTCATTCCTTTCTTTTGAAATAGTATTTATGCAAACACCTGTTGGGGGTGGTTACAACAAAGAAAGGACGCTTGATCGGTTGAAATCAAGCGTCCTTTTAAGACTTATGAAATTATTTCAGCATTATTCGTATTTATCCGTGCTGATCAGCATGATGCAGGTATAAAATCCACCGAACGATGCACCATCGTGTTCCATAACCCATGTTCCCACGGCGATAAACGGCAAACGGGATGCTCCAACATAGCTCCAGTGAGCGGAACTATCACGGATTTGGTTTGCAATATCGTAGCCAATGATATCAGCGTCGTAATAGTGTCCCGCAGGGGTATAAGCGATAGCTTCGGTTGAGTTTGCAGAATAATATTTCCGTCCACCAAAAGCTGTATTATCAATCCATTCCCCATATTGGTAGTGGAGCAGGGCCTCTTGGATATCTGTTTCATCGTGAGCAAAATTGGTAGAAAGTTGAACTGCTCTATACTGCGCTACCTTCTGCATTCCAGGAAGTGCGGTGGCAGGAATGTCGCCCTGCTCCTCACGGAACTGGTTGACGTACTTCACAACCGCTGCCTCAACAGCTCGCAGGAAATTGGATTTTTCTTCCGCAGTTAGCTCACGGTGATCTGCTTCGTAGCTGTCGGAACAGCGGGTACAGGCATACACCGTGTAACCAGTGGACCACAGGGTAGGCTCGACTATGCTATCCTTGGAGTAGCTATGACCCAGAGCTGTGCCAACATCGGTCTTGGTATCCTTCGTTCCGCAACCATTAGCACAAGTAGCGGTCTTGGTGCCATCCTTGGAGCAGGTAGCATCGCCATTGCTGGTGTAGCTGCTGAACTTGTGACCAGTGGCGTTCACATAGCTGTCCTTGTAGCTGTCGCCGCAAACACTGCACTTATTCGTGGTGTAACCCTTTTCAGTGCAGGTGGGAGCGGTAACGGTAGCCTTGTAGCTGTGCCCCTTGGCAGAGCCGGTATCCGTAACTGTGTTGGTAGCGGAGCAGGCCGTACATTTGCCAGTCTTCGTACCATCCTTCGTGCAAGTGGCATCGCCATTGGACTTGTAGTTACCGTAGGAGTGGCCCTTGGCTGCTACATAATCATCCTTATAGCTGTCACCGCAGGAACTGCACTTATAAGTGGTGTAACCTTTATCTGTGCAAGTGGGCTTCGTGACTGTTGCCTTATAGCTGTGGGGGATCTTTTCAATCCGCTCGGTGTGAGAATTACCGCAGGAACAGGTCAGCGTCATAACGCCCTCGGCGGTACAGGTAGCGGCCTTCGTTACCTCCTCGGTGTAACTGTGACTATGGTTGGGGATGATCTTATCCAGCACCTTGGACTGCGTGTTTTCACACATAGCGCAAACGCTGACAGCCGCCCCATTTTCGTCCACGGTAGGTTCCTTGGTAACGACCCAATCGCTCCACTGATGTCCGGTGGCCTCGATCCGGTCGCCAACGTAGGTGTCGCCGCAGTCGCAGGCGTAGGTGGTGAACCCAACCTCGATGCAGGTCGCCTTGGTGACAACAGCAACATACTCATGCTCATGTACAGGCTCGGAGGGGACGATAGGATCGTCCGGTTCGCTTGGGATCACAGGATCATCAGGCTCGGAAGGTTCGGTAGGAACATCCGGCTCGCTGGGAGCAGGCTCGGAAGGAGTAGTGGGATCAACCGGCTTGCTGGGGCCATCAGAACCGGGGTCAGCAGGCTGGGTGGTACATAACGGTTCTGTTACGTTCGGTTCTACGTCCACGCAACCGGTGATGCTCAGCGCAATGGCGATAATTAGCACGATGCAAACGGTTTTGATATTTAGGTTTTTCAATTCAACCATCCCTCCTTGGTATCTCGTTTACTTTACACTATACAGAAAATGGTGTAAAAGTCTATACCAATAGATGAAATTCTACGAAATGCCCATATTGAGAGAATGGTCTTTGAGCTGGCTTATGGGTCGGCTAAAAAGAAATGAAAATGAAGCCGGTATCAGCTTCTACTTCTTCGGGGCTGATGTCCTCCGGCTCCGAGAAGCGGTCCAGGAGCTGTTGGGTTTCTTCGTCAGTCAGCGACCGGAAATCGCTGCCGGTATCGCCCACCAGAAAGAAGGGACCTGCAATAATAGAGCCGCCTTCCAGTCTGCGGTTACCCGGCATCCCGATGAGCTTGCTTTCCTCGTTGCCCACAAGGCAGATGCCATCTTCCAGATAGATCGGTTCGATAAGACCGCCTACCGCCTGCTGCTCCGCTTCCAGCCGGTGCAGAATCTCCGCTTCATAAGCAGGCCTCCCCGGCTCGACGTAGACGACCCGCAGCAGGTCATCCGGCTTGTGGGTCTGGGTTTCATCGAAGGAAATGCACTTAAAGCCGATGCTGTCACAGAAATATGCACCTTCCTCCGTGACCACCACATCAGATACCTTCATGGAGCCTCCCCGGTGCAGAGGATGTCCTTCGGTGTTGAATTGGGCGTAGAGCTTTTCCAAACCGTCAAAGTCGATGACGGCATTGAAAACTTCATCGTAGATGGATGCCTGGACTTCCGGGCTGCCTTGGTATCGTTCCAGATTGGAAAGCTGTTCGTGCATGACTCTGTTGGTATCCCGGTCGGGATTGATCTGATAGATTTTTACTCTCATGTTAGTTACCTCCTTTAGGACTGTGCCATGTCCGGAGCTGGGACGGGCACAATCACCGGATCCATTTCGTCCGTAGAATTCAAAACCAGTGGGGGCATTTCCGATGGGACATCCTCCCATTCCGTTTCTGGGACACCGGTGTACGGCTCCATCTGTGCCGGGTTTTCCATCATGACATCCCGGTCATTGAGCCAACCCATCAGCGTCTTTGCTTCGGTTTCTGAAAGAGGCTGGTCGAAAGAACGCATCCCATTGATGAGGATAGGGCCGTAATATTCCCGGTCGCCGATCCTGCGATTGAAGGGCTTGCCGTTGGCCTTCCCATCCGGATCAAAGTAGACATTTACAAGACCGTCGTTGAGTTCCAGTCCATCGCACAGAGGGTTTTCGCAGTCGATGGCCTTCCGGATTCCATCCCAATGGGTGGATGCGACGATCTCCTGAGCTTCCTGCCCAGGAGCCGCCATCACGCTGCGGATGGGCGGCATGACCTTGTCCCACGCCCACTGGGGCAGGTAGTCATGCTTGATGGCACCGATGAAGTCGTTTCGGAAATAGTAGGTTTCCTCATCGTCGAAGAGGAAGCGACCGAAGACCTTTCGCCCGGAGGCGGTAGGAGAACAGCCAAAGCCGGAGGTGGCAAGAAAGAGCTGGTAGTTCGGTGATTTGAATGCGTCCTTTAAGATAGAAGGATGCAGTACCAGCACCTTTCCCTTGTAATCAATGGAACCATGCCTTTCTGAGATGCAGTGACTGCTGTCATAGAGTTTCAGGTCCTGCCATTGTTTTTGAAAGTTGGTGATAAAGCCATCCACCACAGCCGGATGGGACTCGACAGTGAATTGCCGATTGGTGTTCTCCAAAGGAATATAGATTTGGCCAGCCCATGCTTTTGTGGAGGGAGAAAAGCGACCGTCATCCTTTTTCTGACGAACGGTATTAGACAGTACCCAATTGGTGCGGTCAAATCCGAATTCGTCGATGATTTCCCGGACGCAGTCAGTGTTCAAGGTTTTTCCATCGAAATTTACCTTGATAGCGTCCTCAATGGCTCTGGCACAGCGGCAGTTTTCCTCAAAGCTTTCTTTCCACAGGTCTTGCTCTCCGGCACGCTGTGCCTCGCCGGAAGACCAGACATAAAGCGTTTTATGTTCTTCCATCGTGATCACCTCGCCTGTTTTTCGGAGATCAGCCGGGTCAGAAACATGAATGCCGCCATCTGTTCCTCAAAGGACAGGGCGGTCAGCACTTCCTGAAGGTTGCGTTTTTCCACTGCGGCGGACTGATCCTTGCAGCCGTCACAGAGCTTTTCTCTGCGGATGATGACAGATCTTCCATCATCGCCCTCCGTGAAGGAAAGCACATCATTGTAACCGAAACCAACACTCTGCCGGATGGCATAGGGAATGGTGGTCCGTCCTCGCTTGCCGAGGATTCGCATCAATTTAGCCATTTTTCATACCCTCTCTTTTGTTGTTGTGGTTGCTGTACTCGCACCGCTCCCGGCAGGGGCAGTTGGCACAGTCGTTGTCGCAATCCTGTTGGTCAACAGGGCACTGAGAACATTCGCCGGTGCAGATGATTTCCTCGTCGATGCGTTTGATGTAGATTGCGCCGTCAGAAGCGGCAAAGGATACGAGGTCATCCTCATGGATGTTAGCAGCCACAAACATATCCGCAGGGATGGCGAACAACACGTTTGGAGCTGTATTGAATACTACTTTTTTCATTGGATTTGGGTTCCTTTCTCAATAGTGTGTTTGTCCACGGCTACGGGGATGTAGCAGTTTTGCAGGATCCGTTCATAATCAAAGGTGTCGTATTCCTCCAGTAGATTACCGGCCATGTCGAACATGGTGAGCTGCTTCGGCTTTGCCTTTTCACGCTCGTTCATGTCGTAGTTGGTAATAAGAAGTTCACCGAATTCCCGGCCAGCATTGTATCGCTGTACCATGGAGTGGACACGTTTGAATGAGTAGATGTAGAAATCCTTGTACAGCTCCCGGATCTCTGGGCAGTCGTTATAGGAAATCATGATTTTACCTTTGATTCGCTTGGCACAGTCATGAAGTCGCACATGATCTTCCCATACAAAATCTGCATCATACATTCCTTCGCTGTTAAAATAGGGAGGGTCACTGTAGAAGAAAGTGTCCGGACTATCGAAGTGATGGATGCAGACTTCAAAGTCCTGGTTTTCAATCACCACATCGGCCAGGCGATCCTCCATGTCTTGTATCAGCCGGAATAACTTGCGAATGTCGAAAGGCTGAGCGGCAAAGGATTTACCGGTACTGGCATAGCTGGTACGAAGAAGCTTGAGGAACATGGCGGCTTGTCGGACATCGTAATCCATGATGAGCCGCTTTCTCAGTTCCACCATCTCCGATGCAGAGGGTTCCGTCAGCATGATTTGTGTTAATTCCAGTTCTTCTTCCATGTACGGATCGGTAAATTGTTCATGTTTAAAAAACTTGACCATGACACTGAAATCGTCACGGGCATTCAAACGACAGAAACCCAGTTCACGAATGAGCGCCATAGGCCGATCTCTCATGCATCGGAACAGATTCACAAGATTGCGGTCCCAGTCGTTATAGACTTCGAAGGAGACTTTTTTGGGCTGCCCCAGAAGGACACTGCCGGAACCGCCGAACAGGTCTACGAACTTTTTATATTCGAGTGGGAACCTGGGGTAGATGATGTCCAGTAGATTAGTTTTATTTCCCACTCTTGTTACGGGAGTGCGAATGATGATCACCTCTTTTCGGGTGTATCCATCGCCCCGGAAACGAAAAAAGACGGTATCCATTGCCGTTTTGGGGCGATCGATACCGTCTTGATTTACATTGTCATTACAGGAGCTTCGTCGAAGTCACCGTCGTCGATGTCATCACCGGTGGAGGTGATATTCACATACTCACCGATGATGTCCAGCGCCTTGTAATAGCTACCAGATTCCAGAATTCGCTGCCGCATTTCTTGGGCCTCTGCCGTCATGCCGTGTTCGTCCAGTGTTCTGGAGGCAATCGCCATCAGGTTGAAGATATTGCCGTCCTGACCGATGAGGGGACAATCGGGTTTGGTAACCGGCTGTTCTTCTGGGGCGAGGTAACCGCCCAATTCGTTATGGACGAAATCGGACAGCCAAACACCACCAAAATTGGAATGGGTCTGAATTCTCCACATTGCCAGCTTACCGATATTTACATCCACTTCGTCATCAAAGGGGTACAGGATACAGGTTCGGCCGTCATGTTCAAATACGGAGCAGTTTTGGAACTTGGTGCCGTTCAGGAGAATACCGTCCGAAGTGAATATCTCATTGATGCCGTCCACCCATTCCTGGGGATCTCCGCCGCAACCCTGAAGGATGAGCCCCTCATCCTGAAACCTCTTGCGAAGCTCGTCGGTAGTGATGGTTTTTACACTCATAACCGCATTCCTCCCATTCCCATATCTTCACCTTCATCCTCGGTAAAGTCGGTGTCCATGAATTTCTCTGGGGTCATGTCATAGTCCAGGAAGTTGGGATGCGATTCTGCATCGAATGTGATGTATTCCGCACCGTCAAAATCCAGAGGTGCCTTGAACAGCAAGCTGCCTGCAAAGTCTGACCGGACATGGGGTTCAACGGTTGCAAACGCCATGCTTTCACCGGATCGCAGTTCATAACAGTACAGACCATCCGGCAGTTCCGTCTGAGTGACTCTGCCATTGGTGAACAGGGCGGTTTGGCCTAGAACTTCCACTACTTCCAACTTCTCATCGGTCAGCTTCTGAGTGGTCAGCGCCTTGGCAGGCTCGTCCTGCCTGGGGACAATGTCATACAGGCTGTGACCTCGGCCGGCAATCACACCATAGAGTGTTGCTTTGCCGCCCAGCTTATCCAGCAGTTCCTTGCCTTCACTATAGCAGGACAGCGTATCCAGCCACTTGCTGTCCAGCCGAGTATCCATGTGATGGCGCAGGTAATCTTTGAAATAGTAATCTTCGTCACCCAGCTGAGAAGAGAAAGCATACTCACTTAGGTGGTCGGCCACATCCAGCAAACCGTCCATATTCTTCGGATTCTCCAATTCCAGAGCTGCCTTGAATTTGATCAGATCCTCCGGAGACATCTGCACCAGCATATATGCCAGTCGGTTCAGCTTCTGGAATTCCTTCATGTTCCAGAACTGCTGGTCACTGATTTGAGGAATAGAGGACTCGAAGCCATAGCAGACGCAGTCCTCGATGCGTTCCTCCCGATAGATTCTTGCGATGTCATCAGCAAGTGCTTTGCTGATAGGGAGCTGTATCCATTGGGCAATGCTTTCCGTATCACCGGGAGAAGCGATGGGACATTCCGAGACCTTCAGTCGGAAGGCGTACCATGTATCATGGGGCTGCTCCGGCAAGGTCTGACCGTCGTATACTTCGGGCATCTCATAATCGCCGGAGATCACATAGAAATCATCCACATAGACACCTTGATCACACTTTCTTTGCAATTGTCCGATTTTAGCCCTATCCAGCAGGAACAATGATTCCTCTGGCACTTCGGATACATTCCGGTGCAGGTCATTCTCAATAACAAACTGCCCAAGAGCCTCGTCATTGCCTACGTTAGCTGCGACCATCACCTGATCTAGACCATAGGTCATGTTGATGAGGTCCTTCATGGAGACGACTTCGCCCAATCTGCCATCGTCCAAATACTGCTGGAATACGCCCTTCAGAGCAATGATTTCCTCTACAGGCAAAGCATCCACACGAGCAGAAAAGAATTCCAATTCCTTGATAGTAGGGCTGTCCAGCCGCAGATTCTCCAGCTGAGGCAACAGCGAACACTCTACGATATTGATATCATAGAAGGAGTCATCACCTTCATGGAATCGAGCCCTCTGGAATGCATCCCGGATCTCGTAGCTTTTGGCAGGGAGTGAGAGTGTCGCATAATAGTAAAGTCGAGCATCCGCACTCTCAGTGGATAACTCGACCTTCATTACTTTGTGTTTCATTATGAAACCTTCCTTTCAGCTTGATAGCTTTCCTCCACCGCCTTAATGACAAGCCCCACAGCGGCGATGACATTCACCGTGACGGCGTTACCTGCCATTTTGTAGAGCTGACCATCTTTCAGACCAGTGGAGACTGCTTTATAAAATTGCTCATCTGTAAACCCTTGCAGCCGAAAACATTCGATTGGCATGAGCCTGCGGATCACGCCAATCCACCAGACACCGTGTCGATCCTGTGCCGTGAGGGTGAACATGGGTTCTTCCGCATCCTTGATTCTGCGTCCTTGCTGCCTTACCTTTTCCCGGTCAGGAGAGAGGATTGCCCTGGGGCCCATCATCAAGACACCGGAGCGTTCTCCTTTATGCTTCCCGATACCGGCATCAAGCCTAGTTGTAATACAGCGAGCGGTGGCTGTGATTTTCGGCTCCACATTCAGGTCGATGAATACGGCTTGTGTAGGACTGCAAGTCAAGGTGTGAGCAATTTTGTTACCGACTCGCCCACGACGGCTATTGATGCCTGCGTAGGAGATATCGATACTGTCACCGGGGTGAGCCATCTGATATCCCGCCTTGGTCAGAACCTTCACCGGGATCTGTACATCCTCTGATTCGGACGATGTCTTGAGGGATAGATTCAACATACAATCCTGTCTTTCCTCCGAACCCTCCGGCACCGCTTGTAAGAGTGACAGATAGTCCGTCAGCGGAATAAACACGATTTCCTTCACTCCCGGGCAGGATTTGCTCAAGAGTAGTAGGATTTGCTTCTGTGAAAGACAGTATCTGACCGGCACGAGCGGCTCTAAGATATCCGATAATGAACACCCTTTTTCGGGATTGGGGGACACCGAAATCCTTGCTGTTAAGCACCTGCCAGCAGACATCATACCCCAGTCCATCCAGCGTATCGAGGATGACCGCAAACGTCCGGCCTTGGTCATGCGATAACAGTCCGGGAACGTTTTCAAGGAACAGATATGGAGGTTTTTTAACGGCAGCGATCCGGGCAATTTCAAAGAATAAGGTTCCTCTGGCGTCATCAAATCCACTTCGCCTTCCAGCAATTGAAAAAGTCTGACAAGGGAAACCTCCGCAAAGAAGCTCGAAATCAGGTAAGGTGGTGGGGTCGATCTTGGTAGCGTCTGCATAGTAAACTTCTCCTTCCGGGTTATATATGGCGCAGTAGGCTTGATTTGCCGCTTTGTCGATCTCACAATGACCAACGCATTGGAAACCGCCTATCTTCTCCAGCCCGGAACGAAATCCACCGATACCAGAGAACATATCAAAAAATCGGATAGCCATAAGCCATCCGACCATTCCCTAACATGGGGTATCTTTACTTTTCCTCCTTCTTCTGTGTGGTATTGTAGTATTCCATGAGCTGCCGGGGGGTGAAGATCTCGCAGCCACCCAGTCGGTGGGGGTCAGCATAGTAGCAGTCATCGTCATCGTGCCGCAGCCACCAGAGCAGCAGACGGTGATTCTTGATGTGTTCACTCAGCAGGTCGATGGTGGCATCGAATAGCGGGTCGGGGGCAAAAACGTCGTAGTGGATATTGAAGTGCTCGCTCAGATGCTGAGCGATAAGCACATGGCGCTGGTATGCCTGCCTTGCCGTGGTCAGCATCTTGTAAATGCTGGTTTTGTGTTCAAACATATTGGTTTCCTCCTATTTTTAGTGTTACATGGACAGCCCCATTGCAGGGGCATCTTCGTTGATTGTTTCGGACTGTTCTTCGGCCAGTTCAGCCTGCGTCAGCGTCCGGAACGAGTCTTCGCCGGGGACAAGGCCGAGCTGACGGCCATTGTCAAAGGAACAATGGACAGTTCCAATGTCATCTACGCAGATCACAGTTCCTCTGGTGTTATCCTCAACAGGGCAAGGGTCGTCACCCATGTTCAGCAGCATGATTCGGGTGCCAGGGGGATAGCTTGCCTTGTATCTTGCTGCCTGCGCCCGAAGGTGGTCAAATTCATTCATTTCAATTCATCTCCAGTTCAAATAATTCTTCCGGTGACCATTGGAAGGTAAAGTCCACATCCTCGATGCAGTCGCAGCGGTCACGCAAAAAATCCGCATCCATCTCCATACGCTTCATGAAATAAGCGACTTCCTCCGGTGTTGCCCGGTAGGCTTCGCCCTCGCCATAGAGGTACGCTTCGGCATGAATGCTAACCTGGGTATCTTCACCGATATCTCCAAGAAAATCATCGAAGATGGTCCAGCCTTCCAGATCATCATACTCACGTGGGATACCTCCCACAAAAAGCTGGGTTTCTTCTTCACCTGCGGTTACAGTGACCGCAGAAAACAGCACAGCCATATATTACATCACTCCAATCTTCCAATCATTATGCTGTGTGATATATTCGTCCAGCTCTGCTTGTTCGCAGACGAAGTAGCTATCTCCGTCGTGCCAGAGCGAGATCGCAAGGTTGCCATAGCCTGTATCGATGTGGTGATTTTCGAGGCACTCAAAAGCACCATCGCTGTTTTGACCACGCACCCAATCGATCAGGTCAGCTTTTTCTGTTTCTGTCAGTTCTTCCCGAAGACGAATGTCGACTCTACCTAACAGCAGGCTATCGTTGAAATTTTCGACAGTCCAGGCGGCAGCAACGAGTTTAGCCTTCAGCCCTTCGTTGCCCCAGTAGTAGGTGGCAAGATCTGCTTCATCACGGCTCTGCTGGTCATTGATGATTTCAGCAATCTCGTCATGATAGCTTAAAAGAAATTGATCTTTTACCTCATAGGTTGGTTCTTCTCCATCATCCAGATAACCGGTGATGGGAAAATACAAAGCCAGCTTGACCGGGCCTTCACTCAATGTACCACTTTTGATGTCAGTGATGAGGTCCTGAACGGTTTCGTATTGGTTATCCTGGAGTCGCTGTGCAACAGCGTTCTTGACAGCCGAAGGTGCCGTTTCCATTAGATAGGCGGCCATATTTGCCGTCGCCAGCGTGTCCTTCTCTGTAAGCAATGCGCACAGGTGCTTGCCTTTATCGTCCTGTGCAAAGAGCTCATCCAAATGCGGATGAATTGCGTAGTCCTTGATGCTGGCGATGGTGCTGGTACTGACAGATACCGGGTCATGTACATCAGGCACAAACACAAAGTCGTCAATGTGTTCAGCCAAGACGATAATGGCTGCCGGACTGTCAGCGTCGGCGTATTCCATGATAGCCGATAGCTTGTCCAGGTCCATGTCTGCCGTATTGATTGCCGCCAGAACATCGTTCAGTTCGTAGATGCCGCCATTTTCGAGAATGTTCTCCAGTCGTTCAATCCATTCAGGAGCATTTGCTTCAAAACTCTCCAAGGACACAATCAGGTTATCCACATTGGCAGCACCGACTCGGTACATGGCTTTTGTGATTGACAGATCCTCGCAGGGGAGATACAGGTATTCCGTTTTACCGTCATGCTCGATTGAAACTGTCGCAAGGCACTCCTTATGGTAATACTCCGGAAAAGTGCGGCCATTATAGACCTTCTCGAAATGTACCTGCTTGTTCTCATAGAGCAGCCCAAACTCGGTTGCTTTTCCATTACCGGATTGGATGAGCTCCCGACCGATAGCTGCAAAGTCAATTTGCTTCATCTTGTTGGCAGAAATTGCACCGTGCACATTCAAGTAGTGTGTCTTGCCTACGGATTCCATATCTCGCAGATTATGGATGAGCGTATAACACGGCAGATTGTAGGTCAGGTTGATAAGGTCTTCAGGGGTGCGGAAGTTCTCATACTGAGCTGCAGCATAAAACTGGAGAAGTTCGTCGTAAGTGAAGCTGTCCAACCGTTTAGCAAGGAAGTTTACCTCATCCATATCAAGAAACTGATCCTCCAGCATGGAGAGGGCAGTGGGCTGATGGATGGACAGGACATAAACATCGCTGGATGAACGTGGTGGACGAATCTCACTGAGTTTTTGTTGGAGTTCGCTGTCGGTGCAAGGGAATTCAATGTCAGTATACCGGTGTTTCCAGCGCACAGTTAGCTTTATCATGCTTAGGCACCTCCAATGGATTTCAGCGCATTAATGCCGTTCCGGGCGACAGCCATTGCGTTGCAGATGATTTGGAACGTTCTGGGGGTGACGATGATTTCGTCTACCAGTTCGCTGACAGTGAAGGTCTGCATACCGCAGTAGATGTCCTTTGCACAGCTGAACAGGTTGTACTGGTCGGTAGTGCAGTTGGTGATACTGATGTTGTCGAACTGTACTCGTTGCTTATGAACGTGATGGCGGGAGCGGCGCCATAGGTCCCGGTCTGCTGTCAGAAGGTAGATGGCAGCAATGAGGTAGTGATCGTCCGCGGTCATCCCTCGGATAGCCTGTGCGAAATCTCGATGGTGTGCAAGTGTCGTGTACTTCATTTGATTCCCTCGCTTTCTTTGCGTGTTGTAATGAGTTTTGAAAATAAAAAAGCCGGTCGTTTCTTTTTGAGTGAAACGACCGGCTAAAAAACAAAAGACAAGCAGTTTAATTGCTTGCCTGATATAAATATTAAATTGTGATAGGGAAGGGCAACTTTTTTGTGAATGAGGGTGTATCCGTATCTGAGTATAACAAAACCGCAAGGTTTTTGGCCTTGCGGTTTGTTGTTTGGTGGAGATAAGCGGGATCGAACCGCTGACCTCTTGAATGCCATTCAAGCGCTCTCCCAGCTGAGCTATACCCCCGTATGTAAAGTTTGGGAAACCGGCTTGCCGGTTTTCCAAACTTATATATATGTTTTGAAGTGTCATAACCAACGAAACAGTACGATTTCGGCAGGAAATTAACTTTGTTAATTTAAGCCGACATCGCACGGAGTGCGATGGAGGCCGCCAAAAAATTTGGGGCCGTTTAGGCGCTCGGTGGGACTCCCAGCTGAGCTATACCCCCAAATTCAGTTGCACTGTCAGACAGCTTTTGTATTATAGCACAGGTTCCGGATTTGTCAAGGGGTTTCTTGAATTTTATTTATCTTTTCTGTAGATTAATTCTCTGCGCCGATATAGAAAAAGCTCACCGGAGATCAATGGATCTCCGGTGAGCGGATTTATTTGAAGAAATTATACAAACCGATGACAAACACGATGGCGATGATCACCGGCAGCACATAGGTCAGGTAAAGGCGCATCCAGTTTTGCACCTTCAGACCCTTGCCGGTATTGGCCTCACTCGTGAACTTTTTCCAGCCCCATGCCCGCTTGCTGACGCAGAAAATCACCAAAATCAAACTACCCAGCGGCAGCAGAATGTTATTGACCAGGAAATCCTCGAAATCCATAATGCTGAGCCCTATGATCTTCACATTGCTCCAAACTGTCAGTCCCAGCACGCAGGGCATACTCAGGATCATCAGAGAAATGCCGCTGATCAGGCAGGTCTTTCTCCGGATCCAGCCAAAGATATCCCGCAGGCAGGAAACGATATTCTCAAACACAGCAAACACCGTAGACAGTGCCGCAAAGGACATGAACAGGAAGAACAGACTTCCTAAGATCCGTCCGCCGGGCAGATTATTGAAAATATTCGGCAAGGTCATAAACACCAGACCCGGGCCACTGTCAGGCTGCACCCCATGGGCGAAGCAGGCGGGGAAAATGATCAAACCGGCGGTAAGGGCGACAAAGGTATCCAGAATGCCCACATTGACCGCCTCGCCCAGCAGACTCCGATCCTTGCCCAGATAGCTGCCGAAGATCGCCATGGCGCCGATGCCAAGGCTCAGGGTGAAGAAGGACTGGTTCATAGCCGCCACAATGACGTTGACCGGCCCTGCCTTCATAAAGTTCTCCCAGCTTGGCAGCAGATAGAATTTCAGACCCTCAGCCGCACCGTCCAGGGTACAACTATACACCGCCAGCACTACCATAATCAGTAGCAGAGCGGTCATCATGATCTTGCTGACCCGCTCCAGACCCTTTTGCAGGCTGAAGGAGCAGACAATGGCGCCCAGTGCCACCACTAACAGGGTGTAGAAAGCCATGGAACCGGTGTTGGAGGTCATGGCGCCAAACTGCTGGGCGATAGCCTCCTTATCAAGGCCTACGAAAACACCGCGGGCCATATCCACAAAGTATTGAAGCATCCAGCCGGTCAGGCAGGTGTAGCACATCAGCAGGATGGTATTGCCGATCAGGCACATCAGTCCGTGCAGGTGCCATTTAGAGCCCTTGGGCTCCAGCTCCTGATACATTCTGGCAGGACTTTTCTGTGCGGCACGACCCACGGAAAATTCCATGGTCATAACGGGGATGCCCAAAATGATCAGGAAGAACAAATAGATCAGCACAAAGATGCCGCCGCCGTTCTGACCGGTGATGTAGGGGAATTTCCATACATTGCCGATGCCGATGGCGCAGCCTGCGCTTAGAAGAATGAAGCCCAATCGGCTTCCCAGACGTTCACGTTGCAAAAGAAAATCACCTTGTTTCATAAAAGTTCGGAAAACTTTCACATTATAGCGTATAACGGGGTGTTGTGTCAATATATTGGTGCAGGAAATTGTTTCTTGGGGAAGGTAAGATAAAATGTTGTTTAGACTACCTGTCATTGCGAACCAGTGACCGCGGTGCATCGCGCAGCGAATTGAAATCGAAATGATTGCCTGTGGCAATCATACCTCATCTAAATCACTGGTGTGGCAATCCCCCACGGCGATGCGCAAATGTTACGATTACCAACGAAAAGACCAGAAAATCCGGGAGATTGCCACGCCACTGCGCCCGCAGGCGCGTGCAGAGCGCAACCGCCGCAGAGCGGCGGCTCTTAGCGCGTCGCTG
>JBGVKN010000181.1:0-2340 GCA_045123795.1 Faecousia sp. | reverse complement strand
GGAGAGAAAATGCGAAAAATACCTCACTATCGAGGAAAATCGCACATTTTATCTCTCCCTCAGTCAAAAATCAGAGATTTTTGACAGCTCCCTCGTCAGAGGGAGCCTTTGCGCCCGGAGGGCGCTGTCGCCCCATCGGGGCGACACATTTCCTCAACTAAACAACAATTTACCATTCTAATTTCTCTCATTATACCCACAAATAAGGCGCAATGCAAGTGTTATACTCAACCACCGGGGCGCATAGGTTGTACTACGTCAAATGGAGGGATGGATATGAAGCGATTTTGGATAGTGATATTGGCGCTGGCTTTGGCAATTGGTGGACTGCCCTTGCGGGCCAACGCCGCCCCGGCGGAGGTCGCCGCCAAAAGTGCCCTGCTGATGGACGCCGCCACGGGCACCATTTTATACGAGCAGAACAGCCACGAAAAATTAGCCCCCGCCAGCGTCACCAAGGTTATGACCATGCTGCTGATCATGGAAGCCATCGACAGCGGACGCATCGGCTGGGATGACTCCGTGACCGCCTCAGAAGCCGCCGCAGCCAAGGGCGGCAGTCAGGTCTATCTGAAGGTGGGCGAAACCATGACCGTGACGGATATGGTCAAATCCATCGCCGTCAGCTCCGCTAACGACTGCGCCTGCGCTATGGCCGAGCATCTGGCAGGCAGCGAAGCCGCTTTTGTGGATCAGATGAACGCCCGGGCGGCAGAGCTGGGGATGAACGACACCCATTTCGTCAACTGCACCGGCCTTGATGACGACCCCAATGCCGCCGAGCATCTGACCAGCGCCCACGATATTGCCATTATGTCCCGGCAGCTTCTGATGAACCACCCTGACATTCGGAAATTCACCACCATCTGGATGGACACCATCCGAAACGGCACCTTTGGACTGTCTAACACCAACAAGCTGGTGCGGTTTTACAGCGGTGCCACGGGGCTGAAGACCGGGTTCACCGCCAACGCCGGGTACTGCCTGTCAGCCTCCGCCCAGCGGGATGGGATGGAACTGATCGCCGTGGTCATGGGCTCGGCCACCTCCAAGGATCGGTTCGCCGCCTGCAAGCAGCTTCTGGACTACGGATTTGCCAATTATGCACTGGTCACGCCGGAAGTCGGGCAAGGGCAGGTTCCGGTAAAGCTGGGTTCGTCAGCAAGCATCAAGGCTGTGCCCGTGGAAGATCCGCAGCTGCTCATTGACAAATCTCAAAAAGGTTCTGTGACCACGGAAATGACTTTGGAGGAAAGCGTCACCGCCCCCGTAAGCAGGGGTCAGCGGCTGGGCACCATGACTGTCCGTGTGGGAGAGCAGGTTTTGCGTCAAATTCCAATGGTCGCCGCCGACCCGGTGCAAAAGCTGACATGGGGACAGCTGTTCGCAAAGGTCATGCGGCAGATCAGCATGGCAAAATAGTCAATAAAAAAGCAAAACCGGTGCAAAATGCACCGGTTTTACAATTTAAGTAGTTTCTTACTTCAGCACGTTCAGGAACAGCAGCACGGACAGAACGATGCCGATCAGAGCGTACAGCTCCACAACAGCGCCAACCAGACCGAACAGCAGGCCGATAACAGGAATCCAGTTCAGCAGACCGATGACCAGACCAACGACGAAAGCAGCAACAACGTAGATGATGATGCTGACGACCAGAGAGGTCACGTCCTTTTCCTTAACGTTGAAAGAGAAGGGGAAAAACTTCTTGAGCATATCCATTTGATATACATCTCCTTTTTTGAAATCAGTGATATTATATCACACACGATCAAAATTGCAAGAATAAGTTGCAAAATCCGCAGTTTTTTGGAGGGAATTTCTGCAAAACGGCAGATTTGTCCACCGCATCAAAGCAGATGTTCACCGCCGGAAAAACTCAAGGGAAGCAATTCCGCCAGCGTGCGAGTCACGATCTGACCGGAGCCGTTGGTCATGTGGATCAAAAAATCTTCGCCGCAGAATTCCAGCATCACCTGACGGCACACGCCGCAGGGAGTGCAGAGGTTGGTGATCTGACCGCCTTTACCGCCGCAGATGGCGATAGCGGTAAAATCCCGGTGTCCGTCATAGACCGCTTTAAAGAACGCCGTCCGCTCAGCGCAGTTGGTGGGACTGAAGGATGCGTTTTCCACATTGCAGCCTTGATACACGGTGCCGTCGGCGCACAGCAGCGCCGCACCCACATGAAAGCCGGAGTAAGGCGCGTAAGCATGGGCCATGGCTTCTTTCGCAAGAGCCATCAGTTGTTCAGAAGTCATGTTGTACTACCCCCTAGGAAAGATAAATTGTTTTTTACGAGTATAGGAAATCCCTTGCCCCCCGCATTTATGAGGGGGG
>JBGVKN010000180.1:0-3268 GCA_045123795.1 Faecousia sp. | reverse complement strand
CTTCGATATGTTGGTTGTTTTACGGAAACAGAACGTATTCATAAAGAATATACAGTTCAAAAATCTTTGCATTGTGGGAGGGTCAAGACCCTCCCCTACAAAGATGTCGGTTTTCGCTGCGTCGCTAAACAACAATTTACCTCATCAGATTCCAAATCTGCCTATTGTGCAATCGGTTCCTTTTTGTTATAATAATGAGTAAATGATATAATTGGATGTGTATTGCTTTGAAATATGGAGTTTGGAACGTATCAAAACCGGAAATGATGGCAGTCAACGCTCTTGTTGGCTGCGGCTACTCTCCCCTGACCGCCATGATTCTCGCCTCCCGTGGTCTGAAGGGTCAGGCTGACGCTCACGCCTATCTGGACTGCGACTGCCCCATGCCCGACCCCTTCGAGATGACGGACATGGATCTGGCCGCCGGACGGGTTGGCCTCGCCATGAGCCGGGGCGAAAAAATCGCCGTATTCGGCGACTACGACGTAGACGGCATCACCGCAACGTGTTTGCTGTCGGACTTTCTGCGCCGTCATGGAGCGGATGTGATCTCCTATATCCCCGGACGCATGGAGGAGGGCTACGGCCTGAACCCCATCGCCATCCACCAGCTTCACGGCGAGGGGGTCAAGCTGATCATCACCGTGGACTGCGGCATCACCGCCATTGAGGAAGCACAGCTTTGCAAGGAGCTGAGCATTGACCTCGTCATCACCGACCACCACGAATGTAAAGACACCCTGCCCGAAGCCATCGCCGTGGTTGATCCCCATCGCCCCGACGGCGGCTACCCCCACAAGACCCTGTCCGGCGTGGGCGTGGCTTTCAAGCTGGCTTCCGCCCTATGCGGCAGTCAGGAGGAGGTGCTGGAGGATTACGCCGACATGGTCTGCCTTGGCACTGTCGCCGACGTGATGCCCCTTCAAGGCGAAAACCGGGTATTTGTTTCCCGTGGTCTGAAATCCCTGCAAAAAACCCGCCGTCCCGGCATCGCCGCCCTGATGAAGGAAAGCGGCTGTACGGCGGACAATGTATCCGCCACCTCCATCGGCTTTATGCTGGCTCCCCGGATCAACGCCGCCGGCCGCATGGGCAAGATCGAACTGGCAACGGAGCTGTTTTTGACCCGGGACGCAGAGCGGGCAACCTACCTTGCCAAAGCCCTATGCGATCTGAACAAGCAGCGGCAGTCGGTGGAAGCGGAAATCTACACCGAAGCCATGTCCATGCTCAGCAAGGAGAAAAATCCCTCCGCCATCGTGCTGTCAGGCGAAACATGGCATCAGGGCGTGGTCGGCATCGTTGCCAGCCGCATTGCCGAAGAATACAGCTGCCCCACCTTCCTGATCTGCATGGACGGCGATCATGGCAAGGCCAGCTCCCGCAGCTACGGCGGCTTCAACCTGTTCACTGCCCTGTCCTCTCTGGCCCCCCTTCTGGAAAGCTACGGCGGTCATGAGCTGGCGGCAGGCTTCACCATCTCCCGGGGGAACATCGACGCATTCCGGGAGCAGATCAGTACGTTGGCAGAAGAATTCTACGCAGAAGTGGACGAGCGTACCACCATTGATATCGACTGCGCCATCACCGCAGAGCTGCTGACGGTTCCCGGCATCGATTCTTTGAACAGTCTGGAGCCCACAGGCAACGGCTGTCCCAAGCCGGTACTGATGATGGAGCGCCTGCAAGTGGAGCGCATCAACGTCGTAGGCAACGGACGGCATATGCGCCTGCGCCTGCGGCAGGGCCGCTGGGGGCTGAATGCTATCTGCTTCTCCTACACCCCGGACAGCGCCTCCATCCAACAGGGCGATCTGGTGGATGTGGCATTCGTCCCTCAAATCAACGAATTCCGTGGGGAACGCAGTGTACAATTGAACGTTCTGGACATTCGTCCCAGCTGCGCCGCCCCCTGCACGGCAGAATCTGCCCATTATCGAGCCTTGCGCAGCGGCCGCCTAACCGCTGAGGGCGCACAAATACTGGAACCCGACCGGGCAACCCTCGGTATGGTCTGGCGGTATCTGGCAGCAGCCCCGGCCCCCATCAAGGAATCGCCCATGTGCCTTTGTCGGAAAATTGTTCGCTGGTCTGGTCTTTCCCTTAATCTGGGTCAGCTGATGACCTGCCTTGACATCTTTGCCGATGTGGAGCTTTTGCGCCTCCACCGGCAGCATAAGTACATCACCATCGACCTGACCGGCAGACCCGGCAAGGCCGATTTAAACCAAAGCCACACCATGCAGCTTTTGCTGCAGGCGAAGGAGGGCTGAAACTATGGAAACCTTTGCGGAACATTACGGAGCCATGTGCGCCGCCATCCTGAACCGGATGCCCGGCGCAGATATGGAGATCATCGACCGGGCGGTGGATTACGCCCGCAATAAACACAAGGAACAAAAGCGTAAGGACGGCTCTCCCTATATCATCCACCCCTTAGCCGTGGCGGAGATCGTCACAGAAATGGGCCTGGATACCGATGCCATTCTGGGCGCTCTGCTCCACGACTGCATTGAGGACACCGACGCTTCCCACGATGACATTGCCCGCCTGTTTGGTGAAACCGTGGCGGAGCTTGTGGAAGGTGTCACCAAGCTGACCCGGGCGGACTTTTCCTCCACCGAGGAAGCCCAGATGGAAAACCTGCGCAAAATGTTCATGGCCATGTCCAAGGACATCCGGGTGGTGCTGATCAAAATTGCTGACCGTCTCCACAACATGCGCACCATGCAGTACCAGACCCCGGAAAAGCAGATCAAGAAGTGCCGGGAGACCATGGATATCTATGCGCCTCTGGCACACCGTCTCGGTATGCAGCGTATCAAATGGGAACTGGAAGACCTTTCCCTGCAGTATCTGGCTCCCAGTGAACACGAAGCCATTATGGCTCACCTGACTGCCCACAAGGAGCAGGACGAGACTTTCATGAATATGGTTCAGGATGCCATCACCGACCGTCTGACCCGCATGGGCATCCATAACAAGACCTACGGCCGCATCAAGCATGTCTACTCCATTTACCGGAAAATGCAGAGCCAGGGTAAAACCATGGACGAGCTGTATGACATCTACGCTTTCCGGGTTGTTGTGGATTCCATCCCCGACTGCTACAACGTTCTGGGCCATGTCCATGACCTGTTCAACCTGGTGCCCGGACGGTTCAAGGACTACATCTCCACCCCCAAGCCCAATATGTACCAGAGTCTGCACACCACCGTCATCGGCTCCCAGGGCATCCCCTTCGAGGTGCAGATCCGCACCTGGGAAA
>JBGVKN010000179.1:0-6301 GCA_045123795.1 Faecousia sp. | reverse complement strand
ATCTTAGTAGGGGAGGGTCTTGACCCTCCCACAACGCAACGATTTTTGAGCTGTATATTCTTTATGAATACGTTCTGTTTCCGTAAAATAACCAACGCATCGAAGTGTTTTAGGCTTTTGGGAGGGTCAAGACCCTCCCCTACGGAATTCGTGTCCTAACCCTGTAAACAACAATTTATCTTACTACCACAAAAATTACGTATACAAAAAAGTAAAATCAGCACACAATTGCCTCTTTATTTTTTTGGAAAGTGTTGCTATAATACAAACATTAGTCTGTCATACACGGAGGTTTTCCAATGCGCATTGTCATCAAGATCGGCACCAGCACCTTGGCCCATTCCACGGGGCACCTGAACATCCGCCGGGTGGAGGAGCTGTGCAAGATCATCAGTGATATTAAAAATTCAGGTCACGAGGTCATCATGGTGTCCTCCGGTGCCATCGGCATGGGTGTGGGCAAGCTGGGGCTGCGTAGCCGCCCCACGGATATCCCCACCAAGCAGGCGGCTGCCGCTGTTGGCCAGTGCGAGTTGATGTATACATACGACAAGCTGTTTAGCGAATACAATCATACGGTGGCACAGCTTTTGATCACCGGAGATGATGTGAAGTGCGAACAGCGCCACGATAATTTCAGCAACACCCTGAACCGCCTGTTGGAGCTGGGAGCACTGCCCATCATCAACGAAAACGACACCGTTTCCACCGATGAGATCGTCATTGGTGATAACGATACGCTGGCTGCCATCGTGGCGGAAAGCGTCAAGGCGGATAAGCTGATTCTGTTGTCCGACATCGACGGCCTGTACACCGCCGACCCCCACAAAGACCCGGACGCAAAGCTCATCAGCCGCATCAGCGCCATTGATGAAACCATTCTTGCGCTGGCTGGGGGGAGCAACGGTTCTCAGGGTACCGGCGGCATGGTCACCAAGCTGCAGGCGGCGAAGATTTGCCTTTCCTGCGGCTGCGAGATGGTCATTGCCAACGGCGCAGATCCCATGAATTTGTACCACATCCTCGACGGGAAAGCCGTCGGTACTACGTTTTCGGAGAAGTGACTATGAAAGAAATGCTGACTGCCGCAAAAGCGGCGAAATTTGAGATTGCCAAGCTGACCACCGACCAGAAGAATGCCGCTCTGAACGCCATGGCCGATGCCTTGGTCGCCCATGAAGCGGAGATTCTGGCGGCCAATGCCCAGGATATGACTGCCGCCAAGGGAACGGTTTCCGATGTGATGCTGGATCGGCTCCAGCTGACCTCTGCCCGTATCGTCGGTATGGCCCAGGGCATCCGTGAGGTTGCCGCACTGCCTGACCCGGTGGGGCATCTGCTGGAGGAGTATACCCGTGGCGATGGTTTGAAGATTCGCCGGATGTCTGTTCCTATGGGTGTCATCGGCATCATTTATGAGAGCCGTCCCAACGTTACCTCCGATGCGGCGGCGCTGGCACTAAAGGCTGGTTCTGTCTGCATCCTGCGTGGCGGTAAGGAGGCTTTCCGCTCTGCCAATGCCATTGTCAATGCGCTGCGTTCCGGTCTGAAATCTCTTGGGATTACGGAAAATGCCGTCAATCTGGTACAGGATACCTCCCGGGCCAGTGCCACGGCGCTGATGACTGCCAATGGCTATATCGATCTGCTGATCCCCCGGGGCGGTGCGGGCCTGATCAACGCTTGTGTCCAGAACGCCACCGTTCCTTGTATCGCCACCGGCACCGGCATCTGCCATGTGTACGTGGAAAAGTCCGCCGATCAGGATATGGCACTGAATATCATTGAAAACGCTAAGACCAGCCGCCCCAGCGTCTGCAATGCTGAGGAGGTTCTGCTGGTAGACAAGGCCATCGCCGCAGAATTCTTGCCGAAACTCCACAGCCGCATTGGCGGCAAGGTGGAGCTGCGGCTGGATGAACTGGCCCAGACCATCATCCCCGGTAAAGCGGCAGGGGAGAAGGATTTCGATACCGAGTTCTTGGATTACATTCTTGCGGTCAAATGCGTGGAGGATGTGAATGAAGCGGTGGCGCACATTGCGGCTCACTCCACCGGACACAGTGAAGCCATCGTCAGCCGGGATGATGCGGCGGTTGCCGCCTTTACCACCGGCGTGGACAGTGCGGCGGTGTACGTCAATGCCTCCACCCGATTCACCGACGGCGGTGAGTTTGGCTTGGGCTGTGAAATGGGTATTTCTACCCAGAAGCTCCACGCCCGTGGCCCTATGGGTCTGCGGGAGCTGACTACCTACAAGTATGTCATTGAAGGAAACGGACATATCCGATAATGCAAAAAACCGAACTGCCAACCATGGTAGTTCGGTTTTTGCATTATGAGAAGGTAAACAGCAATTTGCCCCACTAAAAATCCGGAATAAAGTCTGTATCAGCAGCACTGCGTTCTTGCGTAAAGCCCTCCAAGTCGTTGAGCATCATCCAACTCAGCACCGCATCGTATTCTTCATCGGTGATGGGTCTGTCAAAGGGTGCCGCCAGCCCCGGCATGGGCGTATACTGGCGCATCAGGCTCACCAACACTTCCCCGGGCTTGAAATTCTCTCCGATCCAGTCCAGCACCTTCAAAGAATTTTCCACATGACCCGGCAGAATCAGATGGCGGATGATAACGCCCTTCGTTACCTTATCCCCCGACCACTGCACCGAGCCAACCTGACGGAACATTTCCGAAATCGCCCGGGTCGCCACAGGGAAATAATCCCCCGCCCAGGAAATCCGTGCGGCAAGGCCGTTGTCGGCGTATTTCAAATCCGGCAGGTAGATGTCTACCTTGCCCTCCAGCGACCGCAAGGTTTCCACCCGCTCGTAGCCGCCGCAGTTATACACCACCGGCACCGGCAGCTTTGGCTCCAGCGCAGGAAGAATCGAGGGCAAAAAATGGGTCGGCGTCACCAGATCGATGTTCTCCGCCCCTTGGGCGATCAGCGCCTCCATCATTTGGCGCAATTCAGCACTGTCCACCCGTTTCCCCACAGGGCCGCCGCTGATGGCGGCATTCTGGCAGTATTTGCATTTGAGGGTACAGCCGCCGAAGAAAATAGCACCGCTGCCGCCGCTGCCTGCCAGCGCAGGCTCTTCCCACTTATGGAGCATGGTTTTCGCCACCAGCGCTCCATCCGGGCAGCCGCAGAAACCCACCTGCCCCGCTGTCCGGTCTACACAGCACCGCCGGGGACAAAGTTCACAGTTTACATAATCCATATCATGCCCGTTCCTTTACCAGCATGGGGGTCAGCTTGGGTTTTTGATAGCGGTCGATGAACCGTGGGCATTTCACAAGGAAAGCGTAATAAATATTGTAGCCGCAGCCGAGCAGCGTTTCCGCATTGCCCTGCCCCTTGGAGAGGATGACATCGGCGTTATCCAGCGCCGCCTTGGCTTCGGCGCTCAGCAAGGATATATCTGTACCCGGCACGGTGTTGCCGTTGTCGATCACCGGGAAGGGGATGCCCACCGCCTCGGCATCAACCCGGGTGGCATCGTTCAATGCCGGGCCACCCCGAACGCAGAAAGTGATTTCCAAATGGGGATAGGCTTTCTGAAGCTGCTCAGCACAGATCCGGTCAAAGCCGATCTCGCCGGCGTTGTCCGTTAGGTACAGCAGCCGCTTCCCCTTGGAAAGATCGGCACACAGGGAGGCATATACTTCCAGATCCAGCTCCATTTGAAGAGCCTTTTCCAACATTTCATCCAATTTTTCGAAGCTGACTTCCCCGTGCAGAGCGGAAAAATCAATATAATTGCCCAAAACCGCCATTTGCAGTCCGGCATACACCGGGTCAGGGGCGGTTTCTGTCCGGCTGCGAATCTCGTCGATCCGCTCCATCACGAAGCGGTTGGAGCGTTCCTTTTCTTCTCTAAACCGATCTGCATCCAGACCGTAAAACCGCTGGAACAGTTCATTGGTACCCGGCCCCACGGAGGGCGATGCGCCCCATTCCGGCACGGACAGATACAGCTCCATCAACGCCCGGGCAAAGGCCGTGGCGGTTGCTTCATCCCCCAGCGTACGAGCCGTTTCCACATTTCTGCGAAAATGGCATACCAGACACTGGGCATCCATTCCAATACTCATAGTTTCTCCTAAATTGTTGCTTACAGCGCCAACAAATCCTCAAATTTCTCGATTTTGGCATCCCACCGCTCCGGATTTCCAAAGCCATAGGCGGCGAAGATAAAGGGAATTCCTGCTTGGACGGTGGCTTCGTAATCCCCTTGGGTGTCGCCCACATAGGCGGCATTTTGGATGTCGTACTTCTCCATGAGCCGCCGGATGGTCACGCCCTTTTCTGCCCCGGTGTCACCGAAGCACAGATGCCCGGTGATGTAGTCCGTCAGTCCCAGCTTTTCGATGCACAGCTCTGGGTAACCGCACTGGCTGTTGCTGACGATGAACAAGCGGTATTTTTTCGAGAGCTTCTCCACCGTTTCCCGGATGCCGGGGAACCCGATCTCACAGGGATTATCGTGCAGATATTGATTTTCCGTTTCCATACAACGATCCATCAGAGCGTAGCGTTCGCTTTCAGGGATGGATGCCAAGATCACATCGGCAATTTCCGTCATGACCTTGCCGAACAGGGGCTTCAAATCCTCAGCAGTGACGCACAAATGACCCAGACCCTCAGCTCGGAGCTGGATGTTGTACCCTTCTGCCACCAGAGCCCGGGAATCCCACAGGGTTCCGTCGATATCAAAAATCAGACCTTCATACATTGTCCGTTTCTCCTCTCAAATGCCGCTGAATGCGACCCATGATCAGATCCAGCGCTACCATATTCTTGCCGCCCTCCGGCACCACAATATCCGCAAAACGCTTGCTGGGTTCCACGTATTTTTCGTGCATGGGCTTCACCGTCTGCTGGTACTGGGTCAGCACGGACTCCAGTGTGCGACCACGCTTGTTCACATCCCGCTTGATCCGGCGGCATAGGCGAATGTCCGCATCCGTATCCACAAAGATTCGAATATCCATCAAATTCCGCAGGGGCTCATTTTCAAAAATCAGGATACCTTCCACGATGATCACCGGCTGAGGTACCACCCGAATGGTTTCATCGCTGCGGTTATGGACGGTAAAATCGTACACCGGGCAGTCAATGGGTTCGCCACGGCGAAGCTGCTCCAGATGCCGTGCCATCAGATCCGTTTCCAAGGCATCCGGCTCGTCGTAATTCAGCTTTTCCCGCTGATCGAGAGGCAGTTCGTCATGGCGGCGGTAGTAATTGTCGTGGCTCAGTACCGTCACCGCACCGCCAAAGCGCTGGATGATATTTTTCATCAGGGTTGTTTTGCCGCTGCCGGTTCCTCCGGCGATGCCAATGACCAGAATTTCACTCATACCGTTTCCTCCAGCAGTGTCCGGCACAGCTCCACTGTTTGCCGGCAATTCAGACTGTTTTCAATGATGATCTCACCGTGGCCGTCTTTCAGCAGCCCAGCCGCTGAAAGACGGCGTTTGGTTTCTCGTGCCGTGCCGGGGCCACCGTCCAGAAGCAAGGTGTCGGCCCCCAGCAGCCGGGAGATGGTTTCTGCCGCAAACGGATAATGGGTGCAGCCCAAAACCACGGCGTTCAGCTTTCCATAATGGGGTTTCAGCAACGGGCGAAGCAATTCTTCCGCTTCGGGGCTATTGCCTTTACCGCTCTCCACTAGCTCCACCAGCCCTGCCGCCGGCAGCTTGACCACCCGGCAGTGGTTCTCAAAACGTTGCAGCAGCCGAGCAAATTTACCCTCCCGCAATGTTGCAGGAGTCGCCATAACTCCCACCGTACCGCCCGGAAAGCGGTCAGATGCAATTTTTAAGGCAGGTTCGATACCTACCACAATCAGATCGGGATAGCACCGCCGCAAGTCCTCAATCGCCGCAGCTGTGGCGGTGTTGCAGGCAACTACCAACGCCTTAATGCCTCTTGCGACCAGCTTTTCCGCCGCAGCAAGGGTTAACGCCCGAATTTCCTCCGTAGGCCGGGTACCGTAGGGGGCGTTGGCAGAGTCTCCAAAATAGAGGAACCGCTCATTGGGCAGCTCACGCCGCAGGTGCCGCAGGACGCTGATGCCCCCCACGCCGGAGTCAAATACCGCAATATAATCCTGTTTGGTGTTCATTTCTCTCACCGGCTGTCTTGTTAGTAGTGTAAATTGTTGTTTACGAGTTTAGAATACGTATTCCGTAGGGGAGGGTCTTGACCCTCCCAAAAACCTAAAACACTTCGATATGTTGGTTGTTTTACGGAAACAGAACGTATTCATAAAGAATATACAGTTCAAAAATCTTT
>JBGVKN010000178.1:0-3296 GCA_045123795.1 Faecousia sp. | reverse complement strand
AAGATAAATTGTTGTTTAGTTGAGGAAATGTGTCACCCCAACGGGGCGACAGCGCCCTCCGGGCGCAAAGGCTCCCTCTGACGAGGGAGCTGTCAAAAATCTCTGATTTTTGACTGAGGGAGAGATAAAATGTGCGGTTTTCCTCGGCAGTGAGGTGATTTTCACATTTTCTCTCCCTCCGTCACGCCGTTCGGCGTGCCACCTCCCTCATCAGAGGGAGGCTTGGGGTGTTCCCGCACCAGAAGCGTAAACAACAATTTATCTTACCAACATCTGTACGAATCACCAAATAATCCTCTTGCATATTGGATTGTTTTTGGTTATAATGAATTGATACCGAATGGAGGATATACAATGGCAAAGCTATACTTCAAATACGGCGCTATGGGCTCCAGCAAAACGGCGCAGGCACTGATTACCAAATACAACTATGAAGAAAACGATATGTCCGTGTGGCTCCTGAAGCCCAGCACCGATACCCGGGACGGTGCGCAGATCGTCCGTAGCCGCATCGGATTACAGGCGCAGGCAGAGATCGCCGGGCCGGACACCAACGTCTATGACCTTTTCCGTGAGCATCATGCCGGACACTGCCACGCCGTCATTGTGGATGAGTGCCAGTTTATGACCCCGGCACAGATTGACCAGCTTCGGCAAATTGTGGACGATTTTAACATTCCGGTTATGTGCTTCGGCTTGCGGACTGATTTCCAAACAAAGCTGTTTCCCGGTAGCCTGCGGCTCATGGAGCTGGCGGACTGCATCGAGGAGATCAAGACCATGTGCGACTGCGGCAACAAAGCCACCGTCAACGCCCGAATTTCCGACGGCTACATCGTCACAGAAGGTGCGCAGGTGGTGCTGGGCGGCAACGACAGCTACATCGCTATGTGCCATCGGTGCTATGTGCGTGGTATTCGTGAACATAAAAAAATTCGCCTTCACGGGCAGAAATAAAGGAGAAATGTAATATGGAACTCAAAGACATCCTCGCCAAGTGCGACCACACCCTGCTGGCTCAGACTGCTACATGGGCTGAGATCAAAGCTATCTGCGATGATGGGATCAAGTACGCCACTGCCTCCGTCTGCATCCCCGCTTCTTTTGTGAAGCAGGCTAAGGAATATGTGGGCGAAAAACTGGCAATCTGCACTGTCATCGGCTTCCCCAACGGCTACGCTACCACTAGAGCCAAGTGCTTCATGGCATCCGATGCCGTGGACAACGGCGCTGACGAGGTGGATATGGTCATCAACATCGGTTGGGCAAAGGACGGCAAGTGGGATGAGATCACCGCTGAGATCGCCGCTATCAAGGCCGCCTGCAAGGGCAAGCTCCTGAAGGTCATCATTGAAACCTGCCTGCTGACCGACGATGAGAAGATCGCCCTGTGCAAGTGCGTGTCCGACTCCGGCGCAGACTATATCAAGACCTCCACCGGTTTTTCCAAAGCCGGTGCCACCTTCGCCGATGTGGAGCTGTTCGCTAAGCACGTCGCTCCCCATGTGAAGATTAAGGCCGCTGGCGGTATTTCCTCTCTGGAGGATGCGGAAAAGTTCATCGCTCTGGGCGCTGACCGTCTGGGCACCAGCCGTATCGTTAAGATCGCCAAGGGTCTGGAAAACGACGGAACATACTAAGTTATTAAAGGAGAATTCATTATGTCTAACTTCCCCACTACCCCTCATATTAACGTTGCCGACGAGATCGGCTTTGGTAAGACTGTCCTGATGCCCGGCGACCCTCTGCGCAGTAAGTTTATCGCCGAGAATTTTCTGGAGAACCCCGTTCTGGTCAACAACGTTCGTGGTGTCCACGGCTACACCGGCTACTACAAGGGCGTGAAGGTGTCCGTCATGGCCTCCGGCATGGGTATGCCCGCCATTGGCATCTACTCCCACGAGCTGTTCAACTTCTTCGGTGTGGAGAATATCATCCGTGTGGGCTCCGCCGGTTCCATTCAGGAGCACATCAACCTGTACGATCTGGTCATCGCTCAGGGTGCTTGCACCGACAGTAATTTCGTCCACCAGTTCCATTTCCCCGGCACCTTCGCTCCTATTGCGGACTTTACCTTGCTGAGTGAAGCCGTCAAGGCCGCCGAAGCCAACGGCGCTACCTACCACGTGGGCAATGTGAATTCCTCCGATGTGTTCTACGGCGACCACGCCGAGGTTCCCGCCGGTCTGGATACCCTGTACAACCAGAAGAAGATGGGCGTCATGGCGCTGGAGATGGAAGCTGCCGCCCTGTATATGAATGCTGCCCGCTACGGCAAGCGTGGCTTGTGCATCTGCACCATTTCTGACCACATCCTTAAGGGCGTGGAAACCACCGCCGCCGAGCGTCAGACTGCGTTCACCACTATGATGAAGGTGGCACTGGACGTGGCCGTGGCTATGGAGAATAAGTAACACAACTACCCTTGCAATCCACCGTCTAAAGGAGGGCCTGTATGAACAAGGAACACGGTAGCGTATCCTTCTCTCGCTGGGCCAAGCCTTGGAAATTTCGCTTGGCGGCAGGTGTGTTGGCGGTGTTGGTCGGATCTTTGATCTGGGCAGACAGCACACTGGATATGGCAATCTCGTTAGCCCCTGTTACGTTCGTTGCCATTGGATTTCTACTTGTGCAGTCCTTTCAGCAGATTAGTATCAGCAACGAAGGAATAACGCTGTCCCTGTTTGGCACTGTCCGGCGGAAGATCGATTTTTCAGAAATCCGTACTTTGGTAAAAACCTACATGTTTGGCGGACGATACTCTCCGCGGACACCGGCGTTGACGGTTTCTTCTGTTTCCACCGAGGAAATGGAAACTACCGGAGAACAACTGCTGCGCAAAAAATTCTTACTCCGAGAGGAATTAAAATTCCGGGAGGGCCGTTCCGATTGGGGCGATTTATGTATCGGTGCGGTGTTCTATCCGACCTCATTTCTGCATGGCAGTAATCCCGGAAACATCTGGAGGAGCGGTATTTGGTTTGAGTTTACACCCGAGCGAGAACAATTGATCCTACAGCGATATCCCTACGCTGAATATAGAGAACCGAAACGATATGATGACCCACCCAGTATAAATTGATAGTAATACTAAGATAAATTGTTGTTTACGAGTACAGGAAATCCCTTGCCCCCCGCATTTATGAGGGGGGTGGCCGAGCGTAAGCGAGGTCGGGGGGAGTAAAAACGTCCGTTTTCTCGAACTCCCCCAGTCGAAAATCAGAGATTTTCGCCAGCCCCCTCTTAAAAGCGGGGGCCGAGGGTGCGGAGCATCCTCGCAACGCTAAACAACAATT
>JBGVKN010000177.1:0-2398 GCA_045123795.1 Faecousia sp. | reverse complement strand
AACTCAACACTTTCTTTTTAGACATATCCGGCACCTTCCTTTGGTGCTATTGTATATGTCTTGCAGTCCAATAAAATGGACGATTACCCATATCTTGTGGTTTGCTTACTAAAGCCGATAACCACAACAACAATTTACCTTTCCAACCTCACAAATAAGTACAGGCGGGCTGATCAAGCCCGCCTTTGTTCGCGTCACACCACTGCGCTTGCGGCGACACACTTGACAAAAAATGTACAGTTCCCGACGTGCTGTCGTCACAGATCATTCGGTGGTGCTGTCCTTTTCTGTCCAGAGCTATTATGCCCCGCATATCGCCGTTCATTCAGCAAAATTAATTTTTAATCCTCCCACGGGTGAACCTGCGGCGGTCTGGGCGGCGCAGGCGGCTCCGCATTCTGACGGAACTCCTCGTAGCACAGGGCGTAGGTAACCTCCAACTTCGGCTTTGCCACATAGTAAAGCCCCAACTGCCCTGCCACACAAATCAGTTGGAAGATCCAATACGCCGCATCATCAGATACCGGCAGTGTCACCCCAACCAGCGGTAACAGCAGACTGCCAAAAGAAATTACACTCAACAGCAGCTCCAGCCCATAGAACCACCAGAAACTCAGATCCAGCCGGAACAGCTTTTTGCGGCGGCGGTGCATCATAACGCGGCTCAGAAACATGGCCTTCAAGCCACCCACCTTCTGATCATCCATAATAATATAGTTCACCATCCGGTAGCGGTAAAACAACGGCACTACCAGCGCCCCGAACACCAGCAAATAAATGACCGCCAGCGCCGCATAAAAGGCACCCATGCCCGGCACATTCAACGCCGTGATATCCAGATTGGGGTTTTCCTGCAGCATGGCAGACAATTGATATATTGGAGCCGCAAAGGGCGTAAACGTGATCAGCATAGAGCTGATATACACACTGACAATGGCACGGACAGCATACTGCAGTCCCATCATCAGCGAAGATGTTAAGATCGGCACGAAGCGACGGAAACCCTCCGCCAGATTCCAGGGCTTCACTGCCCTACCCCGCACATAGCCCAGCATCGCAAACATCAGACCAGCCTGCCAGAAAGGCACTACCGCAAGGCTGGCAAGCTGCAGCACAACCTGCGCTGTGGCTAACGCCGCCTGCGTCCCCAATCCGCTCAGTCCTCCATCGGCGGAAATGCCGTGATCAAGGAAATAACTGATGATCGCCAACAACAGCGAAAGGCCCAGCGACAACCCTGTATGAATCAGCACCAGCCGCCGAGGTGAATATTCTGCCCGTTGCAAAGTCTGATCCGCATCATATTTTAACGCTCGGAAATCCATTTGATCCCTCCGTTCAGGTTCTTACCTAGTTATATACGAAATATTCCAAAATAGCAAATGAATTTTTTATGACGGTGGATTTTTGCACAGTTTTATGATAAAATGAGGTAAATTTAAATTACCCGGAGGGATGAACATGGAATTGGGTCAAAAGCTCCGTCAAGCCCGGCAGGAGGCCGGCCTTTCCCAGCGCCAGCTTTGCGGTGAGGAAATCACCCGCAATATGCTATCGCAAATTGAAAACGGCTCTGCTCGTCCCTCCATGGACACACTGCGCTATCTTGCCCAACGGCTGGGACGGCCCATCAGCTATTTTCTGGAGGAGCAGGTGGTCATTTCCCCAAATCAGCCGGTGATGGAGCAGGCGCGAGCCGCCTTCGCTCGGCAAGAATACGAGACTGCTTTGGCGCAACTGACGCAATATCAACCGCCGGATGAATTGTTCGACTGGGAACAGCAATTATTGGTAGCGCTCTGTTCCATAGAACTGGCGCAGCAGGCCATTGAAAAGGGAAAAATCCCCTACGCCGAAACGTTGCTGACACAGGCCGAACAGGTCAAGACCCCTTATTTCACACCTGGATTGGAGCGACAGCGACTGATTTTATTGGCAGAGTGTATCGCCGACGCAGAATTGCCGTCGGACGATCAGGCGTTACTGCTTCGTGCCGGACAGTCTTTGAGGCAAGGAAACGCTCTGCGTGCCATTCAATATCTGGATGTGGCAGAGAACCAGACCTCCCCACGATGGAATTTTCTGCGCGGACAGGCACACATGGTGTTGGAGCAATTTGAGAAGGCACTACCCTGTCTGCAAGCCGCCGAAGGGCAGTATCCCAAGGATACAATTCCCCTGCTGGAGCATTGCTGCCGCGCGCTGGAGGATTATAAGGGCGCATACCTTTATGCCTGTAAATTAAGAGAGTTAGGAAGGTAAATTGTTGTTTAGTTGAGGAAATGTGTCGCCCCGATGGGGCGACAGCGCCCTCCGGGCGCAAAGGCTCCCTCTGACGAGGGAGCTGTCAAAAATCTCTGATTTTTGACTGAGGGAGAGATAAAATGTGCAGTTTTCC
>JBGVKN010000176.1:0-7483 GCA_045123795.1 Faecousia sp. | reverse complement strand
ACTGTAAAGGGCTGTGGTTGGAGCCTTATGTAAACCGTCTCGCGGTAGGAGGTAAAGAACCAATCCACAGCATCCCTTACAGTGTAGCATATATCCCTTCTCAGGGATTCTAAAACTACGATTTAATAATACAAGGAGGTGGGATTAGAATGTCTGCGCCCAAAGGAAAACGAAAATTTCAGCTCTGGGCTTATCCAAACACGCTGGAATTGATGCGTAATACCTACAAAAAAACAAATTGCAGAACCCAGTCGGAATTCATTGAGCGAGCCATCCAATACTACTGCGGCCACGTCAATGCAGCAGATGATGTATCGTATCTGCCCAACGCATTTCTTTCAAACATGAAAAGTTTAGTCAATGAAAGCGACAACCGCCAAGGAAGAATGATGTTCAAGCTCGCCGTGGAGATGGCGATGATCATGAACATCCTTGCTTCCATGCAAGATATCAGCGATGAAACGCTCCAGCGATTGCGCTATGAGTGTGTCAATGAGGTCAAGCGACTCAACGGTGGCTTCACCTTCGAGGATGCGGTGGAATGGCAGAGGGATTGATTGACCATGGCGAAGCTCGTTACCAAGTTCAAGTATCTCAAGCCAAACGCTCCGCATAGTGTTGGTGGCTATGCCAAGTACATCGGTACCCGTGAAGGCGTTGAAAAAATAGATGACAGCTACAAGCTGGCTCCTGCTACCGGCAAACAGAAAAAGCTGATCAGTAAAATCCTCAAAGACTTTCCTGACTCCAAAGAGATGCTGGAATACGCCGACTACCTTTCAAATCAGACTGTCGGTACCGCATCCGAATTCATTTCTCGTGCCGTGGAGGACAACGCAGATGAAATGGTGGGCAGTAAAACCTACGCCGATTACATTGCAACTCGTCCCGGTGCGGAGCGTCATGGTGCTCACGGTCTGTTTACCAAGTCCGGTGAGATCGTCCAACTCAGTAAAGTGTCAGAGGAATTGAATTCTCACGAAGGAAATGTGTGGACTCTTATTATCTCTCTGCGTCGTGAAGATGCCCAGCGGTTAGGTTTTGATAAAGGTGCCAGATGGAGAGAAATGCTTCGTAATCAGGATGAAGCAATCTCCGATGCACTTGGAATCCCTCTGGTGGAGCTCAAGTGGTACGCTGCGTTCCACGATGCCTCTCATCATCCTCACATCCACCTCATCGCATATTCCAGTGAGCCTAAAAAGGGATACCTGAACAAAGACGGTGTCCATAAACTCCGTGCATCTTTTGCAAAAGCAATCTTCCACCAGGACTTCGCAGCCATCTTCGAAAAGCAGATGGAGTACCGCAACGTCCTGCGTCAACAGAGCCGAGAACTCATCGCACAAATCGTTGCGCAGATCAACACCGGTGTCTATGACAACCCATCTGTGGAAGAAAAGCTGGTTGAACTTGCTGACCGACTTTCTAAAACTACAGGCAAAAAACAGTACGGTTATCTAAAACCGGACCTGAAAGCTATTGTTGATTCCATTGTGGATGAATTAGCTGAGGATGAACGGATCCAGAGTCTGTATGATCTGTGGTACGAAAAGCGAGATGCAGTCATTCGTTTTTACACCGATGAACCATCGGAGAGGATCTCTCTGACGGACAACAAAGAATTCAAAACCATCAAGAACGCTGTGATACAGGAGGCATTGAATATCATGGCAGACCGAATTCCTTTTGAGGATATGGATGATACCACTGTCCCTGTTGCAGAACCAACAGAACCAACAGAACCACCGGCACCACCGACATCCGATGCGGATACCGATGCGCCACCTCCGGCAGATCCCATTGAACAGAAACGCACATGGTGGTCTGCGGAATACAGATGGGCTCGTGTCTATCTCTATGGCAATGCCCACAATCCTGTGGACTTGGAAAAAGCCTTTCAGCTTATGGAAAAGGAAGCTCACAGCGGAAATGGGTTCGCCATGTTTGATTTTGGAAAGATGTATGCCGCTGGTCTTGGCTGCGAGAAAAGCGATGAAATCGCTCAGCGGTGGTATACATCCGCCCTTCGAGCATTTCTGTTGGAAGAACCGGTATCCAAGAAACCTTCCTACCTGCAATACCGTATCGGGAAAATGTATGCGCTGGGCTGTGGTACGGACAAAGACTTGTCGACGGCTGCTCAATGGTATATCAAAGCAGAAGCCGATGGAAATCCCTTCGCCGCCTATTCTCTAGGCTCTATGTACCTTCGTGGCGAAGGGGTGGAACGAAATCCGGAGCGAGCCTATTGTTACTTTGAAAAGGCCGCCGAGGATCAAAGCAAACCCAATGCATATGCAGCCTATGAGCTTGGGCGAATGTGTAAAGAAGGTATCGGCACAGAGGTCGACCATGATATGGCTGACTACTGGTTTAGCGCCGCCTACGAAGGTTTCCTCACCATGGAAAAAGTTCAAGCAGATGATCGGCTCTACTACCGGCTTGGTCAGATGAACCTGTCCGGAACCGGCACCGAAGTGGATCTGGACAAAGCCCATGCGTACTTTCTGAAGGCTGCCAATCTTCATAATCCGGATGCACTGTATGGCTTGGGAAAGCTTTATCTCGATAAGACTTACAAATACTATGACCCCAAAACGGCGGTAGGATATCTCATCGATGCCGCCCGCAAAGGCCACGGCTTTGCTCAGTATTCCCTTGGCAGGTTGTTCCTCAAGGGTATCGATGTTCCTAAGAACGTTCCATATGCCCTGCGGTGGCTGGAGGAATCGGTGAAGAACGAAAACTCCTTTGCCGAATATCTTCTTGGTCGAACACTTCTGCTGGGCGAGGATGTAGAGCGTGACCCGGAACGAGGGTCAGCTCTGCTTCGGAAATCAGCGGAAGGCGGCAACTCTACCGCCTGCTATATGTTCGGCAAGGCATTGCTGGAGGGCAGACTGGTTATGCAGAACATCTCCGAAGCCATCAAATTCATAACCGAAGCGGCAGAGGACAAATTCTCTGCCGCTCAGTATTTGCTCGGAAAGCTTCTCTATGAAGGCAAGGTCATACCACAGGATCTGAACCGTTCTATTGACTATCTGGAACAGGCGGCCATACGTAATAATTCTTACGCCGCCTACCTCGCAGGCAAGATCCTTCTGAAAGAAGAAGCAGTTCGAGATCCTGCCCGTGCGATCCGTAACTTCGAGATGGCAGCTCAGATCGGTAACGACTTCGCTGAGTACCAGCTCGGCAAGATTTATTTACGGGGCGATGGTGTTCCGCAAGACCAGGAACGTGCCATTGCCTACCTCTGCGCCGCTTCCTCACATGGAAATCAGTATGCAACTCAGCTCCTGCACAGCATTCAGAACAACAAGAACTGGTCTGTGGCAATGGGGTCGCTAAGATTGCTTCATCACATGAGTCGGATGCTGAAAAATCAACTAGAGGATGACCGCAAGGTGCTGAACAGTATTGCTACCGACAGAAAAATCCGTCAGAAGGAAGAAGAAAAGAAACAGCTCCATGGACTCAAACATGGATAACCCATATCTACACTCTATCAGGAGGAAATCATGTCTGGATATATTCATTTTACCCCAGAGCAAAAAGAGCAGGCACGAATGACGGACTTGGTCGACCTGCTCCGACGCAACGGTGAAACCCTTAAGCGTTCCGGTTCGGAATATCAGTGGGGCGAAGGCTCCAACAAGGTTACCGTCCGGGGCAATACTTGGTATCATCAGTACGAACAGCGTGGTGGTGATGCCATCGACTTCGTTCGGAAATTTTACAACAAGTCCTTTCCCGAAGCGGTGGAATATCTGCTGGGGCAAAGCGGTGGTGTCATCGTCAAGGCTCCCCAACAACCTCGGCAGCCCAAAGAAGAAAAAATCTTTGCGTTACCACCCCGTAACGATAATATGCGCCGGGTCTATGCATATCTGCTTCATCACCGAAAGCTGGACCGGGATGTGGTCAATGCTTTCGCACACCGAAATCTCATCTATGAAGCCGCCGATACCCACAACGTGGTATTCGTTGGCTGTGACCGCAATGGTATTCCTCGTCATGCGCAGAAACGCAGTACCGCATCTCAGGGCAGCTACAAAGGTAATGTTACCGCCAGTCAGATGGAACACGCATTCCACTGGCACGGTCGCAGCGCGAACCTGTTCCTCTTCGAAGCACCTATTGATATGCTGTCTTATATCTCCATGGCGAAAGACGGCTGGCAGCAGCACAGCTATGCCGCCGCCTGTTCCGTCACAGACAAGGTGCTGTTCCAGATGATGAAGGATAATCCCAACATCAAGTATGTGTTCGTATGCTTTGACAACGACGATGCCGGTCAGTTTGCCGCACAAAAACTGTGTGACAAGCTCACCGGCATGGGCATCCCGTCCTCCATCCTCACACCCGGACTCAAAGATTGGAACGAGGATCTGGTGCAGTCCTTCGAAGAAACATAAGAACTCTGTATGCATCAGGCAATGTAAAATGGAGGTGGATTATCATGAACAGCAGTATCACCATTTTTATCATCGTTGCCGGTCTGATGTTTTGTGTACTGGGCGGCATCCCATTTCTTGCCCACATCTATACGCTCAATCGCATCAAAAGCAAGACCGTAGGCGATGGTCAGCACGGCACAGCTCGATGGGCAACAAAGGCTGAGATCAACACCACCTACCGTCACATTCCCTTCACTCCAGAAAAGTGGCGCAAGCAGGCTGCCGCAGGCAAGACTCCCACAGTCAGCCGAATCATCCAGAAAAAGCGTTCTCGCAGAAAGAACAATGCAGAGGAAATCCCGGAGGAAGCTGTTCCCCAGGGCATCGTTGTTGGATGCACCGGTGGAAAGCACAGCACCACCGCCATGGTGGATACCGGCGATGTCCACGCCCTCATGATTGGCGCCGCCGGTGTCGGTAAGACTGCCTATTGGTTGTATCCCTGCATCGAGTACGCCTGTGCCAGCGGTATGAGTTGGCTGTCTACCGATACCAAAGGCGACGTAGTCAGAAACTACGGTAAGATCGCACAGCAGTACGGCTACAACGTATCCGTCATCGATTTGCGTAATCCCACACGCTCCAACGGCAATAATCTTCTGCATCTGGTCAACAAGTATATGGACCTGCATCTTGCTCACCCTGACCAACTGGTGTACAAAGCAAAGGCCGAAAAGTACGCCAAAATCATTTCTAAAACCATCATCCTCTCCGGTATGGATGCGGCATCCTTCGGTCAGAACGCATATTTCTATGATGCCGCTGAAGGTCTGCTGACGGCGACCATTCTGCTGGTGGCTGAGTTCTGCGAACCGGAGAAACGGCACATCGTATCTGTATTCAAAATCATTCAGGAACTGTTGGCACCTTCTAACCGGAAAGGAAAAAACCAGTTTCAGCAGCTCATGGAACTGCTCCCCAACGACCACAAAGCCAAATGGTTTGCCGGTGCCGCCCTGAACACTGCCGAACAGAGTATGTCCTCGGTCATGTCCACAGCACTGTCCCGACTGAATGCGTTTCTGGACTCGGAGCTGGAACAGCTCCTGTGCTTCGATACAGAGATCGACGCAGAAAAGTTCTGCACCGAGAAGTCTGCCATCTTCATCATCATGCCCGAGGAAAATCCCAATACGTTCTTCATGATTTCTCTAATCATCCAGCAGCTCTATCGGGAAATCTTGGCCGTTGCTGATGAGCAGGGAGGTAAACTGAAGAACCGCTGTGTATTCTTCTGCGACGAATTTGGCACGCTTCCCAAGATAGAATCTGCTGAAATGATGTTCTCCGCATCCAGATCCAGACGGCTGCAGATCGTCCCCATTATCCAGTCCTTCTCCCAGCTCGATAAGAACTACGGCAAGGAAGGTGCGGAAATCATCGTGGATAACACCCAGCTAACCATCTTCGGTGGCTTTGCCCCTAACAGCAGCTCTGCGGAAGTCCTCTCCAAAGCTCTTGGCAGCCGAACCGTTATGTCCGGTTCCGTGTCCCAGGGCAAGAACGATCCGTCCCGTTCTCTGCAAATGATTGAACGGCCGCTGATGACCCCGGACGAGCTGAAGTCTATGCCAAAGGGTCAGTTCGTGGTCATGAAAACCGGTTTTCATCCCATGAAAGTCAAGCTGAAGCTGTTCTTCCAATGGGGAATCCAGTTCGATGAGAAGAACCCCTACACTGTCCCGGAGCATGGCAACCGGAATGTTGCCTACGCAGAAAAGCGAGATATTCAGGACGGTATCATGAAAAAATTCCATGCAGACCTGATGAAGCATCAGGAAAAACCGGCGGATGCTGTCGATGGTACTGTGCCTACCCCGTCAGAATCCCATGAATCCGATCCAATGGATACGCACAAGTCTGCGGTGAAAACAGCACCTTCCAAGTACAGGTGGCATAACGGCAGTGGCAAGGGAAACTTGAAGCCTGCTCCTGCCAACCGCAGGCCTAACCATCCTCCTACGAAAGGGGAGATTGCTCATGAGTAAGTATAGTTTCCTGTACCGCACGGATCTGCCACACCGTGCGGTATCCGTTTATATTTACCTAGCCGATCGTGCCAACAAGGACGGCGAATGTTGGCCCGGTATCCGAACCATTGCCAGAGAACTGAAACTGTCTCAGTCCACAGTACGTCGTGCGCTGAACGATTTGCGCAAGGAAGGTCTGGTGGAAACGGAGCAGCGTTACCGTGAAAGCGGCGGCACCAGCAGCCTGCTGTTCCGGCTTCACCGCCGATAGTTTATTAAATTAACCCCTGCCGCCAAGGGGTTAATATGCCCAAATGGTGGCAGGGGCTCCCTGTCATGATGGTAGGAGTAGGTAAACTACCCACCTGAAAAGCACCTTACAACAGAAAAATAAAACAACGAGACATCAAGGTATCTAACAAGCGTAACCTATATACGGTTGTAGCTGTTGAAGTAGATGAACCAGATACACTGTTAGCGTCGGGCGGAAGCCGCCATTCGGTGGTTATTTCCGCCCGACCCGAACGACACTTTGCGTATTAATCAATCATTCCTACGAAGGTGTTGACTTTCTCCAAGCCAGTTGCATCCAAGTCTCGCAACCTGATATACAGTTTTGCATAGGCAGTATCATCCTTCTCCAGCGGGGCGAAGAACTCAGCTGGGGTCATATCGAAATACAGGATGATGTTCAACAACTCCTTTACAGATGGCATCGCTTTCCCACTGGTGATCGCCCTAATATACGAACCGCTCTTGTCCGAATCCAGACTCATACGGTGTTCCGAAACATTCTTGCGAAGCCTCAACTCTGTAATGCGAGTGCGCATAAAAACCTCATATCCAGCGATTTTCGAACCGCTTCTTTCTTGTGTGGTTATTGTAATGTGTATTAAGGAAGGGCGTTTGTTTATGGTAAATTAGAAATACAGTAAAAGGGCTCGAAAAGTGCATAATCTGACCGGCGTAAAAAAGCCATTGTCAGCACCTAACAAAATCGCTACCATAGTGGTGTCCAATCACTTAAGGAGGTAGCAGAAAGGTGCT
>JBGVKN010000175.1:0-2682 GCA_045123795.1 Faecousia sp. | reverse complement strand
AGTATACTTCTGTGGAAAGCAACAAGGACAAGGATACGGTGGTCAAGCAGTCTGTTCCTGAGGGCTTTGAGATCGAAGTGACCGCACAGATCGAATTGGAGTATTCCCTGGGGCCAAAGGAAACAACGGCTCCCACAACGTCCACACCGACGAACGGCGCTGATCCGAAGGTCACGATCCCCTATACACTGACGCTGCCCTCCGGCATGACAGAAGCTTATTCGCTGATGCTGAAAAAAGACGGCGTAGATGTGATGCCGGAACCCTACCAGGCCCAGCCTACGGAGACCAAGTTGGTAGTGGAGCTGACCGGCTCCGGCGTGGAGACCTTCCAGCTCTATGTAAATGGTGCCTATCATTCCGATATAAAGGTGGATTTTATTCCTTATGGCTGATAAGCAGACCGGGCGGATCGTGCGATCCATCAGCGGCTTTTATGATGTGCAGACCCCCTTGGGCCTGGTGAACTGCCGGGCCAGAGGCATATTGCGAAAAGACGGCCAGAGCCCTCTGACCGGCGATATGGTGGAGATCACCGTGGAGAAGGGGAAGGGTATGGTCGAAAAGATCCTGCCTCGGCGCAACTGGTTTGTGCGCCCGGCGGTGGCCAACGTGGATGCGTTGGTGATCTTTGCCGCCAATGTCAATCCGGTGACGGAGCCGTTCCTCATTGACCGGGTGGCGGCCATTGCCGGCGACCGGGATGTGAAGGTTTATCTGTGCATCAATAAATGCGATCTTGACCCGGCTATTGATCTGGAGCGGATCTACCGCCATGCAGGTTTTTCTGTGATCCTCACCAGTGCCGAAACCGGCGAGGGCGTGGAGGAACTGCGTTCTGTGCTGAAAGGCAAGCTGACTGCCTTTACCGGAAACTCCGGTGTTGGAAAAAGCAGTATCCTCAACCGCTTGTGCCCGGAGTTGGCGCTACCCACCGGTGAGGTTTCTGAGAAACTGGGCCGTGGACGGCACACCACCCGCCATGTGGAGCTGTACCGGCTGGAGGAGGATACCTATGTAGCCGATACCCCCGGCTTTTCCTCCTTTGATACGGATCAGATGGATGTGATCCTGAAGGAAAACCTCCAATATGCATTTCCGGATTTCGGCCCATTTGTAGGCCAATGCCAGTTCCACGACTGTTCCCACCGTAAGGAACCGGGCTGCGCGGTCACCGCTGCTTTGGCAGATGGACAGATCGAGCCCACCCGTTACGACAGCTATCTGCGCCTGTACGAAAAGGCTAGCCAAATTAAGCTGTGGGAAGTGAAGTAAAGATTGGCAGTTTTGCCAACCGGGGAGGGATTGACCCTCCTCGGTTGTTTTGTTATAATAGCTGTACATATATAAACTGAGGCGAAAGATAATGACAGAAGAAAAGAAATACTTAGAATGTGAAAAACTATGGGTTTTTGCCATGCTGATCTTTGTGGCAGGGTTTTATGGTGCGTATACCCTGACTGTCCGGGGTGGCGTGTTCTGCAATGCCCAAACCGGCAATATGGCACTATTTGGTGTGGCGCTGGGCAGTGGCAATTGGCGCAAGGCACTGTATTATCTCATCCCCATCAGCGGATATCTGTTGGGCAGCATGGTGGCGGAGGCCGTTCCCCGTCATGTACGCCGGTTCCGGCTGCGGTGGGATACGCTGCTGGCTTTGATCGAAATCGTAGCTGTGGCAGTGATGGGCTTCATTCCGGCCAGCGCACCCCATCAGATCTGCCAGGTGATTATTAATTTTATCTGCGCTATGCAGTATAACACCTTCCGCCAAGCGGAGGGTATCGGTTCTGCTACTACCTTCTGCACCAACCATACCCGGATGCTTGGGTCCAATCTGATCCGTATTTTGTTCCGCCGGGAGAAACATCCGGATGCCATGGAAAAGGTCAAGTCCCATGGTGTGATGCTGCTGTGTTTTGTTCTGGGCGCGGTAGTGTCCGCATTTTTGTGTGTCATGTTCAATGTTCGTGCCATCTGGTTTGCGTTGATTCCATTGGCGGTTCTGTTTGTGGATCTTCTAAAAGCGGATTTAAGCAGGGAAAAGAATATGCTGTCCGTTGTTCCTCGTGGACATTAGTATTTGTTGAGGCATAGCAGGTGACGTGTTGAGACGTCACCTGCTTTCATTTATGCACAAATTTTACTCCGTCGGAATGACTGAAAAAACCAGAGAAACTTTGTGAAAAAATCTGAAATTGTTCTTGACAAATGTAGAAAGTAGTGGTATCATAATCGAGCGTGTGTAGGGATACTATGCGCGTACTGCGATGATGCGGGAGATTGCGTCAAAAGACGGTAACTTCCGCGGAGTATGTCCGGTCATCGGGCGGCTGAACTGCTTCTGTTTTGCGCTGCGTATATCGCTGCGGCAGGGGAAAGGTCGGCCTTGCGTCGGCCATTTTTCATGGCTCGGAATGATACGCACGGCGGCGTGAACAAATCAGTTCGACCGTACCCAGACATCCACGCAAACTGAGTACGAAAAATTAGGAGGAAAACAACCATGGCAAACCAGGAAATGATCCGCATTCGGCTGAAGGCTTACGATCACCAGCTGATCGACTCCAGCGCTGCAAAGATCGTGGAGACCGCTAAGCGCAACGGCGCTGCTGTTTCCGGCCCCATCCCGCTGCCCACCAAGAAGGAAGTCGTTACCATCCTTCGCGCTGTCCACAAGTA
>JBGVKN010000174.1:0-2509 GCA_045123795.1 Faecousia sp. | reverse complement strand
ACTGTAAAGGGCTGTGGTTGGAGCCTTTTGTGAACCGTCATGCGGTAGGAGGAGCAGAACCAATCCACAGCATCCCTTACAGTGTAGCATATATCCCTGTTTAGGGACTCTAAAACTACGATTTAATAATACAAGGAGGATGCTTATGCGTATTGAAATTTTGAGCGCCCTGCTGCTGCCGTTTCTCGGCACCACCATTGGCGCAGGTTTTGTATTCTTTTTGAAAGGGAAAATGAACCGCACTTTACAGCGGTCGTTGACCGGCTTTGCCTCCGGTGTCATGGTGGCGGCATCCATTTGGAGTCTGATTATCCCTGCTATGGATCAGTCGGCCCACATGGGCAAGCTGGCGTTCCTGCCGGCCTTCATCGGCGTGTGGGGCGGATTTTTGTTCCTGCTGCTGTTGGATCGAGTGATTCCCCACCTGCACATCAACAGCGACTGTCCCGAGGGCGCAAGCTGCAATCTGGGCAAGTCCACCATGATGGTTCTGGCGGTGGCACTTCACAATCTGCCGGAAGGTATGGCCGTGGGCGTGGTGGCAGCCGGATGGCTCATGGGCAATGAGAGTATTTCCGCCGCCGGTGCGCTGGCACTTGCCTTGGGTATCGCATTGCAGAATTTGCCGGAGGGTGCGATCATCTCCATGCCTCTGAAATCCAACGGCATGAAGCGGGGCAAGGCCTTTGGTTACGGCGTTCTGTCCGGTGTGATCGAGCCCATCGGCGCTGTGGTGACACTGCTACTGGCGGATCTGGTTGTGCCGGTGTTGCCGTATTTGCTGAGTTTTTCCGCCGGAGCTATGCTGTATGTGGTGGTGGAGGAGCTGATTCCGGAAATGTCCGAAGGCGAGCATTCCAATATCGGTACGATCTTCTTCGCCGTGGGCTTATCCCTGATGATGGTGCTGGATGTGGCACTTGGTTGATAAGATAAATTGTTGTTTAGTTGATTAGTGACGCACCAAAAAAGAAGTATGTCATTGCGAGCCAGTGCGCACACTGGCGTGGCAATCTCCCGGATTTTCCGGCATTTTCGTTGGTAATCGTAACATTTGCGCATCGCCATGGGGGATTGCCACACCAGTGACATCGGTCACTGGTTCGCAATGACAGATTGTCTAAACAACAATTTAACTTATCATCCATATCATTCAGTATATTCAATAAAACATTCACAAAAACCCATGGATTTTCGTGAATTATGGATATTTCTACACACCACCACCGGTGAAAGGTTGACTTTCCCCGGTGGTGGTGGTATATTTTCTACGGAATTCAAGAATACATTCGTTCATTCATACAAGGAGGAATTTCATTATGGGTAAGATCAGCGTGATCGGTGCCGGCAGTGTCGGCGCTACCATCGCCAATGACCTGATGATCCAGGGCGTCGCTTCTGAGATCGTTCTGGTCGATGTTAACACCAAGAAAGCTCTGGGTGAGGCTCTGGACATTTATCAGGGCGCTCCCTTCTGTTCCCCCGCTGTGGTTCGTGCCGGTGACTATCCCGATGTGGAAGGCTCCGATATCGTTATCATCACCTGCGGTGTTGCCAGAAAGCCCGGCATGACCCGTCTGGATCTGGCTCAGGTCAATGTCAACATCCTCAAGAGCGTTGCTGAAAATGTGACCAAGTATGCCCCCAACGCCATCTACGTCATCGTGTCCAACCCCGTTGACGTGCTGACCTATGTGTTCCACAAGATCTCCGGCATCCCCGAGAACCAGATCATCGGTTCCGGCACCATTCTGGACACCAGCCGTCTGCAGTCCACTCTGGCGAAGCGTTTCTGCATCAGCCCCAAGAACGTCCACGCTCACGTTTACGGCGAGCACGGCGACAGCCAGTTCGTGCCTTGGTCTTTGGCTCATATCGCCAACAACCATGTGGATGCTTACCGTGATCATTCCCCCGACAAGGACAAGATCGAGTGGAACAAGGATTACGCTGAGATTGAGGAATTCGTCAAGAAGTCCGGCGCTCAGATCATTGAGAACAAGGGTGCAACCTTCTACGCCGTCGCCATGTCCGTGTGCCACATCTGCAAGTGCATCTACTCCGATGCCGGCACCGCTCTGTCCGTGTCTACCATGATGCACGGCGAGTACGGCGTGGACGATGTCTGCCTGTCCACTCTGGTTCTGGTTGACCGCAGCGGTGTCCGCGGCAAGATCCTGAACCCCCTGACTGAGGAAGAGATGGAAAAGATGCAGCTCAGCGCTCAGAAGCTGAAGTCTGTCATCGATCAGGTGGAGTTCTAATTATTCATAATAGGGGAGGGTTTAGACCCTCCCCTCGCATGCGTTGATAGAGCGGTAAATTGTTGTTTTGTTGAGGAAATGTGTCGCCCCGATGGAGCGACAGCGCCCTCCGGGCGCAAAGGCTCCCTCTGACGAGGGAGCTGTCAAAAATCTCTGATTTTTGACTGAGGGAGAGATAAAATGTGCAGTTTTCCTCGGCAGTGAGATGATTTTCACATTTTCTCTCCCTCCGTCACGCCGTTCGG
>JBGVKN010000173.1:0-17131 GCA_045123795.1 Faecousia sp. | reverse complement strand
GGCGAAAATCTCTGATTTTCGACTGGGGGAGTTCGAGAAAACAGACGTTTTTACTCCCCCCGACCTCGCTTACGCTCGGTCACCCCCCTCATAAATGCGGGGGGCAAGGGATTTCCTATACTCGTAAACAACAATTTATCTATACCTCCCCAGGCTTCTTAGCCTTGCATTTTCCCCCACAGCGTGATAAAATATTTTACACTATTTGATTGAAGGGAGGATCGGGAATGAGAAAAATACTGCTGACAATGGTACTACTGATCTGTACTGTCATTCTGGCGTTGCCGGTATCGGCGCAAACCGCCGCAGAGCAAATCCGTGAGGAAACCTCCATCCATCCGGACGGAAGCTGTGCCATAACGCTGACCGCCTCCCTCACACTGGATGAACCAGACCGAGAGCTCACCTTCCCCATTCCCTCCAACGCCACCGATGTCACCATTAACGGTGCCGCTGTCACCCCTTCGTTTAACAGCCGTACTGCTGAGATTCCCCTGCACAGCGTCACCAGCGGCATGGCAGGACAGCACACCATTGTCCTAACCTATCGGCTTCCCAGCGTAGTATCTACGGAGAAGGACGGCACAATGTTAATGTCATTGCCCATTTTGTCCGGTTTTTCCTACCCCGTACACAATCTGACCGTCACCGTCACCCTGCCGGCAGAGGCAACAACCCAACCTTCTTTCATCAGCGGCTACTATAATAATCATACCGATGCCCTGCTTTACACCAGTGTTGACGGTAGCCGCATCACCATCGTTTCCTCAGAGATTCTGAAAGACCATGAAACACTGACCATGACTCTGCCGGTCAGCGAGGATCTCTTCCCCCAGACCGCGGCCACAGCCCGGGTGCTCGGCCTCATGGATCTGGCTATTATGGGTGTCGTGGCGGTGGCTATTGCTTACTTTTTTCTGGCAATGATGCCGAAGCTGCCGGGAAAGATCCTGCGTGCCACTGCGCCGGACGGCATTACCGCCGGCGATTTATCCCTGTGGCTTACCGGTCGTGGCGTGGATCTGAGTATGCTGGTGGTGACATGGGCGCAGCTTGGTTATCTGCGTATCCAAGTGGAAGACAGCGGACGCGTCCTACTTCACAAGCGAATGGAAATGGGCAACGAACGCAGTGCCTTTGAAAACCGCTGCTACAAAAACCTTTTCGGCCGCCGCAGAATTGTGGATGGTACCGGCTATCACTACGCCGAGCTGGTTCGCAGCGTGGGCAGAAAAAACCCTCAGGCCAAGGAAGTCTACCAACCCAGATCCGGCAATCCCTACATTTTCCGCGGATTGTGCGCACTGGCTGCGCTGCTCAGCGGCATCAGCCTAGCGGGAGCATTTGCTCCATATTCCACGTTCCTACGCATTTTTCTGGCTGCTTTCACTGCAGTGATGGCGCTGTTCATCCAATCCGGTATCCGGTCACTGGCTCTGCGGGATAGGCTACCCCTTTGGATCGGGCTGGGCTGCTGTGCCCTTTGGCTGATCTTGGGTGTCTGGTCAGGCGAGTGGCTGACCGCTATCTTGATGATCCTGTTCCAGTGCCTTGCGGGGCTGGCAATTTCCTACGGCGGCAAACGTACCTATCTGGGGCAGACCGCCCTGACTCAGATTTTAGGCCTGCGCAAATATATGAGCACCGTATCAAAAAAAGAGCTTCAGCGGATGCTGAAAGCCAATCCGGGATATTTCCACGATCTGGCGCCTTACGCACTGGCACTTGGCGTTGACAAGATCTTTGCCCGTCGGTTTGGTCGGCTTCGCTTGCCGGAGTGCAGTTATCTGATCAGTGGCAGCCGCACGCAAATGACGGCCGCTGAGTGGGCCGCTCTCCTGCGTACAACAGTGGAAACGCTGGATGCAAAGGCAAAACGCCTCCCCCTTGAGCGTTTGACAGGAAGATAAATACAACAAATTGCGCCCCGGCAAAGCCGGGGCGCAATACTTTATTCTTCTGTCACTTCCGCATCCGCCATGGTTTTTCCAAGGTGGTAGAAGAACACATTATCTCGGGCCGGGGTCAAGGCGCTAAACTGTCCACGCTGGGCATATACCGCATAGCTGCGCAGCAGAATCGGGCACAGCATACCATCCTCCAAAATTTCCTGGTGGAGCGTATAATAGTTGCCGCTGTTCGCCAGCGCATCCATGCACAGGGCATACATACCCGTATCACGGATGCCCCCAAAATTCAGCGCACCATCTTCCGCAAAAAACGCTGAAAGATCCATATTCGCTGACAGCCGGGTCTGCCCAAGATACAGGTCAAACTCCCCTTTCGCCAGCGCCTCCCGATAATCCGCACCATTGAGCTCTGCAGTAGTAACCTTCAAACCGCACTGGTTCAATGCCTGTGCAATTTTTCTCGCTACACGCAGGCGAACACTATCATCCGTATTCACCAGTAGTGTTACCGGAATGCCGGCCACGCCGGCCTGCGTCACGGCCTGCGTCAGTTTCTCCGGCGCATAGCCATACTTCTGTGCCAGTCCCGTATGATACCATGGGGATTTGGGAGAAGCCGGCAGCACCGCCGCATAGGCAAATCCTCGATAATGCTCCGCTACGATTTTATCCCGTTCTATGGCATAGGTCAAAGCCGACCGCACTGCTCGGTGGGATAAAACCTCACTGGCACTATTGCAGGCCAAATACAGAAAAATACCATTTTCGCCATCCCACAGCTCATAGTCACTGTGATAATCCACATAACCGCTGCTCCCGGGATCAGCCGTCACCAGTCCAAGGCCAGAAAACTCAAATTCATCCCGAAGCTGAGCCGCATTTTTGCCCTCCACAAGCCGGATGTACTCTGCTGTCACCGGTACAGATGCCGCACACCACCAGTCTGTCCGACGGCGCAGGCGGAGCTGTTCCTCCCGTGTTTCGTACAGATATGGCCCGGTGCCCAGAGGGCGAGCCTCATCGGTCTGAGACTGCTTGACAATGGGAACATCCAGCAGAATAGGGAAATTCTCATAAGGGGTGGTCAGCGACACTTCCACACCTCCATCTTCAGAGGTCTTGACGGACTTGACATAGCCAAACCGTCCCTTGTATACATCGCTTTTCATGGCGGTCTTCAAGCTTGCCACCACATCCGATGCAGTCAGCACATCTCCATCCGGAAATGTTGCCTCCTCCAAGTAGAAAGTGTAGGTCTTCATATCCCTGGACACCTTGTAGCTGCTACACAAAACGGGATAAACATTGTAATCCGCATCCACCGCAAACAGGCTCTGGTACACCAGATCAAATACATTTTGATTGATATAATCCCCGTTTTTATAGGGATTCAATCCACGATTTGGATAATACGGCAAACTCAAGTCCTGCTCCGTAATTCCGTAGGTGGGGGCGGTCTGCTCATCCCATGTTAATCCATCACCGGTGGGGGTATAGGGCTTTTTCTCCGTCTGGCAGCCGGCAAGCAGGCCTGCAGTCAACGCAGCGCTCAGCAGCATCGCCAAAATTCGCTTCATTTCTCCCCCTCCTCGCATACGATGATCGCACCTTGAGAGCCACGCAATCCTTTGGTGACCCGATGTGACCAGAACCGATGACTTTCACAGGCGGTACACGCCTGACTGATCTCGATATTTCGGACACCAGCCCGGCGCAAAACCAGCGCATTAACCCCTTTTAGGTTGACATAATATTTTTTGCCACGATATTGAATAAAAGGCTCTACCTCCGCAGCAAACACCGCCCTCATGGCATCCGGCACATCCGAATCGGTAGCAAAACAACATTGTCCGATGTTCGGTCCGATGGCCGCCCGGATATTGGCCGGATCGCAGCCAAATTCCCGGGTCATGGCCGCCACGGCTTTTCCGGCAATCTCCGACACCGTGCCTCGCCAACCGGCATGGACTGCGCCCACCGCCCCTGTGATCGGGTCATGGAGCAAAATGGGTGTGCAGTCGGCGGTGAAGATCACCAGCGCCACCCCGGGCTCATTGGTGATCAGCGCATCGCATTCCGGCAGTTCCGGGGCAAACAGTCCGGCCCCAGCCTGCGCCTTGCCCACACGCAACACGATATCTGTGTGGGTCTGGTGGGAAAGAACCAGATTTTTGGGGTCGAATTTCATGGCATTCCCTAAAATTTCATAGTTTTTCAGTACATTTTTCCATTCATCGCCCCGATGAATACCAATATTCAGGCTCTCCAGATGCCCTGTGCTTACCCCTCCAAACCGGGTGGTGAAGCAATGGGGCACCCCAATTTCGTCCGCAGTAAGATATTCCAGTTCGCCGACCTTTTTTGTAATAACAGGCATAAAACTCCATCAATTGTTCTTATCTTTTTGCATACAGCACTTTTTATACTTCAAGCCGCTGCCGCAGGGACAAGGATCGTTGGGGCCGGCCTTCTTTTCCTTGCGGACAGGCTGCTTCTTGACCTCAGCATTGACCGCCGCACCGGTGCCGGTTTCCTTGGCAACCCGCTCTCGCTTGACCTCCTGCCGGGGACGTACCTGAACAAGGAACATCCGGCGGACAGTTTCCTCACGAATTGCCTGAACCATGGCTTGGAACATTTCATAGCCCTCTTCCTTGTAGGCAATGACCGGGTCATGCTGACCGTAAGCCCGCAGGCCGATGCCCTGCTTCAGGTCATCCATGGCATCGATGTTGTCCATCCAGTATTCATCTACCACACGGAGCATGACGACACGCTCCAACTCCCGCATCACATCAGGGGTGAAGGCAGCCTCCCGCCGTTCGTAGGTTTCCGCTGCTCGCTCGTACAGCAGGTCAGTGATCTCCTCAGCATCCAGCTTGCTAACCTTTTCCGGTACCGGGCAGCCTCCCTTGGCAAAATACACGGCCTCGAACTGGGCAGTCAGCGCACGGAAGCTCTCCTCATCCAGACGGCCCGCGCCACTCATAGCAGTAGCCACCGCACCGGACACTACCTCACGCAGCATGGACAGCATATTGTCCCGCAGGCTGTCGCCATCCAGCACCTTCTGACGCTGTGCGTAGATAACCTCACGCTGAATATTCATCACATCATCGTATTCCAGAACGCTCTTTCTGGCACGGAAGTTGCGGCTTTCCACATTTTTCTGTGCATTTTCCACCGCATTGGACAGGATTTTCGCATCGATGGGGGTATTCTCGTCAATACCCAGCGTATCCATCATGTTCATGACCCGGTCGGTGGAGAACAGACGCATCAGATCGTCCTGCAAGCTCAGGTAGAAGCGGCTCTCGCCGGGGTCACCCTGACGGCCTGCACGGCCACGGAGCTGATTGTCAATACGGCGGGATTCGTGCCGCTCCGTACCGATGATGACCAGACCACCGGCAGCTCTGACTTTCTCTGCCTCGTCCTTGATCTCAGCCTTATATTTCGCCAGCAGCTCCTCGTACTTTTCACGGACTGCCAAAATCTCAGGATCGCTGGTTTCAGCATAGGAATCCGCCTCAGCCAGCAGTTCCTCGGTGTAATCCATCTTGCGCAGCTCATTTTTAGCCATAAATTCAGCGTTGCCGCCCAGCATGATATCCGTACCACGGCCTGCCATGTTGGTGGCGATGGTCACAGCACCGAATTTACCGGCCTGCGCCACGATCTGGGCTTCCTTCTCATGGTACTTGGCGTTCAGAACGCTGTGGGGCACACCGGCTTTTTTCAGCAGCTTGCTCAGAACCTCACTCTTTTCGATAGAAACCGTACCTACCAGCACCGGCTGGCCCTTGGCGTGACACTCGATGACCTGCTCGATGATGGCCTTGAACTTGCCCATCTCGGTCTTGTAGACCACGTCCGTCCGGTCGATACGGGCAATGGGCCGGTTAGTGGGGATCTCCACCACATCCAGCTTGTAGATCGTGGCGAATTCCACTTCCTCGGTCAGCGCCGTACCGGTCATACCGGAAAGCTTGTCGTACAGGCGGAAGAAATTCTGGAATGTAATGGTGGCAAGGGTCTTGCTTTCGCCGGCAACAGCAACGCCTTCCTTGGCTTCGATGGCCTGATGCAGACCCTCGTTGTATCGGCGGCCATACATCAGTCGGCCGGTGAACTCGTCAACGATGATGATCTCACCGTCTTTGACCACATAGTCAATATCCCTCTTCATCAGACCCCGGGCTTTCATAGCCTGGTTCAGGTGGTGGGATAAGGTGGTGTTCTCAGCGTCTGCCAGATTCTCCACGCCGAAATACTTCTCAGCCTTGGCAATACCTGCGGCAGTCAAAGAAACAGAGCGGGACTTTTCATCCACGAAGTAATCGCAGTCGTAATTATCCTGCACTTCCTTTTCGTCCGTCTTGGCAAAGACCTTCCGGCGCAGGGTGGATACGAAATAATCCGCCATTTCATACAGCTTGGAGGATTCCTCGCCTTTACCGGAAATGATCAGAGGGGTACGGGCTTCATCGATGAGAATAGAGTCCACCTCGTCCACGATGGCGAACGCATGGCCACGCTGGACCAGTTCCTGCTTGTAGATGGCCATATTATCACGCAGATAGTCAAAGCCCAGTTCATTATTGGTGCAGTAGGTGATATCGGCGGCGTAGCTAACCCGACGCTCTGCGGGGCTCATGCCGGGAATGATCAGACCAACGGTCAGACCCATGTAACGGTAGACCTTGCCCATCCAATCGGAGTCACGCTTGGCAAGATACTCATTGACCGTGACCACATGAACGCCACGCCCGGTCAGTGCATTCAGGTAGCAAGGCAAAATTGCCACCAGTGTTTTACCTTCACCGGTTTTCATTTCCGCAATGCGACCCTGATGCAGCACCATGCCGCCCAAAAGCTGCACCGGATAGGGCTTCATGCCCAGCACACGCCACGCAGCCTCCCGGATGGCAGCGAACGCCTCAGGCAGCAGATCATCCAGATCCTCTCCGTTGGCATAGCGCTCCTTAAATTCTGTCGTTTTCGCCTTCAGTGCTTCCTCGCTGAGAGCGGAATATTCCGCATCCATGGACAGGATCTTATCCACCACAGGCTGCAGTTTTTTGATCTCCCGCTGGGAGCGGGTACCGAACATTTTTGCAAACAGTCCCATATCTTTTCTCCTTATCGAAGTTATCAGTAAATTGTTATAAGCACGCATTTTATCCATTATAGCACACCATGCCGGAAAATAATAGATGATTTTGTAAACAAATTCCCCTGAGCGCTGAAAAAAGCCGCCGCTTTCGCGGCAGCTTTTCAGATCGATCAAAATGCGTACACACCAACAAGTCCAACGGCCAGCATGATGATGGGATAGGCCAGATAGTTTACAATCTTATTTCCCTCACCGGGCTCATTATTGTAGAAGTGAACGATCAGGAATGTAATCGGTGCCACAATATAGAACACAGAGAACATGGTGCACAGGAACATGGCAACGCAACCACCCAACACCTGTACACTACGATTTCCACGCAGCAGATACAGCACAGCCGCCATGACCACGATGGCCGCTCCATCCTGAACCCGGAGCATTTCTACCCACAAGATAGAGATACAGAGCACAAGCACTTTAATCAAAATGTTTTTCAGGCTCTTTCCACCATATTGGCGGAAGAAATACAGCACCACCAGCGCCAGCACCATACCCCAAACAGGGTTACGGCTGTTCATATCCAGCCACTTTCCACTCATGGCCAGATTAAAGGGAATCTCACTGAGGACAGCAATACCGACAATTCTCAGTAAATAATTTTTGACGCTGGAAGTATGGACGAACCCATCCGCAAGTAAAAACGCAAAAATCGGAACCGCCGCAGCCATCACAAACTGCAAAACCACCGCTATTGCCGCAATAGTAGCGCTTTCGGAATGATCCATCAACTTCAACAGCTCTTCCTGCGTCATGCCGCCAATACCGAGCATGCCGTTTTGCAGAACACCTTGACCTGCTGCGCCCACAAGAACAAACAGCAGACCCCACAGGCGCAGCCCCTGCCGGCTAATACCCCGCGGCTGATTGCTATGAAGTGTAGGTTGATTCATAATATCAGACTCCTTTGATTAGAAATAAGGATCTTTTAAAAACCGACATTTCTCTCAAAATCGGCTTTTAGAAAACCCCTGAAAAAAAGAGCGCCCTTCCCGCCTTTCTGGCAGGAAGGGCGCCGTGCTTGAAAATTACTTTGCGGGAGTCAAAATTGCGATACCATAAGCAGGCAGCTTCAGGGTGGTGCCGTCCTGTTCAATGGCCTGACCATTGACAGACAGAGTCACCGTAACAGACCAATCCGCATATGCAGATAGATCGACCTGAGCACCGGCCTCATCATCATCGATGTTCATGAGGATGATACACTCCTGATCGTTCCAAGTCTTATGGATGGCACTGACACAGCCCTTATTCAGGGCAGTTTCCGCAGTGTTCTTACCATGGGAAATCGCCGGCAGAGCCTTACGAACCGCGATCAGCTCACGATAGAAGCTATAAACAGAGCTCTCATCCTTACGCTGCTCCTCCAGACTACCGCAGGTGTGCTTCGGCACAATGCCGCCGGGAGGCGGTGTCGTGGTATCGTCCGTACCAGCGGCGCTCCAGTACATAGGAGCACGGATGGAGGGATGCTGCTGCTGCTGATCACCATTAGGACCCGCCATACCGATCTCCTCGCCGTACATAATAAATGCACTACCGCTCATGAACAGGTTCATAGCAGCGGCCATCTTAATACGAAGGGGATCACCGTTGACGAAGCCATGGATACGGCCAACGTCATGGTTGGACAGGAAGGGAGCATCAATGTAGCCGGGATGGCTACCGGAGTAAGCCTTGTCTGCAGTCTCCAGAGCTGTAGCCCAGGACTTGACAGTAGCAGTCGTACCACGACCATTGACAACCTTGACCAGCTTACCGATATCGTCACCGAAGGGATAGTTAAAGATGCTGGTGAAACCGCTCTCGTAGTAGCGAGTCACTGCATCAAAGCTGTCCCAAACCTCAGCAACCATATAGGCATCGGACTTAATGGATGTAACAGTCTGCTGCATCCAAGACATGAACTCCACGTTCTTGCTGATGTTGCCGGTATAGAATTCCTTAGCGGCATCCACACGGAAACCGGCAGCGCCCTTGTCCAGCCAGAACTTCATGACATTCTTGATATCCTCGCGGAGCTTCGGATTGTCCAGATTCAGGTCGGGCATATCGCCGCTGAACTGGCACTCATAAGAATACATAGAGCCGGACACACGGCTGTAGCCGGAGCCGGGAGCTTCATTGGCCAGAACAAAGTTGTAATAATCCAGATAGGGGCATTCCTCGGAGTTGGCGAAATCACCAAGCTGCAGATTACGCAGGTAATCGCAAGCAGTGGTAAACCACTCATTCTGGTCACCGCTGTGGTTAACGACCAGATCCAGAATAACCTTAATATCCCGCTTATTGCACTCTACGATCAGGGCCTCAAAGTCAGCCATGGTGCCGTAAGAAGGATCAATGCCATAGTAATCATCGACGTTGTACTTATGGTAGGAGGTACTGGGATGAATGGGCATCAGCCAAATGCCGTTGACACCCAGCTCCTGCAGATAATCCAGCTTGGAGATGACACCCTTCAAATCACCGATGCCATTATTGTCGGAATCAGCGAAGGAATAGACAAAGATCTCATACCAAACACGGTAGTTATCATCAGGGCTGGAGCCCAACTTGGCATACTCAGCCAAACGCTCCTCCAACGTCGGAGCCTTATTTGTATCGGGTCCCTCAGGATTACTGGTGGGCGTACAGCCCACCAGCATCACAAGAACCAATACAATACAAAGCAGTGTCTTCAGGTTCTTTGCCATAAGCAAATTAACCCTTGACGGAGCCACTCATAGCTTCCTGATAGAATCTCTGAGTGATGATATACAGGATGGAGATCGGGATGGCGATCAGCACAGCGCCGGCGCAGAACCGGGTGAACCAGTCAGCGATATACTCCTTCTCCAGCATACGCCACAGGCCAATGGAAACAGTGTAGTACTTCGCATTGGCACGGACGATGATCTTAGCGAAGATGAAGTCCATCCAGGGGCCCATGAAGGAAGTGATGATCTGATACACGATCATGGGCTTACACAGGGGCAGGGTGATCTTAATGAAGGTCTGCCACTTGGTGGCGCCGTCCAGATAAGCTGCCTCGTCCAGAGCCTTGGGAATAGTATCCATGTAACCCTTCATGACATAGAAGCCAACGCCGGCACCGGAGGAATAGCAGATAACCAGTGCGATGGGAGTCATATCGCCTTCGGTCAGGCCCATGGCCTTCAGCAGGAAGTAAGTAGCGGTCATGGACATGAAGCCGGGGAACAGGGTAATAACCATACCCATGTTCATGTAAGGCTTACGCATCTTCCAGTTCAGACGGCTCATGCAGTAGGAAACTGCCAGCACGAAGAAGGTGGAAATGATGCAGGAGAAAATTGCAATAATGAAGGTGTTAGCGAACATCTGGGGGAAGTTCATAACTTCCTTCTCGGTGAACAGCTTGATATAGTTGCTGAAGCTCCACTCAGTGGGGAAGAAGTGCTGGTAGAACAGACCGCCGCTGGGACGGAAACTGTGGGCAACCAGCCAAACGAAGGGAATCAGCCACACAACAGCCACGATCACCAGGAAAATGTGGACAATAATGTCCATGGTGATTCTCTTCGCCTTAACAGATCCAGAAAGCTTATTCTTAGCCATTATTTAAAGCCCTCCTCATCTTTGTAGGAGCCGGAGCTGCGGTAGGTCACCAGAGAAACAATCGCCAGAACGATGAAGGTGAGAATACCGATAACGGCTGCCAGGTTATACTGCTGGTTATCCACGGTCAGCTTATACAGCCAAGTGACCAGCAGGTCGGTACTACCTGCGGTATGGCTGATCTTAGTGACAGGACCGCCGCCGGACAGCAGGTAGATAATGTTGAAGTTGTTGACGTTGCCGGTGAAGGAGCTGATCATGTAAGGAGTCAGAACGAAGACCATGTAAGGCAGCGTGATGTTGATGAACTGCTGCACCACATTGGCGCCGTCGATTCTGGCAGCCTCGTACAGATCGGCAGGAATGTTCTTCAGAATACCGGTGACCTGCATGACGGTATAAGGAATACCGACCCACAGGTTAACAACGATGATGGTCACACGAGCCCAAGTTACATCTGTCCAGAAGGGCAGCGGATTATCCTTGGCAACAAGGCCCATATTCATCAGAACAGTGTTAACAATGCCCTCTTCCTTCAGCATAGAGCGAATGATCAGCAGGGAAACGAACTGGGGCACAGCAATGGTCAGGGACAGGATCGTACGCCACAGACCCTTCACGCGGGTGGTGGGGCGGTTGATGATCATGGCCATGAACGTGCCCAGGAAGAAGTTCAGGAAGGTTGCAAAGAATGCCCACACCAGAGTCCATGCCAGAACACTCCAGAACTGCTCGGAGATGGCGGAGCCGGACTTGAACAGCTGGGCAAAGTTGTCCAAGCCAACCCAGTCAAACAGAACCAGCTTGCTGTCAACCTTACTGTAATTGGTAAAGGCCATAATCATCATATAAACCAGCGGAATGATGGTGAAGATGACAAGGGCCAGGAAAGGCGCAATCATAAGGAGCTTGTGGATATTTTCGTCAAACAAGGACTTGATATCATCCACAATGTTGGGAACCTTCTTGCCGGACTTCTTGGTGCACAGGGCCTGATAGCCACTGCGGACGGAAGCCCGCCAAATCACGACAAACGCAACAATAATTGCAATTGTCGCAACTGCGTACAGCAGAATCTGCTGAGAGATATCGCCGGGCAGATAGATATATCCGCCGACATCATCATCCCATACCTTCTGCTCCGGACGGTCACCCAGAGAAGGAAGCATGGAAAGCCAGTACATGCCGCCCTGTGCAGGAACGAACATATAGAAAATGAAAGCGGCCTCAATGGCCAGGAACAGCAGGCCCTTAATAAACTGACCTGCGGCAAAGTTTCCGAGACCCATGACCAGGCAGGAAAGCCAAACAATGGGACCTCCGTTTTTCAAAGCGCTGCCCAGAGAGTAGGGATTAGCGGCTCTTCTGCGGGCAGCGGCGGCGTTTGTCAAGCTCTTTGTTGACATTTTTTACCGTCCCCTTTTTTGCTATTTTTGCTTAAAAAGGCGGCGGCCAGAATATTTCCAGCCGCCGCCAGGTGCTTTTGGTTAAGCGGGATTATGCCCTAAGATTACAGGCCGGTGTTGTTCAGAGCGGACTCGAACAGCTCGGTCTGCTCCTGAGCGTTGTCCAGAGTAACTTCCTTGTTGTAGATAGCAGTACCCATGTTGCCAGCGGGAGCCCAGTACTTGTCCATAGCAGCGATGGTGGGCTGGCCGCAAGCGGTCTTGTTCATGGTGTTGGCCTCGGCAGAAGCAACGACATCAGCCTTGATGGTAGCGTTCTCCAGCAGAGCAGCAGCGCAGGGGATAACACCGCGCATATCGTACTTAGCCAGCTGAGACTCGGGAGAGGACAGGAACTCAGCGACCATCAGAGCGACCTTCATGTTCTTGGACTGACGGTTGACACCAACAGCCTTGGAACCAGCGAAAGCCTTCATCTGCATCTTCTCACCGTTGATGGTGATGGTGGGCAGCTGAGCAGCGCCCATGTTGTCGCCCAGAGCTTCCTTAACCTTACCTGCATCCCAGGAGCCGGAGAAGATAGCATTGATGGACTTGTCAGCCAGACCGTTCAGGCCACGGCTGTCAGCGTCGTTGACGAAGTTGGCGTTAGCGCACAGGTTGACCAGGTACTTGGTCACGTCGGTAGCCTTGTCGCCCAGGTCAATGCCAGCAGCGGCGTCGATGCCGTTAGGTCCAAACAGAGTGCCGCCAGCAGCGGAGTAGAAGGACCACAGGTACCAGGAGTTGGTGATGGGGAAGGCAACCTTGCCCTTCTCCAGCAGAGTCTCCATGGACTTGACGTCTTCCTCAGTGTAGACGGACTTGTCGTAGTACAGGAACCAAGTGTTGTTGGTGTAGGGGAAGCCGTAAACGCCGCCATCGGTGTAGGTGACGGTGTCGATCAGGGTCTGGGAGTAGTTCTTCTTGATACCCTCCAGATAGGAGCCGCCCAGCTCAGCCAGAGCCTCAGCGTCGATCAGAGCGCCCAGCTGGTCGTTGGCGTACATGAACACGTCAGCGGCAGCGGAAACGTCGGTGGTGACCATGGTCTTAGCCTCGCCCTCGGGGCAGACACCCAGTTCCCAAGTAATCTTATACTCGGGGTGAGCCTTCTCAAAGGCAGCCAGACGGGTCTGCAGCCAGCTGGTGTCAGTGGCCTGGTCCTCGGAGGGACCCCAAACCTTCAGGATAACTTCCTGGGGCTTCTCAGGAGTGGGCTTGGAGCCAACGGGGGTGGTACCCTCGTTGCCAGAGGTGGCGCAGGCAGCCATGCTCATAACCATGATGACAGCCAGCACCAGTGCAAGAATCTTCTTCATTGCAAATTTCCTTCCTTTTTTTAAGTATTTTTTATTTCAACTGCACGTTGCAGTTAAAACCATTTTTTGCTTTGGGCGCAATGCCCCCACAGCATTTTTGTGTGTTTGATTGTATCATACAGGGGTTGATATGTCAATGACCGCTGATGCATAATCGGCATTATGGACAATTGCCAAATTGCACCTTTGTGCAGATTTACAATCGGCTGATGAACTTTTCAATCCGATCCATTCCACGTTCCAAATCAGCCCGACTGCAGCAGTAGGAAAGGCGGATAAAACCTTCCGCACCGAAGCAGCTTCCCGGCACAGCCGCCACCCCGGCTTCCCTGATCATTCGCTCGCAGAACACCTCGCTGGGCAGGCCAAAGCGGGAAATATCCACAAAAATGTAGAATGCCCCCTCCGGCTCCGGGAAGGACAGTCCCATGGCATTCAGTCTGCCAGTCACATAGTCACGGCGAGCCCGGTATTCCTCCCGCATAGGGACAACATCGGTGTTCAGTGCCTCCACGCAGGCGCTCTGAACGAAGGTCGGCACCGCCGCCACCTCCGCTGCGTGCAGGAGCAGCAGCCGATCCATCACATCCTGCGGCCCGATGAGGTAGCCGACCCGCCAGCCGGTCATGGCGTAGGGTTTAGAAAAGCTCTGGCACAGCAAAAGCTGATCCCGCAACTCTGCATCCAAGCTCAAATCGGCACATTCGCCGTAGGAAAGCTGATTATACACGTTGTCGCAGATTACAAAGATTGGTTTTCCCGCCACCGCCCGCTTCACCACTGCCAGCGACTCAGCAGACAACACCGCTCCCGTGGGATTGTTGGGAGAATTGAGGATGATGGCTTTCGTTTTTTCAGTAATCAGAGCGTTCAGGGCTTCTTCCGTGATCTGAAAGCCATCCTTTGCCGTGTGCAAGGGGATGGCACGCCCTCCGGCGACAGTGGTAATGGTTTCGTACAAGGAAAAGGCCGGAGTAGGGATGATGACCTCCTCCCCCGGGTTCAGGATGCCAAGCAGCGCCGTAAACAGCGCCCCTGTGGCTCCCACAGTGATCAACACCTGAGATGGCTCACACGCCATGCCCCGGGCGGTTTCATATTCCGCCACCACCTTACGCAGGGGCTCGATGCCCTGATTGGGGGCGTAGTGGGTTTGATTTTGTTCCAAAGCGGCGCAGGCGGCAGCCTTGATGGATGCCGGAGTATCAAAATCCGGCTCTCCGATAGTTAACATAACGCACCCCGGCACTTCCTTCGCCAGATTGGTAAAGCGCCGGATACCGCTGCGCTGCAAGGTATCCAAGTTTCGGTTCAAAGGGATCATTGGTATGCCTCCGCTATTTTTTCAAAGAAGTCTGCGCCGGAAGAAAGGATTTCCTCCGGGAAATCGAAATGATCGCTGTGCAGCGCCGGGCTGTCCCCGGTGCCGAGGAAGAAGAACAGCCCCGGCAGCGTCCGCTGATACCATGAGAAATCCTCGGTGATCATGCTGGGGGCCTCCAGCTCCCGGAAATCGACCATCCCCTTCATCTTTTCGTACAGAGGTGCCGGGTTCAGTACCGCCGGGTAGCCATTGTTCATGTGAATCTCCACGGTGCAGCCGGTGTCAGCCGCCACCTCCGCACCGATCTTGCGGATGCCCTCTTGCAAAGAGAAGAAAATTTCATCCTGAAAGGCCCGCAAACTGCCCTCCAGCGTGGTTTTTCCGGATACGGCGTTGCACACCGCACCGGAATTGAACTTGCCAAAATTCAAAATTCGGAAGATGTTGTTCGGCAGAGCGGCTTCCAGCGCCCGCACCTTTTGATAGAATTCCACACCCGCCGCCATGGCATCGATACCCTCGTAGGCTTTTGCAATATGAGCAGAGCGTCCGGTAATTTCCACTTTTACCTCGCAGGAGCGGCTCATCATCTCGCAGCAGCGGCTGTAAACGGCCCCGGCTTCCACCCCGGGCCACAGGTGCAGACCGAAGATTGCCTCCACGTTGTACTTTTGAAAAATTCCGGTGTCGCACAGATCCTTTGCACCGCCGGTGGTTTCCTCCGCAGGCTGAAAGACAATCAGGACATTGCGCTTCATCCCCTGCTTGCCGCTGAGCCGCCGGGCCAGTTCCAAGGCAATGGACATATGCCCATCATGGCCGCAGGCGTGCATCTTGCCGGGATGGGTAGATGCGTAGTCCTTGTCGGATCGCTCCGTGATGGGCAAGGCATCCGCATCGGAGCGGAAGGCAATAGCCTTTTCCGCACCGAAGTCAAAATAAGCGCACAACGCCCCGTCCATCGGGGAGAAAACTTGACACGCAAGCCCCGATAGGGCATTTTTCAGATATTCTAATGTCTTTGGCAGATTGCGATCCAGCTCCGGAATCCGGTGCAACGCCCGCCGGTCTTTGATAATTTGCATACCTTCGCCTCCTGATGGGGGTAGTGAATGAATGATTTCCACAATTATAGACGATTTCTCATTCCGTGTCAATTTCCCACTTGTATTTCCGAGCAAAAGGTGGTAGGATAAGCATTGTATACAAATACACAAGAATTCCAATGAAGGAGAACTACATAAATGAATGCACAGGAAATTATTGAATATATCCGCACCTCCGAGAAAAAGACCCCGGTAAAGGTCTACGTCTGGGAAAACGCCCCCGTAGATTTCCCCGGCTGTCAGGTCTTCCCCGCCGCCCCCGGCCACAAGGTGGTCTTCGGCGATTGGAAGGTGGTCGCCCCCATTCTGGAGGCCAACAAGGACGCCATCGCCCATGTGGAGATCGAAAACAACTGCCGTAATTCCGCCATCCCCATGCTGGACATAAAGGACATCCCCGCCCGCATTGAGCCGGGTGCCATCATCCGGGAACAGGTGACCATTGAGAAGAACGCAGTCATTATGATGGGTGCCATCCTGAACATCGGCGCTTATATCGGCGAGGGCACCATGATCGACATGGGTGCCGTTCTGGGCGGCCGTGCCACCGTGGGTAAGAACTGCCACGTGGGTGCCGGTGCTGTTCTGGCCGGTGTCATCGAGCCCGCCTCCGCCACCCCCGTCATCGTGGAGGATAACGTTCTGATCGGTGCCAACGCCGTGGTCATCGAAGGCTGCCGCATCGGTCACGATGCCGTGGTGGCCGCCGGTGCCATCGTGGTGGGCGATGTGCCCGCCAACGCCGTGGTGGCCGGATGCCCCGCTAAGATCATCAAGATGAAGGACGAAAAGACCGCCGGCAAGACTGCTCTGGTGGATGCACTGAGAGAGCTGTAAAAACCGCTGCACCTTTTTGGCCCTCCGGAATAACATGGAATGTACGGCGAAGGCCGTAACAAATCTTTTCTGGAGGTAATGATTATGTGCGGTAATTCTTGGGGCGGTAACGGTTGCTGGTGGATCATCATTCTGGTTCTGCTGTTCTGCTGCTGCGGCAACGGCAACAGCCTGAGCAACGGCTGTGGCTGTGGCTGCGAGCGCGACAACAACTGCGGCTGCTGCTAACGAAACAAACGCCATGGGCGCCCCTCCGGGGCGCCCAATTTTTTTTAGTTTTGATGGTTGGCAGGATAAATTGTTGTTTACGAGTTTAGAATACGTATTCCGTAGGGGAGGGTCTTGACCCTCCCAAAAACCTAAAACACTTCGATATGTTGGTTGTTTTACGGAAACAGAACGTATTCATAAAGAATATACAGTTCAAAAATCTTT
>JBGVKN010000172.1:0-1820 GCA_045123795.1 Faecousia sp. | reverse complement strand
AGTGCAGAAGAAGAAATCACCGGTCTGGATGTGACTGAGCATGGTCTGCTGACCGCTTATGCAGGATTTGCAATGCTTCCGGACACAACCACTGCGCTGGATGCTGAATATGAGGTCTTGGGTGATGTACCTGTATCCGATGCAGTTCCTGTTCGCAAGGTAACCATTCACGACGGAGTGGAACCAAAGTTTACCAAGATTGAAATCATCTGCAAGGAATCCCGTCTGGAGAGTCTCAAGAACGCCATGATTGGCATTGGCATCACCGGTATGACCGTGTCTCATGTTCTCGGATGCGGCATCCAGAAGGGCAAGCCGGAATACTACCGTGGCGTTCCCGTGGAGCCTACTTTACTGCCCAAGGTACAGGTGGATATCGTGGTCAGCAAGGTGCCTGTCCGTGCAGTCATTGAGACCGCTAAGAAGGTCCTTTACTCCGGACATATTGGCGACGGCAAGATCTTCGTTTATGACGTAGAAAACGTTGTGAAGGTTCGCACCGGCGAGGAAGGATACGATGCCCTGCAGGACGTTGAATAAGAAATAATAACCTACGGGAGAACCGCTATGCGGTTCTCCCATGGGTTGGTTTAAGGAGGAAACAACAATGTGTTCCATTATTGGCTATTGCGGCAAACCAATTGAAAAGGAAGCCTTTGAAGAAGGCTTTTGGCGTACCCTCTCCCGTGGTCCGGATGATTCTCGCATGATTGAAGTCGGACAGGGACTTTTGGGGTTCCATCGTCTGTCAATCATGGGCCTTCATCCGGAAGGCATGCAGCCCTTTACTCTGAACGGAAGCGCCGTTGTGTGCAACGGTGAAATCTACGGTTTTGAGCAGTTTCGGATGGAATTGTCACCGGAATACACCTTCAAAAGCGATTCCGACTGCGAGATCCTGTTACCGCTGTACGAAAAATACGGCTGCCAAATGTTTTCCATGCTGGATGCGGAATTTGCCTGCATCCTCTACGATGCAAAGGAGGATACCTTCATCGCAGCACGAGACCCTATTGGTATCCGCCCCCTCTATTACGGGTATGATCCAAATGGAACGATCCTGTTTGCAAGTGAACCGAAAAATCTGGTTGGACTTGTAGCACAGATCCAGCCTTTCCCACCCGGACATTATTATAAAGACGAAGTCTTCTATTGCTATTGTGATATCGCAGCTGTGAAATCCTATCACAAGCAAGACATGGAAACGGTATGCTGCAATATCCGGGAAAAGCTCATTGCCGGTGTGCAAAAGCGGTTGGTTGCAGATGCCAAGGTCGGTTTTCTTCTTTCCGGTGGACTGGATTCTTCCCTTGTTTGTGCCATTGCGGCACGTGAAAGCAGCAAGCCCATTCAAACCTTCGCCATTGGCATGAGTGAGGATGCCATCGATCTGAAATATGCCAGACAGGTCGCAGACTTCATCGGCAGCGACCATACTGAGGTCATCATCTCCAGAGAAATGGTCCTGGATGCGCTGGAAACTGTTGTGGAACTATTGGGTACCTTTGATATTACCACCATTCGCGCCAGCATCGGCATGTATCTGGTGTGCAAGTACATTCACGAAAACACGGATATCCGCGTTCTGCTTACCGGTGAGATTTCTGACGAGCTGTTCGGATATAAATATACGGATTTTGCCCCCTCTGCGGATGATTTCCAGAAAGAAGCGCAGAAGAGGATCCAGGAACTTCATATGTACGATGTTCTCCGGGCTGACCGCTGCATCAGCGTCAACTCTCTGGAAGCCAGAGTTCCCTTTGGCGACCTGGACTTCGTGAAATACGTTATGGCCATCGATCCGGAAATGAAGCTGAATA
>JBGVKN010000171.1:0-4881 GCA_045123795.1 Faecousia sp. | reverse complement strand
GGCGGCGCAGCCGCCCTCGGCGCCCCCTTTGGGGGAGCTGTCACGGCGAACGCCGTGACTGAGGGGGTGTCGTAACGGTTTTAGGACACTCCCCCAGTCGAAAATCAAAGATTTTCGCCAGCCCCCTCAGAGAGGGGGCCGAGGGTGCGGAGCATCCTCGCAACGCTAAACAACAATTTATCTTAGGAAGGAGGTAATATGATGGAGCGGATATTGAACTACAAGCCGGTTTTATGGCTGCGCCGCATTTTAGCGTGGCTCAAGCCCATGAATATCTCTCTCCATGCGGCATACACCAGCTTTTTTCTGGTGCTGTCTGTCTTTCCTATTTTGGTGATTCTGTTCGGTCTGCTGGGCTATACCTCCTTCGGGCTGGAGGAGGTGATGGCGCTGGTGGCGGGGGTGCTGCCGGATGCATTCGAGCCTCTGGCGGAGCGGATCATCAGCGGTGCGTATGCCCACACTTCGGGAACGGTGCTGTCCGTGTCTGTGTTGACGGCTCTGTGGTCTGCCAGCCGGGGGATGCGGGGACTGCTGATCGGGCTGAATGCTGTCTACGGGCTGAAAGAGGATCGGAGCTATTTTGTCACCCGGAGCATCAGTATGCTGTACACCTTCCTGTTTTTAATCGTGCTGGTGCTGACGCTGGTGCTTCATGTGTTCGGTACGACGATTTTGGACTACCTGCGCATGACCACCAATCCGCTGCTGATGTTTTTGATGGATGTGATCGACCTGCGGTTTGTACTGCTGCTGGCGTTGCAGACAGCGCTGTTTAGTACCATGTATGCGGCGCTTCCCAACCGGCGAAACTCTTTGAAGGAGAGCTTTCCGGGTGCACTGCTGACTTCTGCAGGATGGTTGATTTTTTCAGATCTGTTTTCGATTTATGTGGAGTATTTTCCGAATTACGCCAACATTTTTGGGTCTGTTTACGCAGCAGCACTGGCGATGCTGTGGTTGTATATCTGTATCTGCATCGTGTTCTACGGCGGCGCACTGAATAGATACCTGATGGAGCGGTAAATTGTTGGTTACAGCAGTAAGAGATAGCACCGCACCCTCGGCCCCCTCCCTGAGGGTAGCGAAGCGATTCTAAATGAACAATCGCCGGTGGCGATTGCACAATAAACTATGTGGCGAAAATCTCTGATTTTCGACTGGGGGAGTGTCCTACGTTAGACGCCTCGCCATAACGACACTCCCTCCGTCACGCCGTTCGGCGTGCCACCTCCCTCAGAGAGGGAGGCAAGGGCAGCTTCGCTGCCGGGGCGTTTATTAACGTAAACAACAATTTATCTGCGCATTATCGATTGACAATAGCTACATTATTGTGCTAGAATACCTCTGACAATTGAATAGCGTTCCGTGGCGGGGGTGGCGATGAACCGTTCCCGCTGAACAAGATAACCGGGTGCAATTCCCGGACGGTACCGCCGCTGTAAGTGCTGAAATGTTCTCTTTTGGCGAAAGCCAGTCACTGGATTTTCCGGGAAGGCAGAGAACGTTGTGGAACCCCAGATCCGTAAGCACAAGTCAGAAGACCTACGGAATGCTTTTCTCCTGCGCTCTGCGGATCTACGGGGCGTAACTTGTCGCGGAAAAACGGCCGTGGCACCAGACTTGGTGCCACGGCAATTTGCATTTTTAGGAGGATTATCAAATGAACAAAAAAATTGTAATCGCCGTGATTGCCCTTGTAGCGGTCGTGGGACTGATGGTTGGCGTTTGGTTCGCCACCCGTCCTGAAACCCAGGAGGGCGGCAAGACCATTACCGTTACCGTTGTGCATCAGAACAAAACCGAAAAGACATTTACCTACAAAACAGATGCGGAATATCTGGGAGATGTGCTGTACGCTGAGGGCCTGATCAAGGCGGAAAATGTGGACGATGGGATGTTCAACATCGTTGACGGCGAAAAGGCCGACTGGAACGAGAATAAGAGCTACTGGTCGCTGTATGTGGGCGAGGAATACGCTATGCAGGGCGTGGAAACGACCCCCATCAGGGACGGGGATAGCTTTAAGCTGGTGTATACCATTGGGCAGTAAGCTGACAATTCGGGAAATCACCCTTTTTGGTATGCTGGCGGCGCTGACCTTCGGCGCCAAGTGGGTCATGGCGGGCTTGCCCAACATTGAGCCGGTGTCCCTGATGGTGATGCTGTTTGGTGCAGTGTTCGGCTGGAAGGCGCTGTTTCCTGTTTGCGTGTATGTGGCGGCGGAGATTTTGTTTTACGGTCTGGGGACGTGGAACATCAATTATCTGTACGTCTGGCCCATTCTGGCTGCGGTGGCCTGCACCATGCGGCAAATGAAGCACCCCCTTGGATGGGCGGTGCTGTCCGGGGTGTTTGGGCTGATGTTTGGAGCGCTGTGCGCACCGGTGGATGTGTTCATCGGCGGCTGGGGCTATGCGGTAAGCAAGTGGGCTTCGGGAATTCCCTTTGATCTTGCCCACTGTGGCGGTAATTTTGTGATTGCTCTGCTGCTGTTTGTGCCCATGCGCAACCTGATGGAAAAGCTGTACGCTCGGATGAAACGGTAAATAAAAAACGCTGCTGCGAATTTCTTCGCAGCAGCATTTTTTACACCTCTTTATACATAGCGGCGGCGTCGTCCTTGCGGACGGTTTCTGCCACCTGCAGCACTTCGACGGCCACTGTCCGGGTACCGAGGGCAATTTCAATCTTGTCGCCTACCTTGACCTCGTAGCTGGCCTTGACCACACGACCGTTGACGCTGATGCGTCCATTGTCGCAGGCTTCGTTGGCGACGGTCCGGCGTTTGATTAGCCGGGATACCTTTAAATACTTATCTAAACGCATAATTTCTCCTTATTTTGCCACGTTATCCTTCAGGGATTGGCTGGGCTTGAAGGTGGGGATTTTCCCCTCCGGGATCTGCACAGCTTCCCGGGTTCGGGGATTGCGGCCTACCCGGGCCTTCCGCTGGGCAACCTCAAAAGTGCCGAAGCCGGAAAGCTGTACCTTTTCTCCACGGACCAGGGCGGCGGTGATGGTATCGATGGCTGCGTTGATGCACCGCTCCGCATCTTTTTTTGCAAGGCCGGACTGCTGGGCAGCGGCGGCGATCAGGTCGGATTTGTTCATATTGCGCTCCTTACAAATGCAGCAGATCGGCGATTTTCTCGCCCTTGGGCAGCAGCAGGCAGTCCTCCCGGGTGATGGCACGGAGCTTAATGGCGCACACCACATAGAGCACAACACCCACCATAATGGGCGCAGCACACAGAATCAGGTTGCTGCTGATGCCCAAATACTTCAGGCCGTACCAAGCGCCGAAGGTAAAGATCCCCATGATGACGGCGGCGAGGAAGCCCCGGAGCATATTTTTGACGATGGCTGGAGGATCTTCGAGGACACGGCGCACGGTCAGCACGTTCAAAACGGTGATGGACACATAGCACAGCAGGCTGCCGATGGGAGTGCCCAGGATGCCGATGTGCTTGTTGCCGGTGAGGATGGCGATGGCTGCCAGCTTCAAGAAGCCACCGATGAACATATTGATCACCGGCAGGTTTACATGACCGTGAGCCTGCATGATGGCGTTGGTCAGCAGCACCGTGGCATTGAACATGATGCAAACGCCCAGCACACGCATGAGATTGGTCGCCAGCACCAGCTTTTCACCGGAGTAGCCGCCCAGCAAGGCGGTGACCGGCTCCGCCAGCACAGCCAGACCCACAGCGCAAGGCATGGAGATCAGGGCCGTGACCCGGGCAGCGGATTCGGCGGTGGCCTTGGCACCTTTGCGATCGCCGGTGGTGATCTGTGCAGTGAGGGCGGGAATGACGCTGATGGTAATGGGGGTAATGAAAGCGCAGGGCATATTGAAGATCTTCTGGATGAAGTTATAGATGCCCTTTTGCAGGTCGGCGGATTCCTGCGTCATAAATTCCAGCAGCTGGCTCATGTAGACCTTGGTTTCCAGAACCGTCAGAATTTGCAGACCGGCAGAGCCGATGGTAATGGGAATGGCGATGGCCAGCAGGCCTTTGGCGATGGATTTTCCGGAGCTGGAGGTATCCTTTCCCACAGGCAGATCCCGGTAGCTTTTGCGGAAGCGGTGGTTCAGGTAGAAGGAAGAAACCAGACAGCTCATGGTGACACCAAAAATGGCGCCACCGGCGGGGAAGGCAATGTTTTGGGTAAGGCGCTTCAATGCAATTGCCATAGACAGGCCGATGGCCAGCTTGACAGCGGCTTCGAGCACCTGAGAAACGGAAGTGGGCTTCATGTTACTCTGGCCTTGGAAGAAGCCCCGGTAGGTGCTCATCAGGCAAATCAGGAAGCAAGCAGGACCCAGAACCAGAATGGTGATCCATGCGTTGGGCTGCTTCTGGAAATCTGCCAACTGGCGGCAGAAGACCATCATCAGTGCGGTGCCCAGCAGGCCGAGTGTCAGAAATAGAGTTCGGGCGGTGGTGTAGATTTTACGCACCTGCTGGTAGTTTTCCAGCGAGCTGGCCTGAGAGATCATCCGGCTCATGGCAACGGGCAGGCCGGCGGTGGAGATCATTAGCAGCAGCGTGTAGATCTCGTAGGCGGTAGAATAGTAGCCGAAAGCCTGATCGCCAATGATAGCCTTGAGGGGGATGGAATAAAAGGCGCCGATGAGCTTGACGATGGCAGTGGACATGGCCAACAGCGCTGTGCCATGGAGAAAGGTTTGCTTTTTTGCGGATTCAGACATGGTGTCCTCCTTGTAGGTGGTGAGGTAAATTGTTGTTTACAGCAGTAAGAGATAGCACCGCACCCTCGGCCCCCTCTCTGAGGGGGCTGGCGAAAATCTTTGATTTTCGACTGGGGGAGTGTCCTGCGTTAGATGCATCGCCATAACGACACTCCCTCCGTCAC
>JBGVKN010000170.1:0-3844 GCA_045123795.1 Faecousia sp. | reverse complement strand
GGGGTTATAATACGGATGACCAATAGGTCAAGACCACGATGAAAAGAGATGACCAACCTATGGGATGCGTGCAAGATCCGGTATGCGCTGACCATATCGGTTAAAACAGAACAAGTCAGCATAAAATACTTTATATCCATTGGAGGTATCATTATGTTTGGACTTACTACCAGAAATAACAATCAGGGTCTGCGGACCTACAATCCCTTCCGTGAAATGGAGGAATTTGAAAAAGCTTTCTTCTCCAATCCCTTTGGCAGCTTTTGGGGCAATGCCGGCCTTGAGGAGTTTAAGACCGATGTGACAGATGAGGGCGACCACTACCTGCTGGAGGCGGATTTGCCCGGATTTGAGAAGAAGGATATTACCCTGGATATTCAGGGGAACACCCTTACCGTTCATGCAGAACGGCACTCCAGAGTTGAGGAGAAAGATCAGAAGGACAAAGTCATTCGTATGGAGCGTTCCTACGGCTCCTATACCAGAAGCTTCGATGTTTCCGGTGTGGATACCAATCACATCAATGCAAAGTACGATAACGGTGTTCTTCGCCTGACGCTTCCCAAGGCAGATCCCAAGCTTCCTGCCGGCAGGCGTTTGGAAATCGAATAACCGTCTCCTCGGGTCTGCTGCAAGTTCTGCGGCAGACCCGTTTTCATTTTTGCCGGTATTCGGTTAAAAAGAAAAAGAACGCTCTGTAAGTCAGAGCTTGAAATTAAAGGAGGTTTTCTTATGAACTTTGGAAATTACACCCAAAAGTCTTTGGAGGCCGTGCAAGGTGCTCAGCAGCTGGCTGTGCAAAACGGAAATCCCCAGCTGGAACAGATCCATCTGCTTGTTGCCCTTCTTCGGCAGGAGGGCGGCTTGATCCCGCAGCTGCTGAAGAAGATGGATGTTACGGTGGAAAGCTTTGAAGCGGCTGCCATAGCAGAACTGAACAAGCTGCCTCGCGTCAACGGAAGCAGGGAAGCAGACCGGTTCTATATCTCTTCGGATACGGATGCCACGTTTACGGCGGCACAGGATCAGGCACAGATCATGCACGATGAATTCATATCTGTGGAGCATATTTTCCTGGGATTGCTGGAAAGTGCGCGAGATGGCGTGAAGCGGCAGTTCGATATGTACCGCATTACAAAGGAGGCTGCCCTGAAAGCGCTGCAGGGTGTTCGCGGCAACCAGAGAGTGACCACAGACAATCCGGAAGGAACCTACGATGCCCTTGAAAAATACGGTACGGATTTGGTCAAACGGGCACGGGAACAAAAGCAGGACCCGGTAATCGGCAGAGACGAAGAGATCCGGAATGTAATTCGGATCCTGTCCAGAAAAACAAAGAACAATCCGGTTCTGATCGGTGAACCCGGTGTTGGTAAAACGGCTATTGCGGAAGGACTTGCACAGAGAATCGTCAAAAAGGACGTACCCAAGAGCCTTCAGGACCGTACCATTTTCTCACTGGATATGGGTGCCCTGATCGCCGGTGCCAAGTATCGGGGTGAATTTGAAGAGCGATTGAAGGCTGTTTTGAATGAAGTTAAGGACTCCGAAGGCAAAATCATTCTGTTTATCGATGAGCTGCACACCATTGTGGGTGCAGGTAAGACGGAAGGCAGTATGGATGCAGGTAATCTGCTGAAGCCGATGCTGGCCCGTGGCGAACTGCACTGCATTGGCGCTACCACATTGGATGAGTACCGTCAGTATATTGAAAAGGATCCGGCACTGGAACGCCGTTTCCAGCCGGTGCTGGTCAATGAGCCTACGGTGGAAGACACCATTGCAATCCTCCGTGGTCTGAAGGAGCGTTATGAGGTGTTCCACGGCGTCAAGATCGCGGATCCGGCCATCATTGCTGCTGCCACCTTGTCTCACCGCTATATCACCGACCGCTTCTTACCGGATAAGGCCATTGTCCTGATCGATGAGGCCTGTGCCCAAATCCGCACGGAGATGGACTCTATGCCCACAGAACTGGATGCGGTCTCCCGTAAGATCATCCAGATGGAGATTGAAGAGGCCGCACTGAAGAAAGAGGAAGACGATCTTTCTAAGAGAAGGCTTGCGGAACTGCAGAAGGAGCTGGCGGAAGAGCGGGATCGATTCAATGCCATGAAAGCACAATGGGAAAATGAAAAGCAAGCCATTGCCTATGTGCAGCAACTGCGTGAGCAGTTGGAGGATCTGAATCGACAGATCGAAGCCGCTGAGCAGAATTACGAATTGGAGAAAGCTGCCGAGCTGAAATTTGGAAAACTGCCTCCGCTTCAAAAACAGCTGCAGGCGGAAGAAGCCAAAGCCGCTGCAGCCCGGGAAAGCAGCATTCTGGCCGACAGAGTCACCGAAGAGGAAATCGCGAAAATTGTAGAGCGCTGGACCGGTATTCCCGTGTCTCGCTTGGTACAGGGTGAGCGGGAGAAGCTACTGCATTTGGATGAAACACTCCACAAGCGGGTTGTGGGGCAGGATGAAGCGGTACAGTCTGTTACAGAAGCAATTCAGCGCAGCCGTGCCGGTATTCAGGACCCGAACCGTCCCATTGGCTCTTTCCTGTTCCTTGGTCCCACCGGTGTCGGCAAAACAGAGCTGGCCAAAACATTGGCACAGGCATTGTTTGACGATGAGAACAACCTTGTGCGGATCGATATGTCCGAGTATATGGAAAAGTTTTCTGTGTCCCGGCTGATTGGCGCGCCTCCCGGCTATGTGGGCTATGAAGAAGGCGGACAGCTGACAGAGGCTGTTCGCAGAAAGCCGTATAGCGTGGTCCTCTTTGATGAGGTGGAAAAGGCACACCCGGATGTATTTAATGTATTGCTGCAGGTGCTGGATGATGGGCGTATTACCGATTCCCAAGGCAGAACGGTAGACTTCAAGAACACCATTCTGATCCTGACCTCGAACCTCGGTAGTGAATATCTACTCAATGGTATTCGTGAAGATGGCAGCATTGATGAAGCGGCGAAATCCCAGGTTGACATGCTGCTGCGCAGATCCTTCCGACCGGAATTTTTGAACCGGCTGGACGAGATCGTGTTCTATAAGCCTCTGACAAAGGAAAACGTCACCAAGATTATTGACCTGCAAATCGCAAAGCTGAACAGCCGTCTGCAGACACAGCAGATCCACTGCCGTCTTACAGATGAGGCGAAAACCGCTATCGTAAATGCCGCTTACGATCCCCAGTATGGCGCCCGGCCGTTGCGTCGGTATGTGCAGCATACGGTGGAGACGATGCTCAGTAAAAAGCTTTTGGCCGGTGAGATCCTACCCGGTCAAACGGTTACAATCGATGATCTGAACGGTGAGCTGGTTATGCAGCAAGAGAAATAAGCCTGACAACAATACAAGATAAGTCGGTCACTTCCATTTTGAGTGACCGACTTTTTGCGATCTGTACGATTCTGTACAGAGGTCTCCATGTTGATTTGGTTCATTCCTACGCGGTCAAGAATACCGCAGATGGCATCAATATGTTTGACGGCACCACCTGGCAATTCTTCCACGACGGGGAAAAGGGTGAGCATCCGGCCTGGGGAACCAAGTGCTTTGATTACGGTAAGACCGGCGTTCTGCACTTTCTGCTTTCCAATCTGAAGTTCTGGCTGGAGTAATACCATTTCGACGGCTTCCGGTAGTACCGGGGTGCTCAGCCAGGATCTTACGGCCAACAGCGGTCTCCATAGAGGGAGACGGCGTTACAGATGCACCGTAGGTGCGCATAACTTCTCTGCGGAAAGGCTTCTGCTCATAGGAAACCTTCACCATATAGACCTTGCAGTCCAGACCAAAGTAGGAGCAGGCCATGGAAAGAGCTGTGCCCCACTGACCGGCACCGGTTTCA
>JBGVKN010000169.1:0-2174 GCA_045123795.1 Faecousia sp. | reverse complement strand
GGAAATGAAGTCCGAGCAGGGAAATAATTTCTCCCTGGAGCGGATCAATCTGGCCGAGCTGGAGCGGCGCACCGGAATCTCCCGGTCAAAGCTCCGTCGGCTCAAGGCCAACAACTTCAATGAGAAACCCCATGGTCTCGTGGGCCAGAAACAGCAGACCACTGTTCTTAGCGGATACTCAGCATACCTGGACAAGCTGCTTCGCCAAGGTATCACCAATTCGGCAGTGTGTCTGGACAGGCTCCGTGAGTTTGGATTCGAGGGCAGCCTTAGCACTGTCAAGCGGTATATCAAGGCTCACAAACATCTCGTGCCGGCTAAGCGCCAACTGGTGGCACCGCAGGGCAACCGCGGCCGTCGGTTCACCACCGAGCCGGGAGAGGCCTACCAGATGGACTGGGGTTTCACTAAGGTTCTGGACTATGACGGTACAGAATACACCGCAGCCTGCTTCGCCATGGTCTGCCACCACTGCGGTCAGAGGTATGTTGAGTTTTTCCCTAATGCCAAGCAGGAGAACCTGTTCATTGGAATGATCCATGCTTTTGGATATATGGGAATCCCCAAGTATATCCTAACGGACAACATGAAAAGCGTCGTTCTCCACCGGGACTTTGAGGGCCATCCTGTCTGGCAGAAGGATTACGAAGCTTTTATGAAAACAGTAGGGGTCCAGACGAAACTCTGTAAGCCCCGGCATCCATTTACCAAGGGAAAAGTGGAGCGGCTGGTACGGTTTGTAAAAGAGAATTTCTTAGTCGGACGGATCTTCTGGAATATTACAGATCTAAACCGGGCTGCGCTGAACTGGTGCAACCAGCAGAACAGCACCTACCACAAAGCTACTGCAGGTGTGCCCCAGGAGTTGCATTATAGCAACTGCGCCCAGCAGATTCGTGTACTGGAAATGAACCCGGCGCTGTTGTTCTATCTATGCCCGGAGCGGAAGATCTCCTTTGACGGCTTTGTTAATTATGAGGGCCGCAGATTTGGCGTCCCGTTCAGCTACCATGGCTCTACTGCCCGTATTATGCGGAAGGATGATATGATCTATATCTACTCCTCTGACTTAAAGCAGCAGTTGACTACCCATGATGTGACCTGGAGCAAGCGGGATCGTTTCTGCAAGGACCAGTACGCAGCCTTAGACCAGCCGGAAGAGTTCCCGACCATGCCGGTAAAAGCAGAGATTGTCCAGCTTCCGGAGCCGGAACCCAGCCTTTCCTTTGAAAAGTTCAACTTTGACAAGGCGGTGATCTGGGATGAATGATTCCGTGTTTGAAACCGTCGAGAAAAGCAGTCAGGTTCTGCGGTTGGATTTCTCGTCTGTTGAATTCGCAAAACTGGCAGAAGAACAAGAGCTGACCGAAGCACAGATCCAAGCTGTAGCTACAGTATTTGAGCATCTGCAGCAGAAGAAGGTTGAGACCACCATCCATACACTGCTGAAAATGAGCCGGCTGCCGCTAAAGGATCCCAAGACCTTTGACAACTTCGACTTCTCGGTCATTAAGGGTCGGGATGCGACTAAACTCAAAACACTGCCGTCTCTGTCGGCCATCTATGCCCACAGAAACCTGGCATTCATTGGCCCTGCCGGAACCGGTAAGACGCATCTGGCTCAGGCATTCGGCTATGAGTGTTGTCAGAGGGGTATTAAAACCTATTTCATTAAGATGTCAGAGCTACGGGACAAGTTCACCGCCGCCAGACGAGCTGGCAAGGAAGCCTCCATCCTCAATGGCCTGGTGCGGCCATCCTGCCTAATTATTGACGAAGTTGGTCACTGTGAATTTGATAAAGAGAATACCCGGCTGTTCTTTGACTTGATTGACCGGAGGTACAACAAAGAAGGTAACTTCAATATTGTATTCACCAGCAACAAGCACCCGTCCCACTGGAGAACTAACTTCAATGAGGATGACGCCCTGCTGTGCGCCCTGGACCGGATCTTTGACGATGCCACAGTATTCAATATTAAGGGCGAAAGCTTCCGGGGAAAGCGGCTGGAGACCGTTGCGCTGCAAACCAGCAGAGTGAAGGCACCGACTTCTTCCGAGACACCTACACCGTAAAATTCTAACAAACCAATCTGGGTTGTTGGCTATTTCTTGTGGCCTCAGATTGGCGATTTCAGTTGAACCCATATTGGCTGTTTCTGCCGGGCTCTAACA
>JBGVKN010000168.1:0-5376 GCA_045123795.1 Faecousia sp. | reverse complement strand
AACTCAACACTTTCTTTTTAGACATATCCGGCACCTTCCTTTGGTGCTATTGTATATGTCTTGCAGTCCAATAAAATGGACGATTACCCATATCTTGTGGTTTGCTTACTAAAGCCGATAACCACAACAACAATTTACCTTACAACCCTCAACTTGTAAATATTATCAAAGGGGATGGTGGTATCATCCCACAGGAGAAGCAAACGGTCGTATTCCATGAACTTTCGCACCTGTCCGGTTACGGTCTGGTAAGCACCGCCGCTTTTTCGGTCGTCCGGCTGAAAGTAGGTGACGGTCACCTTCGGGTGCTCATGCTGCCTTTGGCGGATGGTGCGCAATCCGCCGTCCACCGCTTCTGCGTAGCCCTCCATTAGTTCTGTGGCTGCATCTGTCAGCCGTCCGGCTTCTATAATAGCGGCACCGTATCCGTTCAGTGCCGCAAAGGGGGCAAACTGCGCTGCCCGATCCAGCCGGGGCATCCGTGCCCGCTTTGGGGACTGATGGTGGGGCAGGTTGATAATATCATCGTATTGATCCATAAACACTCCTTAGGCCTGATGACCACCAATCTGAGCGTTTCGGTCCCGGGTGGTGGCACCCTCCATAAAATTCATTCCCTTTAAAATGGCATTCTTGCCGTATTTTTTCCGAATGTGCAGGACAGCCTGCTGGCGGCATTGTTCCCGAGTCAAAGCCTTATTTTCCAGCTCCTGTGCTTCGGTGTCGGTAAAAAGGTCCATTTGCCAAACCTGCGGACTGGACGTTTCAGCGGGCAACACGTTCATGGCTGTCAGATTGATCCGCCGTACCAGCAGCGCCGGATCGATGATACGATCGAACAGCTCCAGCATAGCCGCTGAAATCAGCCGGGTAGAAGCGCAGCGACGGGGCAGGGGAGCGGTGCCGTGGGCGTGTTGAGGGACTTGACGCCCATAGTGGTCGGCACAGATAGGCCCGGTGTATGCGGCACGGATCTTTGGGTCGGTCAGATTTTCTCGGTCGTAGCCGATGGTCAGGGTTATCTTGTCGGTTTCCAACCCCTGGGCTACCAGATCCAGCACCAGAAGATCGGTCATTTCCCGGACGATGAGCCGTGCTTTTTCGGCAGTATAGGGGCAGTGAAGAACCTGCCCGGAGCCAATGCTGCTGGCACTGGGGCGGTAGGCTTTGATATCCGGCAGGGTGCAGGGTTCCCAACCCCATGCGTGATCGATAAGCAGCTCGGCATTGATGCCGAACAGCTTGTAAAGCACATCCTCCCCGGTTAGGGAGCACCGGGCCACATCTCCCATGGTGAACATACCGTGGCTTTCCAGCTTTTTGGCGTAACCCCGACCCACCCGCCAGAAATCCGTCAGGGGCCGGTGATCCCACAACGCCCGGCGGTAGCTCATTTCGTCCAGTTCCGCAATGCGCACACCGTCGGGGTCTGCCGAGATGTGTTTGGCCATGATATCCATGGCTACCTTACAAAGATACAGATTGGTGCCGATACCAGCGGTTGCGGTGATGCCGGTTTCCTTTAATACATCAGCAATCATCCTGCGGGCCAGCTCCCGGGCGGTTATGCCGTAGGTTTTTAGATAAGGTGTGGCGTCAATGAATACCTCATCGATGGAATAAACGTGGATATCCTCCGGAGCAATGTATTTTAAATATATCTGATACACCCGGGTGCTGCAATCCATGTAGCTTGCCATGTGAGGCGGAGCGGTGATGAAATCCAGTTCGAGAGCGTTGTTTTGGTTCAATTCTGTCATGCTGCAGGATTTACCGGTGAATTTGCGTCCGGGGGCTTGGGTTTGCCGCAATGCGTTGATTTCCCGAACTTTTTGGATCACTTCAAAAAGCCGGGGCCTACCAGGAATGCCAAAGGATTTCAGCGCCGGAGTGACAGCAAGGCAAATGGTTTTATCCGTCCGACTCTGATCTGCCACCACAAGATTGGTGATCAAGGGATCAAGCCCCCGACGGACACACTCACAGGAAGCGAAAAAAGATTTTAAGTCTATGGCGATGTATTGCTTTTGTGCGGCCATGGATGATCCCCTCTTTCTTGAGAGGATTGTATCATACATTCGTTCGATAATCAATTGGCAAATACAAACAAATGTTCTTTGATAAGAGTAGGCAGATAAATTGTTGTTTACAAGGATTGCGGCGAAGCCGCCTTGCCTCCCTCTCTGAGGGAGGTGGCACGCCGAACGGCGTGACGGAGGGAGTGTCGTCATGGCGATGCGTCTAACGCAGGACACTCCCCCAGTCGAAAATCAAAGATTTTCGCCAGCCCCCTCAAAGAGGGGGCCGAGGGTGCTGAGCATCCTCGCACCGCTAAACAACAATTTACCTCACCAACTGGGAATGCGAAAAGGGGCTTGCCTAACGGCAAGCCCCTAAATGATGTTCAGTTATTCCACGTGAACGATCAGACCATAGCCACCATCGCTGCGCTTATAGACCACGGCGAAGGCTCCGTCGCTATCCTCATCCCGGAAGGCAAAGAAGCTGTGGTTCAACAGGTTCATCTGCAACACAGCCTCATCTCGGCTCATGGGCTGCATATAGAACCGCTTGATCCGAACGATTTCCTGGGTATCCTCGATCTCCTCCGGCACGAAAGAGGTTTCCTCCACGGTGCGGGAGAAGGCATCCTGCTTCAGGCGGCGAGCCAGGCGGGTCTTATTCTTGCGGATCTGACCCTCGATGGTACCCACGGCGGCATCGATGGATGCGAACATATCCGAGGTGCTTTCCTTTGCCCGGAACCAAGTGCCCGCCCCACGGACGGTCAACTCCACATTGTTCCGGTTCTTCTCAACAGAGAAGACCACAAGTGCCTCCGCATTCTCCTCAAAATAACGTGCCAGCTTCATAACCTTTTTCTCGGCATAAGCGTGGACATTACCTGGCAGTTTAACCTTTTTCTCACTGTACTGAAATTTCATATGCGGCAGCTCCTTTCGTGTCACCGGTCATCCGGTGTACTATCACTATACCACGATCCGGAAGCATCGACAAGGGGCGCATCAAAAATTTATACCTCGTCCTCGTCGTCCAGCAGAGCCATCATGGTCAGGTTGTAGATCTCCTCGGCTTTTTTCTCGAATAGCTTACTCAGCCGAACTGCCTGCCGTTGATCCGGGGCCATCAGCTCAAGCTTCATTAAATTGCCGACTTCATCATCCAAAGACATCAGCACGGAAACATCCCCATTTTCTCCGGAGGTGATGGTGGTTTTCACAAAGCTGCTGCGCTTGATCTGACGGTTATAGCGATCCACCGCATCCTCGGCCCGTTGTTTGACGGTGTAGGCAATAGAATCGGCTGTTAGCTCGCCGTCCCGGCGGCCCTTGTCTGTGATCTCGTATTTTTCGCCCTCCACTTCCCGCAGGTGGCCAGTGCGAACCATCTCAGGAATGGCGGTGCAGACATCAAAATAGCTCAGGCAATCGTCCTGATAGCACAGCTCGTAGACCTCCTGGGTGGTCATGGGGTAATTAGCCCGAGCTGCCACATACAGAATCAGAACCTTTACATCCATCATATCGTGAATAAATCCAAGTCTTTGCATAAATTTCACCTCTTACTTTACATTATACAAAAAGCCGTGAAAAAATCAAGCACCACCCGTGCCTGCCCATCATATTCTGGCGTGAAAGGGTGATGCGGATGAAACAACGCTTATTTTATACCGCTGGAGGATCGTATGCATTGTGCTGTGCGGCAGAGGAGTTGGAGAAATGGGGGGTCAGCGTAGCTGATGCACCTTCAATGGATGTGACTCATCTGCTGCTGAGTGTACCCTGCAAAATGGAAACGGGAGAACTGCGAGGACTATTGGCACAGCTTCCGAAGAGTATTACTGTTCTGGGCGGTAATTTGGACAGGGAGGAGCTGGTGGGATATCGGTGTGCGGATCTATTGAAGGATGAACGCTATTTAGCGGAAAATGCTATGATCACCGCTCATTGTGCCATCCGTGTAGCGGCGGAGCAGATGAAGGTTACATGGCTGAATTGTCCGGTGTTGATTTTGGGCTGGGGGCGCATTGGCAAGTGTCTGGGATTGCTTTTGAAGACACTGGGAGCCGAGGTTTCTATTGCTGCCCGAAAGGAAAGCGACCGGGCCATGATTACCGCACTTGGCTGTGAAGCGGAGGATATCGGTCAGCTTAGCTATATATTGAAGCGGTATCGGGTGATTTTTAACACAGTGCCATATCCGGTTTTATGCAATGAGCAGATTACCTATTGCCGCAAGGACTGCGTCAGGATCGAACTTGCGTCCAGGCCCGGTATGCCGACAGAGGGGGCAGTGTCTGCGTTGGGACTGCCTGGGAGATTGGTTCCGGAAAGCTCCGGTGGATTGATCGCTCGAACAGTGTTGCGCTTGTGTGCCCGAAAGGAGGGGGCTGTATGAATATCGGATTTGCAATGTGCGGATCGTTTTGTACTTATGCCGCAGTATTTCAGGCCATGGAAACGGTGGCCAGTATCCATACGGTGATGCCGATTTTTTCCCACGCTGCTTATACGATGGATAGCCGTTTCGGAACAGCGCAGGAACATATTGACCGAGCAGCCCAGATCTGCGGTCAGCAGCCGTTACATACGGTGGCGCAGGTTGAGCCCATCGGGCCGAAAAAGCTGCTGGATGCACTGATTATTGCGCCTTGTACAGGTAATACCCTTGCAAAGCTGGCACACTCCATTGCGGATGGGCCTGTGACCATGGCAGCGAAAAGCCACCTGCGCAATGGCCGCCCGGTGCTGGTTGCGGTGTCTACCAATGATGCGCTGGCGGGAGCGGCGGAAAATATCGGCAGGTTGTTTGCTCGAAAGAATTATTATTTTGTGCCTTTTGGGCAGGATGATCCGGAGAAAAAGCCTACATCCATGGTAGCGGCATTTGATCGACTTCTTCCAGCTTTGGAGGCTGCGTTGGAAGGCCGTCAGCTCCAGCCGGTGCTGCTGTGAGGATGAAAAGTATTTGGTAATGTAAATTGTTGTTTAGCAGATTACCGGCGCACTAAAAAAGAAGTATGTCATTGCGAGCCAGTGCGCCACAGCGACGCGCTAAGAGCCGCCGCTCTGCGGCGGTTGCGCTCTGCACGCGCCTGCGGGCGCAGTGGCGTGGTAATCTCCCTGATTTTCCGACATTTTCGTTGGTCATCGTAACATTTCCCCATCGCCGTGGGGGATTGCCACGTCGCTTCACTCCTCGCAATGACAGGTAGTCTAAACAACAGGGGACCTCTAAAAACCACCCCATATCAATTGGTATTATCTTAGGCAGTGTTTTTTGCGAATGTCCCCTGCAAATTTCGGCTCAAATGCCCGGTATTAGGGCCTTTAGGCCGTGGTTGACACAGACCTG
>JBGVKN010000167.1:0-11231 GCA_045123795.1 Faecousia sp. | reverse complement strand
TGGTATCGTTGTAGCGCTCGCTCTTGTGCTGGCAATGTTGCCTGTTGCTGCTTTCGCTGCCAACAACTATTATGTTGCCGGCGTGAGCGCTCTGTGTGGCAGCAATTGGAGCCAAAACGACGCTAAGAACGTCATGACCGCCAATGGTGATGTCTATACCAAGACCTACTCCAATGTCAAGGTTGGTACTTACGAGTTTAAGATCACCGATGGCACTTGGAACAATTCCTGGGGCGATGGCAGCGGAAACTACAAGTTTGCTGTTACCACCGCTGGTGATATCACCATCACCTTTAACTCCAGCACCAAGAAGATTACTGTTTCCGGCACTGGCGTTGGCGAAGCCAAGATGGAGATTAAGTATGTCACCGCTGTTGGCGCTGGCAAGGGTGGCTTCCTGAACAATGTTGATTGGAATCCTGCTGCTGCTTCCAACAAGATGACTGAGGAGAATGGCGTTTACACCATCACCTACACCGACGTGGCTGCTGGTACTTATGAGTACAAGTTCGCTGCTAACGGCGCTTGGACTGACAACTGGGGCTTTGGCGGAACCACCGAATCCGGTAAGACTGTCAACGCTGTCTACAACAGCGGCTCCAATGCGAAGGTCGTTGTTGCTGAGAATGGCTCCACTGTTGAGCTGAAGCTGGACCTGTCCGCTATGGACAGCAAGGGCAACGGTGCTAAGATCACCACTACCGTGACTGCTCCCGTTGTGGAAGAGGAAGTCACTGACATTAAGTTCCAGACCAAGGGCAACAGCCTGCGTCTGGTGACTTGGGTTGACAGCCTGGATTATCAGGAAGTCGTCTTCAACGTGACCGTCGATGGCGAGACTGCTGCTATTCCCTGCACCACCGTCTATTCCGCCATCAATGCCGGCGATGCAAAGCTGGACAACGCTGCTGAGATCTTCAATGAGAACGCTCTGTACTTCGTCACCTATACCATCGAGAGCATTCCCGAGGGTGTGACCGAGTTCGATGTCAGCGTCACTTGGACTGATCTGGAGGGCAATTCCAACACCTCCGATGTCAGAACCATCACTCTGTAATCAGGAGGAACAAAGACGATGAAGACTTTCTATCAGGAACCTGAGATGGAGCTGATCGCTTTCGCAGCCGAGGATGTTATCACCACCAGCGGCACCATTGCCGATAAGGTTGGCGAGGACACCGAGGAAGGCTGGAGCGGCCTCCAGTAAACCGAATGGGACAGGCGCTGCGCAAGCAGCGCCTGTTTTTTCTTTACATTTACCTATAACGGTGGTAAACTGGAAGTACATGATCGTGGGAGGAATTGTAATGAAAGCAAGAAAAATAATGTGCATGATCATTGCCTTGGTCATGGTTTTGTCCATGCTGCCCGGTCAGGTGCGGGCTGCTAATATGCCGACACCGGCAAATGGGAATTATGTAAACTGGATAGACCGCATTGCGGATCTGCCGGATTACGCTGCCTCGTTCTACACTTGGCTGGAAGCGAATGCCGCAGAAGATGGTGCGTTGGTTGATCCGACAAAAGCAACGTCTTTGGGAGAAAATGACGTCCATTTGGTATATACCATAAAAGGAACGACCCAGTTCAAGTATTCCTCCGGGATGAGCGTGAATGATCAGGCTTTGAATGCGGCGTTGACCCATGCCGGTGACGAGCCCCAGTCTGCGATGGAGTACATCTTTGATGTATACGGTGCCTTTGATCGGGATCATCCGGAGGTGTTCTGGCTGAACACGGAGTGTGTCTGCGGAATGGGAATCGATTACGAATACACTACGTCCGGCACAACCCGGACGGTGGAATATAATCTGAAGGTGTATTTTTACCTTCGGTCCAGTGATTACGATGTTCGGATGGAAGGCTACCGCAGTCCGGCGTTGATCGCTGCCGCTGTGGAGAAACGGGATCAGGATGTGAAGCGGATTCTGGCAGATTGCCCGATGGATGCGCCCCGAGCGGAGCAGATTCGCTATCTCAATCAGGCGTTGACGAAGAGTAATGCGTACAACTCCGCTGTATCTGCACAGAATATCAGTGATGCAGACCCCATGGCGTGGAAGTGCGTCAGTGCGCTGTCCGGTTCCACGGGGACACAGGGGCCGGTGTGCGAGGGGTATGCCCGTGCTTTCAAGGTGCTGTGCGATGAGCTGGGGATTCCTTGCGTGCTGACCTCGGGCGCTGCTCGCAGCACAGCCTTCGGTACACCGGAGCAGCATATGTGGAACGATGTTGAATTGGATGGGCAATGGTACGCTGTGGATGTGACATGGAATGACCCCACCGTGAAATCCAAGCCTAATGCCGCTGTGTCCGGTTATGAGCGGGATGCATGGCTGTTGCTGGGTAGCCAGACAGAGGTGGCGGAGAATCTGTTGTTTGAAGAATCTCACATTGTCTATAACCGTATCCAAAGCGATGGTATCTGCTATACCAATGGCCCGGTGCTTGCGGAGCAGGCTTACAGCGGTTCCGATGGAAAAATGGATGTATCGACTTATCGCAGTGGCGGGGCGTATACGGCACCGGTGAAGGAAGGCTATGTGTTTGCCGGCTGGTTCAAGGATGCGGAGCTGACCCAACCTTTCGATAAGGACGCCAAGACCGGATATGCCTATCCCAAATTTGTGAAGGCTGATACACTGACGATACGTTATCAGACCAAGTCTGATATCACCGCCGAATCCTCCAAAACCGACCTGCGGCTGTTGACCAGCGTGGATTCTCTGGACTACAGCAATGTGGTGTTTGAGGTTACCATTCAGGGGCAGACCGCTCAGCTTCCTTGCACCACGGTGTATGACAAAATCAATGCAGGAAACACGAAGATCCAGAACGCGTCGGCCGTGTTCAGCCCGGATAGCCGGTACTTTGTGACCTATACGCTGCTGAATATTCCGCAGGCGATCTGTGGGGTAGACATCACCGTGGTTCCACGTTGGCAGACACTGGATGGAACGGTTGTCTACGGAACAGCACGGACGTTGCGCATCAGCGATTCTATAGGATAAAAATAGGAAATACTGCAAAAAACCTATTGAAATAAGGGAAATACTGTGCTACAATGCTAACATGGCTGTCTTTTTAGATGGCGTATCTGAAAAAGGAGGGCGAAGCGCATGGTTAAGTATGAAACTCCCGAGATGGACGTCGTTCTGTTTGCCGGTGAGGATGTTATTACCACCAGCGGTCTGAGCTTTGGCGGCGAGGATAACGGCCAGAGCGGCAGCGGCAACTTCGAGGATCTGTTCCCGGGCTGGGGCCAGAACTAATAAGATGTGAAGAATGGCGCTGCGGTTTGCGGCGCCTTTTTTCAAAATTGGAGAGTACATGGATAAGTTTACGATCGCTTTGGCGGGAGAACGGATTAGCGTGAGCCCGCTCCACGCCTACGCAAAGGAATACTGCAAGGATTATCTTGTGGAAGGGGATGGAGAGATCTCCATCGTCATCACGCAGGAGAATATTGAATATGAACGGGCTGCTTCCGAGCGGGAGGACCGACTGGAAGGGCGACCCATCCGGCGCTTCCCGGATGCCTATCTGGAAACGCTGGCGATCTACCGCCAGATCGCTGAAAAACTGCTGGCGCATGATACATTGCTGTTCCACGGTTCTGTGGTCAGCGTGGATGGGCAGGGATACTTGTTTACCGCACTCAGCGGTACCGGCAAGTCCACCCATACGCGGCTGTGGCGGCAGCGGTTTGGTGACCGCTGTTTCATGGTCAACGATGACAAGCCTCTTCTGCGCATTACGCAGGATGGTGTTATGGCCTGCGGCACGCCGTGGGACGGCAAGCACCGCCTGAGCACCAATACCATGGTGCCGCTGAAGGGACTTGTGATCTTGGAGCGGGGGGAACAAAATGAGATCGTTGCCGTTAGCGCCGGGGAAGCATTCCCCATGCTGCTGCAGCAGAGCCACCGCCCCCATGATCCCGTAGATTTGTCCCGCAGCCTATATCTGCTGGAGCAGATCACCAAAAAGACAGGTTTGTACCGTTTGAAATGCAATATGGACCCGGAGGCGGCGCAGGTTGCCTATGATGGGATGCAAAGTGAGGGAAATTGATATGAAGCTGAAAGATGGATTTGTGACCCACGAGATGGGTGGCCAGCAGATCATGGTAGCCACCGGCAGTGCTAATTTTGCCGGTATGGTTCGTTCCAACCCTACTGCCGGATTTATCGTGGAATGCCTGAAGGAGTCCGTGACCCGGGAGCAGATTATTGAGAAAATGCTGGAAAAGTACGATGTGGCACGGGATGTGGTCGCAGCAGATGTGGATAAGATTCTGGACAAGCTGCGTGCCATTAATGCGCTGGATGAATAACAGTAGCTACGCCGAGCAGCTTCGGCTCCATGGGTCGTTGGTCTATACCAATGTGGGCGACAGTATGATGCCGCTGCTGCGGCAGAACCGGGATCTGTTGATCGTCAAAAAAAGACCGGAGGGCCGCTGCAAAAAATATGACGTGGTACTCTACCAACGCCCTACGGGGGAGTATGTGCTGCACCGGATTTTGAAGGTTTGCAAGGACAGCTATGTGATCTGCGGCGATAACCGCTGGCGGCGGGAATTTGGAGTGCCGGATGAATGGATTCTGGGTGTTCTAACTGCCGTGGTCCGGGATGGAAAGCAGGTTGATGTGACGGATGCAGCGTACCGGCGCTATGTGCGTCTATGGTGCGATTTTTTCTGGATCAGAGCGGGAATCCTCTGGATGCGGGATTTTCCGATACGGCTGAGAAGAAAGCTGAGAAAACATGAAGCAAAAAAACAGCGATAAAACGACCGTGCTCTGGCTGATAGCCCGGGTTAAGGGGAAAAAACGATACATAGCCCTTTTGATGGGGTTGAATATGGTGCTGGCACTGTCCAGTATGTGCTTTGCGTTGCTACTTAGCGGGATCGTGGACAATGCCACCGCAGGAGAGGAACGTGCGTTTCTGCGTTGCTGTATCCTGATGGTCAGCCTGGTGGTGGCCCAGTTTCTGATGCGGATGCTGGTGCGGCATTTCGAGGAGTATTCCCGCTCGGAGGTTGAGAACGCCTTAAAGCGGCAGCTGTTTTGCAAATTGCTCACCGGTGACTATGCGGCGGTGACGTCGACCCATTCCGGCGAGTGGCTCAACCGTCTGACCTCAGATACCGTAGTGGTAGCGGATGGAGTGGCGACAATCCTGCCCGGTATGACCGGAATGGTTGTGCGTATGGTGGCTGCCATGAGCTTGTTGGTGGTGTTTGCCCCTACCTTTGGCATTAGCTTTATCCTTGGCGGCGGACTGGTCGTGGGACTGACATGGGGCTTGCGGCGGCTGTTGAAGCGTTATCACCAGCAGATGCAGTCTGCGGACGGCGTGCTGCGGGTGTTTCTGTCTGAGCGCTTGGGCAGCTTGATGATCCTGCGGGCTTTTGAGCAGGAACAGGCCGCGCTGGAACAGGGCGATGGGCTGATGCGTAAGCACAAGGCCGCCCGTATGAGGAAAAATCACGTTTCCAATGTGTTTCACAGCGGATTTTCCTTTGCGGTCAACTGCGTTTATGTGTTTGGTGCCATTTATTGCGGCAGCCGGATCATGAATGGAACCATGAGCTACGGCACCTTTACCGCCGTGTTGCAGCTCATCAGTCAGGCCCAAATGCCCATTGGCAATATTTCCGGCTATTTCCCCAAGTATTCTGCTATGCTGGCCAGTGCTGAACGGCTGATGGAGGCAGAGCGGTATGAGACGGAACCGGAAACGGCTGCGGTGGAGGACATATCTGCCTATTATCGGGATCAATTTAAAAGCATCGGCTTGCGTGATGCGGGATTCACTTATCTGGCATCCGGGGATGAGGAAAACCGTCCCACTGTGCTGAAAGGCCTGAATTTGAGCGTTCAAAAGGGTGAGTATGTGGCGTTCTGTGGCCCATCCGGCTGCGGTAAAAGCACCGTGCTTAAGCTGCTGATGAGTATGTACAGGCTGGATGAAGGCACTCGATTTGTGACGGACAGGGAAGGGGAGCACCCTTTGAATGCTGCGTGGCGGGGGCTGTTTGCCTATGTGCCCCAGGGTAATCACCTGATGAGCGGCACCATTCGGGAGGTCGTGACCTTCAACGTCCCCCGGGAGGAAGGTCAGGATGAACGGATTCACCGGGCGCTGACTATTGCCTGCGCAGAGCAGTTTGTTTCGGAGCTGCCCATGGGATTGGATACCCAGCTTGGAGAGCGGGGAGCCGGTCTGTCCGAGGGGCAGATGCAGCGCATCGCCATCGCCCGGGCAATCTACGCAGAGCGTCCGATTTTGCTGCTGGATGAAGCCACCAGTGCGCTGGATGAACAGACGGAAGCAACGCTGCTGGATAATCTGCGGTCTATGACCGATAAAACAGTGATCATCGTGACCCACCGCCCTGCGGCACTGGATATCACCGATAAGATCATTACATTCAAACCGAATGAAGTGTAACCAAAGGAGCTGCCAGTCAAGGCAGCTCCTTTTTGTGGTAGTGAAAAGATAAATTGGTGTTTACAGGGTTAGGACACGAATTCCGTAGGGGAGGGTCTTGACCCTCCCAAAAACCTAAAACACTTCGATGCGTTGGTTATTTTACGGAAACAGAACGTATTCATAAAGAATATACAGTTCAAAAATCGTTGCGTTGTGGGAGGGTCAAGACCCTCCCCTACAAAGATGTGTTTCTCGATTACTCCGCTAAACAACAATTTATCATTCTAGCCTTATCGATAAAATTAGAATAAAATAGTCAACATTACCAGAAATAATGACTAAATTTTTACGTGCAGACAGCAGAAAAATGGTGCAAGCTGACAATATCTGTGTTATAATGATTCTGCGAAACCATGCATTAACGAGGAGGAATCCCTATGCTTGAGCAGTCTTATTACGACAAAACCGATGAGATCATTGAGCGCTACGGCAAAAAAGCCGCCTCTCTGATCCCTATTATGCAGGATATTCAGGCAGAATACCGTTATCTGCCCGGAGAACTGCTGAGTTATGTGGCCGACCAGATCGGCATCACCGAAACCAAGGCATACAGTGTGGCAACCTTCTACGAAAATTTCTCCTTTGAGGCGAAGGGTAAGTATGTAATCAAGGTTTGCGACGGCACCGCCTGCCATGTGCGTCACTCCACGCCTGTGCTGGAGGCACTGTGGAAGGAACTGGGACTGAGCAAGAAAAAGCACACCACCGACGATATGATGTTCACTGTTGAAACCGTTTCCTGTCTGGGTGCTTGCGGTCTGGCACCCACCATGATGGTCAATGAGCAGGTCTACCCCTGCATGACCCCGGAAAAGGCTTTGGCAGTCATTCAGGAATTGAGAGGTAAGAGCGTATGATCAAGACGAGTGAGGAATTATCTCAGATCCGCAGTGCAGCCATTGAGCAGCTCAGCGGCTATGACTGCCGCATTCTGGTCTGCTCCGGTACCGGCTGTATCGCCACCGGCTCCAATAAGATCCACGAGTTGTTTGAAGATCTGGTGAAGCAGACTCCCGGCGTGTCGCTGGTCTTCTCTCCCTGCGGCGGCCACCATGAGGAAGATGTGGTCGGTGTTAAGAAGACCGGCTGTCAGGGCTTCTGTGAGCTGGGCCCATTGGTGCGTATCCAAAAGGGCGATAAGGTCATTCAGTACGTCAAAGTCCAGCCTGATGATTGTAAGGATATTTTTGAAAAGAGCGTTTTGCACGATGAGATCATCGAGGAACTGCTGTACCATAAGGGCGAGCAGAGCTACGTCCAGCCCGATGAGATTCCTTTCATTGCCAAGCAGACCCGAATCGTTCTGGAAAACTGCGGTAAGTTTGACGCAGAATCTCTGGACGAATACTTAGCTGCCGGCGGCTTTGAGGCACTGAAAAAGGCCATGTTCGACATGACCCGGGATGAGGTCATCGCCGAGGTGGACAAGTCCGGCCTCCGGGGTCGTGGCGGCGGCGGCTTCCCCTGTGGCCGAAAGTGGCAGCAGGTGGCTCGTCAGAAGGAAACAGTCCGCTATGTGGTCTGCAACGGCGACGAGGGCGACCCCGGCGCATTCATGGACGGCTCCGTGATGGAGGGCGATCCCTTTAAGCTCATTGAGGGGATGATGATCGCCGGCTACGCCGTCCGTGCCAACGACGGTTACATTTATGTTCGTGCGGAATATCCCATGTCTGTGGCCCGTCTAAGAAATGCCATCGCTCAGCTGGAGGAGCGGGGATTGCTGGGTGACAATATTCTGGGCACGGATTTCAGCTTCCATATGCACATTAACCGGGGCGCCGGTGCGTTCGTCTGCGGCGAAGGCTCTGCGCTGACTGCCTCCATCGAAGGCAATCGTGGTATGCCCCGTACCAAGCCCCCCAGAACCGTTGAAAAGGGTCTGTGGGAAAAGCCCACGGTTCTGAACAATGTGGAAACCTACGCCAACGTGCCCAAGATTATTCTTCAGGGTGCGGATTGGTTCCGCTCCATCGGCACCGCAGGCAGCCCCGGCTGCAAGACTTTCTCCCTGACCGGTGCCATCGAAAACACTGGTCTGATTGAAGTTCCTATGGGCTCTACCCTCCGGGAAATCATCTTCGACATCGGCGGCGGTCTGAAAAACGGCGCAGAATTTAAAGCCGTCCAGATCGGTGGCCCCTCCGGCGGCTGTCTGACGGAAAAGCATTTGGACGAGCCCCTGGACTTTGACTCTGTGAAGAAATTCAACGCCATCGTTGGTTCCGGCGGTATGGTGGTCATGGGCAAGGATACCTGCATGGTGGAAGTGGCACGGTTCTTCATGTCCTTCACACAGAGAGAATCCTGCGGCAAGTGTACACCATGCCGGGAGGGCACCAAGCGGATGCTGGAGATTCTGGAGCGAATCGTAAACGGTCAGGGTAAGATGGAGGATCTGGACACGCTGGAGGAGCTGGCGAACATGATCCAGACCATGGCTCTGTGCGGTCTGGGCAAGTCTGCACCGCTGCCTGTTATTTCCACCCTCAATACCTTCCGGGATGAGTATATCGAGCATATCGTAGACAAAAAGTGCCGGGCCAAGCAGTGCAGCGCCCTGCGTAAGTATGTCATCGATCCGAATAAGTGTATCGGCTGCTCCAAGTGCGCCAAGAATTGCCCAGTCAACGCCATCTCCGGCAAGATCAAGCAACCCTTCACCATTGATTCCAGCGTCTGTATCAAGTGTAACGCCTGCCGTGAGAATTGCGCTTTCGGTGCAATTTATGTCGATGCGTAAGGAGGGAAAACATGGGTATTATTACAATCAACGGTAAAAAAGTTGAATTTACCAATGAAAAAAATATTCTGACCATTATTCGTAAGGCCGGTATTGAGGTGCCGACCCTGTGCTACCAGCCGGAGCTGAGCATTTTCGGTGCTTGCCGCCTGTGTACGGTGGAGGATGACCGTGGGCGCTGCTTTGCATCCTGCTCCGAGGAGCCTCGGGACGGTATGGTCATCTACACCCATACCGAAAAGCTGCGCAAGCACCGCAAGCTGATCGTGGAGCTGCTGCTGGCGGCTCATTGCCGGGACTGCACTACCTGTGACAAGCACGGCAAGTGCACACTGCAAAAGCTGGCCTACCAGCTTGGCGTGAATCAGGTTCGCTTTGACAACCACCGGGAAGTGATGCCGGTAGACTTCTCCTCTCCCGCCATTGTTCGTGACCCCAATAAGTGCATCCTGTGCGGCAACTGTGTCCGTGTGTGTTCGGAGATTCAGGGACTGGGCGTGCTGGGATTTGCTCATCGTGGCACGGATGCGATGGTCACCCCGGCCTTTGATAAGGCAATGATCGCCACCAACTGTGTCAGCTGCGGTCAGTGCCGTGTGGTCTGCCCCACCGGTGCACTGACCATTCGCCACAATATGACCGAGGTGTGGCAGGCCATCGGTGATCCCAATACCCGGGTGGTGGCGCAGATCGCTCCGGCAGTCCGTGTGGCAGTGGGCGAGGCTTTCGGCCTGCCTAAGGGTGAAAATACCATGGGTAAGATCGTGGCGGCGCTGCATCGCATGGGCTTCGATGAGGTATTTGACACTAGCTACACCGCTGACCTGACCATTATGGAGGAGTCTGCGGAGTTCTTGAATCGAGTAGGGAAAGGCGAAAACCTGCCCTTGCTGACCTCCTGCTGCCCCGCTTGGGTCAAGTTTGTGGACAATGAGTTCCCGGAATTTAAGAAAAATGTGTCTACTTGCCGCAGCCCCCAGCAGATGTTCTCTGCAGTGCTGAAGGAATACTATCGGGACGAGGCGAACGCCAAGGGCAAGAAGACCTACGTTGTGTCCATCATGCCCTGTACCGCCAAGAAAATGGAGGCTGTGCGGCCCAATTCCTATACCCACGGGGAAAAGGATACGGACATCGTACTGACTACCCATGAGCTGATCCGCATGATCGACGCTCACGGCATCAATTTTGAAACCATGCCTTCGGAGGCTTGCGATATGCCCTTCGGTATCGGTTCCGGCGGCGGTGTGATCTTCGGCGCTACCGGCGGTGTGACGGAAGCGGTTCTGCGCCGCTTGACGGATGGTCACGATGCCGCCACCCTGTCCGCCATTGCGGAGTGCGGTGTCCGGGGTGATGATGGCATTAAGGAGATCACTGTGCCATACAATGGGATAGATGTGAAGATCTGCGTGGCTTCCGGTCTTGCCAATGCCCGGAAGGTGCTGGAGGATGTGAAGTCCGGCGCAAAGGAATACCATTTCATCGAGGTCATGGCCTGCCCCGGTGGCTGCGTTATGGGTGGCGGTCAACCCACCGGCGGCACGAAGGTGGTTCGGGCTGAAACCAGAACGAAGGGTTTATATGCGGCGGATGGCGATATGGCCATCAAAAAGTCCAATGAAAATCCTTTGATGGATGTGTTCTACAACGGCTATTTCAAGGGAAAGGCCCACGAGTTGCTGCATAATCACGAATAAAAAAACCTACGATAAGGGGCTGCCAAACCGGCAGCCCCTTGTTTGCGTGGAGGGGAGTAAGATAAAATGTTGTTTACGACACTGGCGCGGGAGCACCCCAAGCCTCCCTCTGATGAGGGAGGTGGCACGCCGAACGGCGTGCCGGAGGGAGAGAAAATGCAAAAATCACCTCACTGCCGAGAAAAACTGCACATTTTATCTCCCCCTCAGTCAAAAATCAGAGATTTTTGACAGCTCCCTCGTCAGAGGGAGCCTTTGCGCCCGGAGGGCGCTGTCGCCCCATC
>JBGVKN010000166.1:0-2221 GCA_045123795.1 Faecousia sp. | reverse complement strand
GGGTCAATCACTTTTTCTGTGTGCTTGATGGTTACTGGTTACGTACGCCACCCTTGACTGAACCTGTCAGAAACGCTGCGGCTTAAGTGCCGACGGTGAAGAACTCAAGAACAGCCTGCCTTCTTCACCATATCGGCTGCTCAGTATAGCGTTTCTGCCAGAACCCGCCAAGGGCAGGCCCTGCTTCGCAGGGTGGCTGTTTCTATGCCTCAGGCTCAGGAGCCTAAGAACAGCCTGCTTATAACACTTTGCACCTTTACACTTGAATAAAAGAAGGATCATCCTGTAAGGTTGTACGTATCATCCTGGCAAGATGAGATACCACAATCCAAAGGAGACCCTTCATCATGCAGTATATCCGACCTGAGGCTGACGGACAACTCACATTTGCAGAATCAACAGATTTTTTGATGATTCCGTGCTGCCTGTATGGCTTCCATAATACGGAGACTACCGTTCATGAAGCGGTATCCGGCAGAAAAGTCTTCTGCTACCACGGTACGCTGGATGTCCCTCCGGAAGAAACGGTCTGTCCGGAGTGCGGCGCGAGGATGCATGTGAACCAGCATCCGGAGATCACTCTGCGGCATCTTTGCATCGGCGGGAATCTCTCCAGTGTTGTGTTTCCGCATAACCAGTTTCGGTGTCCGGAATGCGGCGGGACACATTCCCAGTTCATCTCTTTTAAAGCGGATGGGCACCGGATCACGAAAGAACTGTACCAGTACACCCGGGATCTTTTGGCTCATGGAACATATACACTCAAGCAGGTTTCCGAGATCACCGGCCTTGGGAAAAACGTTGTCAAGGCAATCGATAAAAAGCGCCTGCAGGATGCGTATACGATTGACGGCAAAAAGCTGCGTAAGCCGGAACATAAGGCAAAGTTTCTTGGTATCGATGAGTTCAAGCTGCATAACGGGCACCGCTACGCTACGCACATCATCGACATGGAGCGCGGCCACGTCCTCTGGATCGGCCACGGCAAGAAGAAGCAGGTCGTCTACGACTTCATTGACCATGTCGGGATGGAGTGGATGGAAAGCGTAGAAGCTGTCGCCTGCGACATGAATTCCGATTTCCAGGAGGCCTTCGAGGAGCGCTGCGAATGGATCCAGCCGGTATTCGACTACTTCCACATCGTCAAAAACTTCAATGATAAGGTGGTCAGCGAAGTCCGGCGCGATGAGCAGAGACGGCTCACTGAAGAAGGAAACCTCGAAGCAGCCAGGGCACTCAAGCGCACCCGCTATATCCTTACGTCCAGCCGCTCGACCCTTCAGCGGAAGGATCAGGAAGCATCTGAGGGCAAAGTGTTGTCAAAGGGCGGCGGTCTCTTCAATAAGGAAGAGGTCATCCGGAAGTCCGGATATGAGGCAAAGTATGACGCGCTCCTTGCGGAAAACGAGCTCCTGTTCACGCTGGATCTCATCAAGGAGAAACTCAGCGAGGCGTACCGGCAGACCAGTGAAGTAGTCATGGCGGAGATGATGACTGAGACCATAGATATCTGCTTCGCCACAGGGAACAGACATCTGCGGTGGTTCGGCCGCCTGATTGAAAACCACTTTGAAGGTATCATTGCCCATGCGACTTACCGGATCTCAGCCGGAAAGATCGAAGGACTGAACAACAAGATCAAAACACTCAGGCGGCAGGGCTATGGCTATCCAGATGACGAATACTTCTTCCTGAAGATCTTCGACATCAGCCGTCGGGACTATGACCGGAACCCTGCATCACACAGAAAATCTGACTGAGCCGAAATCAAAGCAAAAAATATGAAAAATACTGTGTTGGTTTTCTGTTGGTTTTTTGGATTTGAAGCGAGAAAGCTAAAACAATAAAATATTGAATTTGTTGCAAAAAGAGCCCCTATCCAGGAGTAAATCCTAGATAGGGGCTTGGTTTAGTTAGCTATGAAATGTAAGGATTAGTCCTTGTACATCTCGACCAGCTTGTTCAGATGCTCCCAGCGCTCCTTAGCAGCAGCCTCGTTCTTAGCGAACAGATCGGTAGCACGCTCGGGGAACTCGCGGGTCAGACGGGCGTAACGAGCCTCGTTCATCAGGAATTCCTGATAGCCGTCCTTGGGAGTCTTGGAATCCAGCTGGAACTTGCCGGTCTCCTTGGAAGGATCGAAGCGGAACAGGTTCCAGTAGCCGCAGTCGACAGCCTTCTTCATTTCAGCCTGGCAGTTCATCATGCCACCCTTGATGGA
>JBGVKN010000165.1:0-6501 GCA_045123795.1 Faecousia sp. | reverse complement strand
GGTGTAGCCGTCGGCCTTGCAGGTGGGGGCAGTCACAACGCTCTCGTAGCTGTGGCCGGAGGTGGTCACCTTGTTGCCCACATACTTGTCGCCGCAGGCGGTGCAGGTATAGGTGGTGTAGCCGTCGGCGGTACAGGTGGGAGCAGTCACAACGCCCTCATAAGCATGGCCGGTGGTCTTCACGATATCGCCAACATAGCTGTGACCGCAGGCGGAGCAAGTGTAGGTGGTATAGCCATCGGAATTACAGGTAGGAGCAGTAACCACACCTTCGTAAGCATGACCGTTGGTAGCCACCACATCGCTTTCATAGCTGTTGCCGCAGATGGTACAGGTATGGGTGGTGTAGCCATCGGAGGTGCAGGTGGGGGCGGTTACAACGCTTTCATAGTTATGACCGGAGGTCTTCACCACATCGTCAACATAGCTGTCCTTACAGGTGGTGCAGGTATAGGTGGTATAGCCATCAGCGGTGCAGGTGGGGGCAGTCACAACGCTTTCGTAGCTGTGACCGGTGGCGGCAATGGTTTCGGTGTAGCTGTCGCCGCACAGGGTGCAGGTGTAGGTGCGGATGCCATCAACATTGCAGGTGGGGGCAGAAACAACACACTCATATGTGTGGTCAAGAACATCCACCTCATCCCCCACATAGCTGTGGCCGCAATTCAAGCAAAAGAAAGTAGTATACCCTTTGGTCGTGCAGGTAGGAGCGGTTACAAGGCGTTTATATCCGTGCTCAATGGGCTCAACCTGATCTGCAATATAGCTTTCACCGCAGTCGTTGCAGGTATAGGTCGTATAACCACCATCAATGCAAGTAGGCGGAGTCACAACGGCTGAGTATGTATGCTCATGCATAGCCTTTGGCACATAGATCTGGAACACCTTACCGATATCCTCAGCCATGTAATTTTTCAGCGAGGTATTGCTACTGTTGGAAATATTAAACCCACGCAGTGTATAATCGCCCCACCATTCCTCAGTAACAACCACGCACGCCTCTGCTGTCACGTCGGGGCGAGATTCTTGGCGGGCATCCGTCACCCAACCATCGGCACGATATTTCCACCCCTCTGCCAGTATAATAACGGAACCCACAGGAATATCCTTCCTAGTAAATCGAGCGGTGGCAAAAAAATTCATAGAATTGGACGCATCCGTGATCAGCTTATTGTATTTTGTTGCATCCGTACATTTCCAATATGCGCATGGAGTCAGGTCCAGACTGAGCCGATAATACGCTTCATCCAGTGACTGCGCGTCATAGGTAGACTCCGTAACTGCAAAGGGCGTATCCGCCGCATTGTTAACCGATTCAACAGCAATATTCCGCTGCAATTCAGATACACCGCTGGGCACAAACGTGATATGATCCACAGACAAACCGGTAATCGTTTTTATAAACATCAAACCAGTAAGAAAACGTCCATAGTCATAGCTCATGTGGTAGCCATCTCGGGTGATAGTATCCCCCAGCAACGAAGTGCGAGAATTCTGCACCGCCGTGCCGCTCGGGATGATCAGTGCGAAATTCGCATTGGCTGCTATTTTCTTCTGCGTTACGGAAATAATGGAATTATACATCGTCATCTGGTCGCTGTTATAATTCGGGAACGAGGAATGGGTGCAGTCTTTCTGGTACGCCCATGTCATGTGCCAGACCAGCTTCGCTCTGGAGCGTCTTTTCACTTAGTTGACCAAAGTGGTCAGATCTTCGTTATAGGTGCTTTCCATACCACTGTCCGCACTTCTCTGCTGCAGCGAAACATAATCCCAGTTTCTCTCCGACAGAGCCGTGCTGATCTTATATCCGGAGGTGGTTTCCCATGTTCCATTATCGTTGTAATAATAGGTGTACGCCGCCTTGTCACCGGAGGCATTGGTAGCATGGGTTTTTAAGCTACAACCGCCGATATAAAGATTGCCAATGACAATTTTCTCGATTCCCAGATCCTCCGCAATCTGCCATGCATACTCCAATGCATCCACAGAGAAGTTGTTGCCAATAGCAAGTATCTCCAGAACACCATTTCCGTTGGTATCCCAGCTATCAGCCGCCGATACGGGTATTGTCACAGCCGGTATCAACGTCAGCACCATGCAAATACACAACACCATAGACAGGATACGCATCGTTGTCCTCATTTTTCTCATAGTTACTCCCCTCTCGAGCAACGCACTCTTGGTTACTAACCAATGTCACTCAATCGCATTGATTACATTTTACTGCGATGCACACAAAAACACAAGCATAGATTTATAAATCTTTTATAGCTTTGATCATCACAGTGGGCGCCTTCTTTGCGATGGAGGGATTTGATTTAATCATTGTGTTGCCGCCGTCGAGCCGGCGGCAAGCACCAGTCCACCGGACTGGTGCATTTTGATCGGTTCAAATCCCTCATCTTCATTTCGCCAAAAAAGAAAACCACCCCGGTATGGGGTGGTTTCCTTTTTGACGACTCACCCTAATTTTAATACAAATGCACCCCCTTTTGCGGTTAGGGTGTGCAAAGCCTTTTAGGGGGTGCATTTATAGTTCATGGGGGTGCAAATCGGGATTAGGGGTGCAATTTATTCTTGACCAGCCTTTTTAACCTCTTTTTCTGTTTGGTAAATACTATTTATAGAATAGTTTTTATCGCACCTACCGCAATAGAACTCCGTCCAGATAAATTTAACATTACCAATCATATATCCGTCTCCACCGGACGACGAGAAATCATAGTCTTTGGCTTCCTCGGATTGAGAATTGACGATTTTAGAAATCTTGATTTTCTGTAATTCTTCACCACAGACCGGACAGGAATGCCTTCCCCATTTCATAAATAAAGGTCTTAACCAAATGCGTTTTACATGATGTACTTTCATTTGTTTCGCCTCCTTTAAATTTATTATATCATAAAACCCGCTATCTATCAACGATTATGGTTGTAAATTAACGATTACTTGTATTTTATCGATTTGAAATGTATCCAAACGAAAAAGCAAAGAACTTTGCCATCAAAAAGTTCTCAAAAAGCTAATTTTGAGCATAAAATAACCGTCATTCCGTTGTATCAGAATGACGGTTATTCTTTGGCGGAGATGGAGGGATTTGATTTAATCATTGTGTTGCCGCCGTCGAGCCGGCGGCAAGCAACAGTCCACCGGACTGTTGCATTTTTATCGGTTCAAATCCCTCATCTTCATTTCGTCAAAAAGAAAACCACCCCGGTGTGGGGTGGTTTCCTTTTTGGCGGAGATGGAGGGATTTGAACCCCCGCACGCCTTTCGACGCCTAGCGGATTTCGAATCCGCACCCTTCAGCCACTTGGGTACATCTCCAATTCGCTTGAACTAGGACATTATACCAGCCAAATTCTAAAAAATCAAGGTTGTTTTTTCGCCATTTCCATAACCAACTTCAATTTTTCGCAGATATCGCCGTAGTTTTCTCTATGGTGGGGGCGTAGACAGCCGGAACAATCCTTGATTCCCTCGGCAGTATATGCAAAACAGCCGCCGCACCGATCCCCAAGGGCATACAGAGGACAGAAGCAAAACAGGCAATTAAATCGATCAGGATCAACGCCCCCATGGCAGGGGAAATATTCGCACTCCCGATTCTGAACAAAATCACAGGGCATAGCTCTCACCTCATGGTCATTATACTATCCGTTACTCGCCATTGCAAGAAAAAAAGCGGCGCAGTCCGAAGACTGCGCCAAATGGGATAAGCCGCATTGTCGATTATACGTCGATGCGTCGAAAAAGTCCGTCGAAACGCCCCTTTCCAAAGTCCCACCGCCGTGTTATAATAGGTTCCACGGAAATTCTTTAGGCGGTTGCACCCGAAACTCCATGTCTTCGCCGGTAGAAGGATGTCGAAAGGTAAGCCGATGGGACCACAAAGCAATCTCACAATCATCCTCCAGCAGGCTGTATTTCCGATCTCCCACCAGTGGCAACCCCCGGCTGGAAAATTGCGCCCGAATTTGATGTGTCCGCCCGGTGATCAAATGAATCGACACCTTCGACATTTCATCTGCCCAGTTCAGAAGCTTGAATTCCAGCACAGCCTCTTGTACACCTTTCGCCTTTTCCGTGACCACATAAGTCTTGCATTCCCGCTTGTCCCGGAGCAACAGATCAGTGAAGGTACCGCTGTCCTGTTCGGGTCTACCGTGAACAACAGCCAGATATTCCTTATCAAATTCTCCCTCTCGAATTTGCCTAGACAATTCTGATGCCGCTTTCGGGTTTCGTGCCAGCACCATTAAGCCCGACACCACACGATCCAGCCGATGAACCGTCCGCATATCGGCATTGGGATCTCCCAAAGCGTGACGCACCAGCTCCGGCATACCGCCGGGCTCATCCGTGGACAGTATTCTCGGCGGCTTAATCGCCAATACAATATCCTGATCTTGATAAATGATCTCCATTCTCTCACCTCGCCGTTTTCATTATCCTATCAAACTTATTCCTATTTTGCAAGGAGGACTTTCTATGAAGCTAGTCATTCTGGACGGAAACGCCCTGAACCCCGGTGACCTGAGTTGGGACTGCATCCGTCAATATGGTGATGTAACCGTCTACGACCGCACACCGGATAAGGCTGAAACCATCCGCCGCATTGGGGATGCGCAAATCGTTTTGCTGAACAAAGTACCGATTGATAGAGAGGTGTTGGAAGCCTGTCCATCCATCAAGCTGATCTGCTGTCTATCAACCGGCTACAATGTGGTGGATATTCACGCTGCCAAAGAACGAGGCATCCTGGTCTGCAACGTCCCGGCCTACAGCACCGCCGCCGTATCCCAATTTACCTTCGCTCTCCTGTTAGAATTGTGCCACAGAATTGGGCATCACGATCAGACCGTCCATGAGGGCAAATGGTCCTCCTGCCCCAATTTCTGCTACTGGGATACGCCCCAGATGGAGCTGGCAGGTAAAACCATGGGTATTATCGGTTACGGACGTATCGGTCAGGCAGTCGGTAACATCGCCCGAGCCATGGGCATGGAGGTACTGGCATACAGCCGCACCGTTCACAATGATCTGAATGTCAACTACGTGGATCTGGATACCCTGCTATCCAAAAGTGATGTGATCTCCCTACATTGTCCCCTGTTCCCGGAAACAGAAAAGCTGATCAATGCAGAAACCATCGCTAAAATGAAAAATGGAGCCATTTTACTGAATACATCCCGTGGGCCTGTGATCGACGAAACCGCCGTTGCTAATGCCCTGCAAAACGGCAAGCTTCGGGGTGCCGCCATGGATGTGGTGTCCAAGGAGCCGATCTCTCCTACCAATCCTCTGCTTTCTGCACCAAACTGCATTATTACCCCTCACATGGCATGGGCCCCGGTGGAAACCCGGCAACGAATCCTCGATACCACCGTACAGAGCATCCGTGGATACCTGAATGGCAACCCTCAAAATGTTGTTAATCCATAACAAACAAGGCGTGGCTTCCGGCACGCCTTGAATCATTCAAAATAAAACAAGTCTTCAAACTTTTTATCCAGCGCAATACAGATGACCAGCGCCAACTTCGCAGTGGGGCTGAATTGCCCGGTTTCAATGGAGCTGATGGTATTCCGAGAAACGCCAACCATCTCCGCCAGCTGTCCCTGTGACAATCCAGCAGCAACCCTCGCCTCTTTCAGGCGGTTCTTCAATACAAGCTTATCTTCCATACTCAACACAACGAGAAAACAACCAGTGCAACAGCAAACACAAAGGAAGCAACCAGCTCAATGATTCCGGAAACTAATCTTTTCCGTTCTTGCATCTTTACACAAAACGCAATATCATGACTTCCCCGCATTGCAAAGTACACCATCCACGCAGCTAGGCTTACTCCAGGATTATTGAAAAAGACTTCACTTACAAAAACCAGTACAGCGCAAAGAATACCACCAACGAGCATACCGACTTTCGCCGCAGATCCAATTGCGGCCATTTCACGCTCATCACAGATACCAATATTCTCCTGCCGGCTTTTCGCCAAAATTTCATCACGGTTCAAATTGAGCACCTCCATTTATCTGCCAAGTTTTCTTGGTATACGTATTATAGCGCCGCCAAGTTAACTTGTCAATAGTATTTGCAAAGTCTTCTTGACATGATCTTGAGAATCATGTTTATGTTTATGCTATAAACAAAGAAAAGCCTCCACCTTTTCAGGTAGAGGCATAATGTTCGCATTACCTATCTTCCCGAGCAGTCGCCCGCCAAGTATTGTCGGCGCAGATGAGCTTAACTTCTGTGTTCGGAATGGGAACAGGTGGACCCTCATCGCAATCAATACGAACTCATTATGGATGCCTTTCGACATCTTTTATATCAAAGCATTTCTGCTTTCATATCTTGGTGACCCATACCGGATTCGAACCGATGTTAACGGCGTGAGAGGCCGCTGTCTTAACCACTTGACCAATGGGCCATTTGGTGCACCTTCACGGACTCGAACCGGGGACCCACTGATTAAGAGTCAGTTGCTCTACCAAC
>JBGVKN010000164.1:0-3838 GCA_045123795.1 Faecousia sp. | reverse complement strand
TTGTTTAGTTGAGGAAATGTGTCGCCCCGATGGGTGACAGCACCCTCCGGGCGCAAAGGCTCCCTCTGACGAGGGAGCTGTCAGCGAAGCTGACTGAGGGAGAGATAAAAAGTACGTTTTTCCTCAGCAGCGAGGTGATTTTCACATTTTCTCTCCCCCAGTCACGGCGTGTTTTTATTTGTATGATTGCCACTGGCAATCATTATGATTTCAATTCGCTGCGCTCTGCAGCACGCCGTGACAGCCCCCTCGTCAGAGGGGGCCTTGGTTGCGCCTCTAAACAACAATTTATCTTCCTACCCCATTCGCTCCAGCTTTTCAAGAACCTCCTGGAAATAGTCAGGCAATGGGGCGAAGACCATCACAGGCCGGCCATCTCTGGGGTGCTGGAAGCACAGGGCCCCGGCGTGAAGCACCTGAGAGTCCTGTCCCAGCTCGGGCTTTTTTCGTCCGTAGACCATGTCCCCCAGAATGGGGTGTCCGATATGGGCCATGTGGACACGAATTTGGTGGGTGCGGCCTGTTTCCAGACGGCAGCGCACGTGGGTGTAGCCCCGGTAACGCTTCACGACCTCCCAATGGGTCACCGCCCGTTTGGAGTTGCGCTCGGTGACGGTCATTTTCTTCCGGTCAGAGGGGTGCCGCCCGATGGGGGCATCCACAGTGCCGCTGTCCTCCCGGAAAGAGCCGCAAACAATGGCTTCATAGGTGCGAGCCATGGTGTGATCCTTTAGCTGGCTGGCCAGCATCACGTGAGCCCGGTCGTTTTTTGCTACTGCCAGCAGTCCGGAGGTGTCCTTGTCGATCCGATGGACGATGCCCGGGCGCAGCTCACCGTTGATGCCCGATAGGTCGTCGCCCATGGCGTAGAGCAGACCGTTGACCAGTGTATCATCCTGATGCCCGGCGGCGGGGTGAACCACCAGACCCTTGGGCTTGTTGATGACCAGCAGATCCTCATCCTCGTAGACGATATCCAGCTTCATTTCCGTGGGGGTGATGTCCACTTCCTTAGGCTCGGGGATGGTTAGGGTGATCTCGTCGCCGATATTCAGTTTATCATTTTTCTTGGCGGGCTTGCCGTTTCGTCTGACGCAGCCCTCCTCAATGAGCTTTTGTGCGGCACTGCGGCTCAGCCCATCGGCGGTTCGAGCCAGAAAAGCATCCAGCCGCTCGCCTTGGATATCGGCGTAGAGGATCATTTTTGTTCTTCCTTCCAGAAATTTTTGTTAAAGAACAGGCTGACGATCAGGGCGATGCAGCCGCAGGTGATGAAGCAGTCCGCAACATTGAACACAGGGAACTTCATAAAATCCACTTCGATCATGTCCACCACGAAGCCAAGGCGCACCCGGTCGATGATGTTGCCAAGGCCGCCGCCGTAGATGGCGGCAATGCACCAGCGCTCGAAGGTGCGGAAGGGCATGGGCTTTTTGAAGTATTCAAAAAGGATCGCCACGGTAATTACAGCAAACACCGCCACGAACAGCCAGCGCATTCCGTCCATGGTGGAGAAGGCGGCGCCGGTGTTCTGCACATAGGTCAGGTGGAACAGGCCGGGGATGGCATCGATATCAGCGTACAGGGGGATGTTCTGCAAAACCAGCAGCTTGGTCACCTGATCCGCCACCACAATCCCCAGAATGAAGATGCAATAAATAAGGAATGACATGATGTTTCCTCCAATTGGTGAGATAAATTGTTGTTTAGACTACCTGTCATTGCGAACCAGTGACCGATGTCACTGGTGTGGCAATCCCCCATGGCGATGCGCAAATGTTACGATTACCAACGAAAATGTCGGAGAATCCGGGAGATTGCCACGCCAGTGTGCGCACTGGCTCGCAATGACATACTTCTTTTTTGTGCGCTGGTAATCTGCTAAACAACAATTTTTCATTCTAAATACATTCTCAATCTATCATACCATCCCGCCAATGAAAAGTCAAACAAGACAAAAAAGAAACCGCCCCAGGTATTCCCAGGACGGTGCTGCAAGAGCCGAATTCAATTAGGCCAGAAATCTGGCGGCAGCCTGCTGGAACCGGAAGCATTGCTCCTCGGTGCAGTCAGCACGAACCTGAACAGGCTCGCTGAAATCCAGGCTGAACATACCCATAAAGCTTTTGGCATTGACCCGGGTGCGGTCATTGCCCACCAGAATGCGGAAGGGCTGGACGGTGGCAACATCCACAAAGTCGTGCACATCAGCGAAGGAATGTAATTCAATGTCAAATTGCTTCAAGGTTTCTGTCCTCCTGTGCTGTACAAACCGCGGATTTTCGTGTATAATAAGACAATCATTAAAATAGTCACGCAAATCGCTCCAATGACAATTATTATATCAGACTTTTGTGGATTTTCAATTGACGCATTGGACGATTATTACAATCTGACTTGGACAAAATTGGTGGAATTGACATGAAATTTGCTTTTTACACTCTCGGGTGCAAGACCAATCAATACGAAACCCAGGCTATGGAGCAGCTTTTGCGAAATCTTGGCCACACCGTCGGCAGCTTTGAGGAAGAATGCGACGGTTACATCATCAACACCTGCTCGGTAACAGCGGTGGCGGACAAAAAGAACCGGGCGGTGATCCGCCGGTGCCGCCGGGAGCATCCTGAAGCAGTCATCGGTGTCTGCGGCTGTTACAGCCAGCACGACCCCGATGCGGCAAAGCGACTGGAGGTGGATGTGATCGGCGGCAGTGCTCAGCGGCAGGAATTTGTGGACATGATGATCGCCACCGCCGCCGACCGTCAGCGTCGGGAGCGGCTGGATGCGGCGTTGTGCCGCCGGGAATTTGAAATTCTGCCTGCCGGTGGACTGGAAAAACGAACCCGGGCCATGGTCAAAGTGCAGGACGGCTGCGTCAACTTCTGCTCCTACTGCATCATCCCCTATACCCGTGGGCCTGTCCGCTCTGCACCTCTGGATACGGCGGTGGAGCAGTGCCGGTTTTTGGCGGCGCAGGGGTATCGGGAGATCGTCATCACCGGCATCGAGATTGCGTCGTGGGGCGTTGATCTGCCGGGGAAGCCCTCTCCTGCGGCGCTGATTGAAGCCATTTGCCGGGCAGTACCGGATTGTCGGGTTCGGTTGGGCAGTCTGGAGCCCCGGATCATCACGGAAGAATTCTGCGAAAAAATGCAAGTTTTGACTAATTTGTGTCCCCAATTCCATCTTTCTATGCAGTCCGGGTGCGATACTGTACTTGCTCGGATGAAGCGGAAATACGACACCGCCCGGTATTTGCAGAGCGTGAATTTGTTGAAAAACGCCTTCCCCGGCTGCGCCATTACCACGGATATGATCGTGGCGTTCCCTGGTGAAACGGAGGAGGAATTTGCCCAAAGTCTGGCATTTATCCGGGAATGCGGCTTTGCGGATATGCACATCTTCCCCTATTCCCGCCGCCCGGGCACGCCGGCGGACAAAATGCCCGGCCAGCACCCCAATGCGGTGAAGGAGGAGCGGAGCCGTGCCGCCATCGCCGTGGCGGAGGAGATGAGCCGAGCCTATCGGGAAAGCCTGATTGGTACGGTGCAGAGCGTCCTGTTTGAGGAGCCGGAGGGAGAATTCTTTACCGGCCACGCACCCAATTATGTGAAGGTGTATGTCCGGGGCGAGGATCTGCATAACGAGGTGCGGGATGTGACGATTACCGAAATCTACCGGGATGGTGTATTGGGACGATAAATTGTTGTTTACAGGGTTAGGACACGAATTCCGTAGGGGAGGGTCTTGACCCTCCCAAAAACCTAAAACACTTCGATGCGTTGGTTATTTTACGGAAACAGAACGTATTCATAAAGAATATACAGCTCAAAAATCG
>JBGVKN010000163.1:0-5074 GCA_045123795.1 Faecousia sp. | reverse complement strand
GCTGATCATTTCCTCGAACAGCAGGTTCTTGCCCGTGCCGGTAAACACATTCTGATCTTTGTCCACCTGCTTGTCGGCAGGCACTTCGGGAGCCAGATTGAAGGAAATGTTCTCCCAATTCAGAGCCTTCTGCTCGTCGCTTAAATCCGCATTTACCAGATTTTCAGCCGGAGTGGACTTATCGAAGTACATCTGCGCCGCAGAAATGTAGTTCAGCAGAGCCACGCACAGTTCCTTGGTTTCCGCAGAAGTGGAAGATTTGGACAGCATACTGTAAGCATAAACCGCAGGGCTGTACAGCTTGGGTTCGCTGTAAACATAGCTGCCATCGGCCAGCTTGATGTAGCCAACATAATATGCTTCCTCATACAGATCTCTGGTGAAGATACCCTCGGAGGAACCATAATAGTAACCCGTATTGCGGTAGGGCTTCAAGCCGGGATTGGCGTGCTCCGCATCGAATGCGATCTCATCCAGTGCATTAAATTCATCCACAGACCAGATCAGCAATCCGGCATCGGTAGTCAGATCAATGCCCTCAATACCAATCAACTCGAAGATGTCAATGACATAGATCAAATCCTCGTAGCTCAGATTGCGCCCCTTCTGGGTGATGGCAGACTTCTTATTGAAGTAAGTGTCATTCTCAAAGTAAACCTTGTCGCCAAACAGCACAGGGGCGATATCAGTGCCGATCTTCTGACCCCAGTTTTCGCCCAGCTTGTAGGCTACCTCACCGGAAGCCATCTGCGAAGCGGTGACTTCGGTTGCACCCGTTGTCCAATAGAAGATGGAACTATAGGAAACATTAAAATAATACTGGTTGCTGCGAATCAGACCACCCACAGGTGCGGTTTCAATGTACAGATCGGTGTTATCAATCAGCTCACAATTCAGAGCGTAGCAATTTCGAACCGTGCCGCTCTGGGGACTGGTGATGGGAGCAATATACACAGAGCCGGACTGCAATGCGATGGTGTTGGAGGTAGAGCCGATAATGGTGCAGTTTACGGCATAGCAGTTTTCAATGCTGGAGGTCAGGGCGTAACCAACCACAGCACCGGCACGCCAACCAGTAACCTTGGCATTCACAATCCCCAGATTGCGAATGATTGCACTGCTGGTATAGCCAAACAGGCCCTCGTTATCGGTGGTTGCGGTCTTGAAATTAGAAACTTTATGGCCCTGACCGTCAAAAATGCCGGTATATGCCACAGAATTGCTGGCATCGCCGTTCTTGCAGTAATAGCCGATAGATATCCACGTGGCGTTGTTCAAATCAATGTCAGCCACCAGCTTGCCATTGATGGCGTTGTTGCCACCGTTGACCTGATCGGCGAACCACTTTAGCTGTGCAGCATTTCCGATCTCATAGTAGCCGTTGGCATAAACCGGCCCTCCCTTACCGCAGTTGTAGCAGATTCCATCGACCATGGTGTGATTACAATTCTTTCCGCAGGTGATGCAGATATTGCCATTCCAGCTATGCCCCAGCATATCCACAGGGTTCAGATTTGCGATATCACCGCAGACCGAGCAAGTATGGATGGTGTAACCATCGGCGCTACAGGTAGGTGCAACCACCTCCCCTGCCACATAGCTGTGGTCCAGCTTGGGCAGATACTGGTCAGCAAAATAAGCGCAGTGATAGCACTTAGTTGCTTTCTTGCCCATGGAGGTACAGGTGGGCTCTTTGATCACCTCGTAATAGAATTCGTGGCCACCCTTCTGGATTCTGGTTTCGGATGCACCGCAGTAGATGCAGGTGTACAAAATCGAACCATCCACCCAGCAGGTCTTTTCGCTGATGACCTGGCCATTGTCCCATGTATGCTCGTTACATTCCTCAGGGCCGCCGCAAACAGTACAAATGCCGTCCACAAAGCTATGAGGCAGTACAGGGATCTTCTCGGTCTTAACCTTGCCGCAGTTGACACAAGTAAAAGTCATTATGCCGGAACTGGTGCAAGTAGGTGCCGTAGTGACAGCAGATTCGAAGCTATGCTCGCAGGTGTCCACATACGACCAGCCACCGTTGTATGTAAAGCAATTATCCTCCGCAGGCACAGTCATATCATCAGTCTGGGTGCCACTGTTATTATTGAAAATAATATTTTCGACATCGTCGGGAAGCAAAATGCAGTAAAGATCCGCTTCACCTTCGACTTTGCTCATCAGACTACCGGGCCATTGTCCTAACTGCTGAGAGCTACCAGTCCAAGTATATGCATAGACATTCTCCCACCGATTAGTGTTGACGAAGAAAATAACATTGCCAACATACTTGGCGTCACCGCAAGCGGTACATATACCACTAACATAGCTATGGCCTGTTGCAGCAATAGATTCGGTATAGGAACTGCCGCAACCGGAACAGGTGAAGGTCTTGACACCTTCATCGGTACAAGTAGGCTTCTTGGTCACCTGCTCAGTATAGCTGTGATCACAGGGCAGCATGGTGCTGATATTCTCATAACCGACCATATTGCCGTTTTCCCAAAGCATATAATAGCAAATACCGTCAAACCAGCCAGATACGATATCAGGGGTTTTGTCGATGTTGTTGGAGCCATCATTCTTAACGCCGTTGATCACCATGCCGGTAATATCAGTAGGTACTTCCAGCTTGTAAATGTCATACGTACCGTCATTAAAGAACAGGCTCATGGCATTACCGGGCCACTCAGCACAGGATGCGGTGGTGCTTCCCCAGAAGTACAGGCTCACATTACTCCAAAGCCAGTTATTCTGGAAGTAGATGGTCATTACACCATCATCCCCACAGATGGAACAAACGCCATCTACATAGCTGTGACCGGTAGCTGCAACAGCTTCGGTGTAGCTATCGCCACAACCGGAGCAGGTAAAGGTTTTAACACCGGCAGCAGTACAGGTCGGCGCAGTGGTCACAACCGCTTCGTAGTTGTGCTTGCAGATCGTCAAATAGGACCAGCCGACATTATAGGTGTAGCAATTATCCCCGTCAAACAGAGGCAGATTTCCAGTCTGGATACCGTTTCCGTTGTTGAAAATGATATACGCTGCGTTAGCAGGGATGCTAATGCTGTACAGATTCGCTTCACCCTCAACCTTTGTCATCCCACTACCGGGCCATTCGCCAAGATGCATGGTGCCATCAGTCCAGCTATAGGCGTTAACGCTGCCCCAATTAGCTGTGTTGACGAAGTAAATGACTCGATCCGCACTTTCAGCTTGAACCGACGTTGGAAGTAATGCCAGCAGCAAGCACAGGCAAATCCCCAAGCTCAAAAAACGGGTCAATACATTTGATTTTTTCATTGTTTAACTCTTCCCTTCGTTTAAAGTATTTCTTTCATCTAAGAAAGAAATGCACCAGCTTATCATATAGCTTCCGTTTGTACGGCTGGTAACGCATAGGCAGATCGATCCACGTTTTCTTATCCATAGTGGATTTTTGGTGACTGAACGCATCAAAACCCGCCTTGCCGTGATACGATCCCATGCCGCTTTCCCCTACTCCGCCGAATTCCAAATCAGAGTTTGCTAAATGGACAACGCAGTCATTAATGCAGCCGCCGCCATAGCGGCAACGATTCGTCACTTCTCGGATGGTCTTTTTATCCTCCGAAAAAATGTACAGTGCCAAGGGCTTCGCCTTGCTCGCAAGCAACGTGTAGACCTCACCAATATCCTTATAGGTCAGAACAGGCAATACCGGACCAAAGATTTCCTCCTGCATCACCGAATCATTCCATGTCACATTCTCCAAGATCGTAGGGGCAATTTGCAAGGTTTTCTCATTCCATTTACCGCCAACGACAACCTTATTTGGATCAATTAAGCTACAAATACGGTCAAAATGCTTGCGGCTTACAATTCTGCCGTAGTCGGAATTTTGCAAGGGGTCATTGCCGTATTGCTTTTGGATCTGTACGCATAGCTCATTTATCAATTGTGTTTTCACACTTTCGTGACAGAGGATATAGTCCGGCGCCACACAGGTCTGACCGCAGTTCAGAAATTTACCGAATACAATTCGTTTAGCCGCCATCGCAACTTTTGCACTGCTATCCACAATGCAGGGGCTTTTTCCTCCCAATTCAAGAACCACTGGGGTCAGATATTCCGCAGCATGCCGCAGCACTTCCCTGCCCACTGTCTGTGACCCTGTAAAGAAGATAAAATCAAACTTCTTTTTCAGCAGCTCTGCGTTTTCTTTCCTTCCCCCATTAACCACTGCTACAAATTCCGGATCAAAGCATTCGCTAATGATCTTTTCGATAACCGCAGAAGTAGCGGGAGAATAGGCACTAGGTTTGACGATTGCCGTATTGCCTGCCGCAATAGCATCTACCAACGGCTCAAGCGTCAGCAAAAACGGATAATTCCAAGGGCTCATGATCAACACATTGCCATAAGGGCATGATTTAATATAGCTTCGAGATGCAAACTGGGAAAGCGGTGTATGAACGCTTCTTTCTTTTGCATAACCCTTCACGTATTTGATCATGTGACTGATCTCGCTGCGCACCAGTCCAATCTCACACATAAATCCCTCGAAATCACTCTTGCCAAGATCGGCGTTTAATGCGTCGCTGATCTCTTTTTCATGTTGATTGACTGCAGTAAGCAGCTTTTTCAGCATGGCAATTCGGAACCTGATCTCCAGTGTCCCTCCACAATCAAAAAACGTACGCTGTTTTTGCAAAATCGAATCGATATTCATAATCTCGCTCCAATTCATTGATTGTCTATACTATCTCATAAATCTCTGTACCTGTCAACGTGCAACGATGTCCCCCTAGCGCAAAACTCCGGCTCTGAATGTTCAGAGCCGGAGTGGATATTAGGTTATGCAATTGCTTCCTTAGCGGCACGCTCGTAGAAGTACAGCCACTGGGCGAAGGCACGCATCTCGTCGGAGGTACTGGTCTTGCCCACGGTGTTGCTGATGTACTGCTCCACCGTGTAGCTCTGCACGCCGGAGTAGCTGACGCTACCATCGGCATGGATGACATAGCCCAGATAGAAATATTGAGTATCCGCCATATTCTTGGCGGCGATTTCGGGAGCCTGAGAGTACCACTGCCCC
>JBGVKN010000162.1:0-3155 GCA_045123795.1 Faecousia sp. | reverse complement strand
AAAACTGCACATTTTATCTCTCCCTCAGTCAAAAATCAGAGATTTTTGACAGCTCCCTCGTCAGAGGGAGCCTTTGCGCCCGGAGGGCGCTGTCGCCCCATCGGGGCGACACATTTCCTCAACTAAACAACAATTTATCTTATTATCTAAATCTTACAGAGCCAACAATTTGATTGCGTTACCGCTGTGGATCTTTTGCCGATCTTCATCACCAATATCCAGCGTATCCAGTAGCCGCAGTTCCCAGCTTGGGCGGTGCCACGGCATATCCGAGGCGAACAGCAGCCTGTCTGTGCCGTGCTTGTCGATGACGGCTTGGGCAATATCTCTTGCGATGGCGGAGTAGCCGAAGGAAAGATCAAAATAAATGTTCTCGCCACAGAGCGTGTTGAGAACCTCTGGGCCCCGACCCAGACCGCCCCAGTGGGCGGCGACCACAGGACTGTCGAACCAGTGCAAGGCATCCTTCAAATGATCCGGCATCCCATGGTAGGGTGGGGGAAAGCCATAATCATCTCCGGCATGGAACAGGGTAACCAGTCCTAATTGGGAGATTTTGCGGTAAATTGGCCTCATTTTTTCGTCGTTGGCATAAAATTGCTGATATTCAGGGTGGAATTTGACACCCTTTAATCCAGCGTCGTGGATGCGCTCCAGTTCCTCCAGTGCATCCGGCGCATCTGGGTGGACGGAGCCGAAGGCCACAATGTTAGGATCGGCGTTGATCTCAATGGCGAAATCATTGACCTTGGGCATCTGGCGGGGGTTTGTGGCGATGGATTGCACCACTGCAATATCCACGCCGTCCTTCGCCATTTCCTCTTTTAGGGAGGCGACAGTGCCGTTGGTTTGTGGCATCAGACCGCCGCAGGCGTGGGAAAGGCTGCTGACCGCCCGAGTTGCGAGCTGTTCAGGAAAGGCATGGGTGTGAAAATCTATGAGCATAAAAAATACCTCTCTTTCTGATCCGCATTATACCATAAAATCCCTCGATGGCAAGAATGGTCAGGCGAATATTGTGGAAGTTTTTTACGTTTTTTATTGACTTGTGGCCCGTGGAATGGTATACTTACGAAAATACAAAAAAACATATATACATAACGCAATGATGAAAACCAGTACATACTTAAAACGTTCCGCCAGAGAGCTGCCGGTAGGTGCGAGGCAGTGGGAGCGCAGGTGTGGAATTCCTTTCGGAGCGGCTTCGCTGAACCAATAAGTAGGCGAGGACGGGAAGGCCCGATATAGCCCGCGGATCTGCTAGGATCCCATGAGGCCGCGTGAGCGGTAAACTGAGGTGGTACCACAGGAAATTCCTGTCCTCTGCTGTAACGGCAGAGGATTTTTTTATTACATAAAGGGAGAGAAAACAGTGATCATTACGGATTTTTTGGAACGAAATGCCCGGCTGTACGGTCAGGAAAGCAGCCTTGTTGAGATCAACCCGTCGGAAGAACGGGACAAGGCCGTGACATGGTGGGATTTTAATTTGATCGAGAGCGCCAGTCAGGACGCACCCTACCGCCGGGAAATGACTTGGCGGGATTTTGACCGCCGGGCTAATCGATTTGCCAATTTGCTGCTGAGCCGTGGTTTGAAAAAGGGTACTAAGGTGGCCATTTTGCTGATGAACTGCATCGAGTGGCTGCCCATCTATTTTGGTATTCTGAAGGCTGGCTGCCTGGCTGTGCCTATGAACTTCCGTTACAGCAGTGACGAGATCAAGTATTGTCTGGATCTGGCGGATGTGGAGGTTCTGGTGTTTGGGCCGGAGTTTATCAGCCGCATGGACGCCATTCAGAACGATATTCCCAATGTAAAGATGCTGTTCTTTGTGGGCAAGGATGGCCCTGATTACACGGAGGATTGCATTTCCTTGATGAATTTCTGCTCCTCCAGCGCTCCTCCCATTGCGCTCAGCGAGGAGGACGATGCGGCGATTTATTTCTCCTCCGGCACCACCGGCTTCCCCAAGGCGATTTTGCATAAGCATAAATCCTTGGTGCGTGCCTGCCTGACGGAGCAGAACCACCACTCCCAATCTCGGGAGGATGTGTTCCTTTGCATCCCGCCCCTGTACCATACCGGCGCCAAAATGCACTGGTTCGGCTCATTGCTGTCCGGCTCCAAGGCCGTGCTGCTGCGGGGCGTGAAGCCTGAGTGGATTTTGCGGGCCGTGACGGAAGAGCGATGCACCATCGTCTGGCTTCTGGTGCCGTGGGCGCAGGATCTGCTGGATGCCATCGATACCCGCATTGATCTGAGCCAGTATCGGCTGGATCAGTGGCGGCTGATGCATGTGGGTGCCCAGCCCGTGCCGCCTAGTCTGATTCAGCGCTGGTTGAAGGTGTTCCCCCATCACCAGTACGATACCAACTACGGCCTGTCCGAGTCCATCGGCCCCGGCTGTGTCCATCTGGGCGTGGAAAACGTCCATAAGGTTGGCGCCATCGGCAAGCCCGGCTACGGCTGGCAGACCCGAATCGTGGACGACAAGGGCGTGGATGTGGACAAAGGCGAAGTGGGCGAGCTGATCGTTAAGGGCGACGGCGTGATGACCTGCTATTACAAAAACCCCGAAGCATCCGCTGAGGTGCTGAAGGACGGCTGGCTCTACACCGGCGACATGGCCAAGGAGGATGAGGACGGCTTCATCTATCTGGTTGACCGGAAAAAGGACGTGGTCATTTCCGGTGGTGAGAACCTGTATCCTGTACAGATCGAGGACTTCCTCCGATCCTTCTCTAAGATCAAGGATGTGGCGGTCATCGGCCTGCCCGATGCCCGTCTGGGCGAGATCGCTGCGGCGATCATCGAGATCAAGGAAGGCGAAACCTGCACCGAGGACGAGATCAACGAGTTCTGCAAGGCAATGCCCCGGTATAAGCGTCCCCGGAAGATCTTCTTCGACAAGGTGCCTCGCAACCCCACCGGTAAGATCGAAAAGCCGGCTCTCCGGGAGAAATACTGCCAGGGCCGTCTGGTTGAGGTGCAGATCACCGGTTGATTGAAACGATAAATTGTTGTTTAGTTGAGGAAATGTGTCGCCCCGATGGGGCGACAGCGCCCTCCGGGCGCAAAGGCTCCCTCTGACGAGGGAGCTGTCAAAAATCTCTGATTTTTGACTGAGGGAGAGATAAAATGTGCAGTTTTCC
>JBGVKN010000161.1:0-1718 GCA_045123795.1 Faecousia sp. | reverse complement strand
GGGGACTAGTCACACGCAAGTATTACAAAATCCATCAACCATCTTGGAGCGCACACGGTAGGGATTCGAGACAGCTGACCTGGAACTCGTTATCGTTTGGCTCAAAGAACAGTCCCGTATTTACCCGATTCTACAACAAGTCGCTGGAACTAAAGCAGGGGAAAGATAAGCAGTATATTCGGGAGGTCTGGGAGCGTGAGGGATTCAACCCGAAACGCGATGTCTGGAGAGTAGAGTTTGCGCTGATGGACACGGGAACAGAGGTGGTGGACATTGTGGACAACACCTCATTGCTGGAGTGGACGACACCCGACGAGTTGGAGGGGATAGACACTCCAGAGAAAGTCAAGATACACTTTGCACTCCAGCTGGACGACATCAAAGAGCGTAGCAATGTAGAGGCGCTATTCCTCTACTATGCGCAGCACTACTGGGACATTCGCAAGAATGATGGCCAGCCACGATACAAGTGCCCCCGACTCGACCTGCTACCATCATCGCCACGAACATTTAGACCATACCAAAGACCGCACCTAGGTACTCTCACGCGGACTGACAAGACTGTCGTCAAGAGGATGCAAGAGGCGATGTTCAACATGAAAGAGCGCAATGAGCGATTCATCCTCTGGCACGCTATCCGACTATACCAAGAGAGCAGGAGGATAGAAGCGATACCACTACCAGAGGCAGAGAAGAATAGGCAGGAGATATACTACATGGGGGATAGTGAGGAGAAGAATGATGGATTCAGAATACCATTCCCAATCGACCCTACCACGGGAAAGTGAGGGTGTGTAATCCACGCACGGGCTCCCCGTGGCCACACCCTCAACCCTGCATTGCAACGCACCGCCTCGCCCTATCAACGCGCTGCTGGTGTGTACGTAGTAGCCAACGTGTGTTAGTGCTGGTGGTAGTGTACATGAGTGCTGGTGTTCTCATTTGGTCGCTCAGGTGGCCGCCACGGGGGGTGACCGCTGCGCTGAAATCCCCCTTTGGCTGGCCTCCTTTCGCGCCTTTGTGTCTGGTGAAAGCGCGTGTGGCCAAGTGGTTGTGTGCTGGTGGCAAAGTGATTGAGTCTGGGTGCTTGGTGTATAGGGGCGGCTCCGCTGCCACGCCAAGCACCAGAGGCTCCGCCTCCGCGTTTCCACTCTTTTCGCGATTGGCCGCCACTTTATTTGCTCGCTAATTGCCGCCTATCGGCCGCGGCTCGCAGTGGCCGCCAAACGCTCTAGACGTGGAGTCGCTCCGGCTCCGCCTCAGGTGCTTTGACTGCTGGCTGCTGCGCCGCCCCTATACATTTGTATTTGCCATTTGTATATACATCTGCAAAAGTGTGTGTACATTTGGCTATACGTTTGTACTGGTGTTTACAAAAATATGCTCTTCGCGTTTACCGCTGTAAACCCTTTGTGGGGGTGGCTGCATCCGCCCTGCCGTAAAGTAGTACGGCAGTGCGATTTTCGCCACTGCACCCCGAAAATAACCCCTACACACCCCTACATGGCCGCATGCTCGGACTGGAGGGGGTGGGTACCCCTACTGGTGTTTACAAAAGTATCTTTGCTGGTGGGTGGGGAGGGGCGGCCGCCCGGTGCCGCGCCCTCGGCCTTGTTTGGTCGGCTCGTTCAGTCGCTCCTTCCCTCTCTCTCGTGTGCTCGTGCTCGCTGTGCTCGCACTGCGTGCTCTCGGTTCGGTCGGCTCGCTCTTCTCTCCCT
>JBGVKN010000160.1:0-15057 GCA_045123795.1 Faecousia sp. | reverse complement strand
GACTGGGGGAGTGTCCTACGTTAGACGCATCGCCATAACGACACTCCCTCCGTCACGCCGTTCGGCGTGCCACCTCCCTCAGAGAGGGAGGCAAGGGCAGCTTCGCTGCCGGGGCGTTTATTAACGTAAACAACAATTTATTATCCAATCCTACCGAAAAGCACCCTCCGGTTTGAACCGGAGGGTGTAGATCATTTTGTAGTCACGACGCTTCTGCGAACCAGAGCACGGCGAAGACGGGCTTCTGCCAGCTTGATATCGGTGCCGGAGGCATCCTTGTTGTCCAGAATTTTTTGAGCACGCTGGTAAGACGCTTCCACACGGGCGGCATCGATGTCCTCGGCGAATTCAAAGGTAGTAGGCACCAGTGTCACGCCGCTGGGGGAAACGGACAGCATACCGCCGATACAGGCGGCGTACCTTTTTTTGCCGTCCTCCACGATGGTTGCACGGCCCATGCCCAGCGGAGCAACACAGGGGATATGCCCTGCCAGAATGCCCAGATCACCGGTGGTGGTGCGAACGATCAATTCTTCCACCATGCCTTCAAATTCCATGCCGTCGGGGGTGACGATTTTCAAAGGGAAGGGGGTCATGCGCCCTCACCGCCTCTGAACTTTTCAACCACCTCGTCGATGGAGCCTGCGAACAGGAAGTAGGATTCGGGGATATCGTCGTGCTTGCCCTCGATGATCTCCTTGAAGGAACGGATGGTTTCCTTCAGAGGGACGTACTTGCCCAGATAGCCGGTGAACTGCTCCGCAACGTGGAAGGGCTGGCTCAGGAACCGCTGCACCTTACGGGCCCGGTTGACGGTCAGCTTGTCCTCTTCACTCAGTTCGTCCATACCCATGATGGCGATGATGTCCTGCAGCTCTTTGTAGCGCTGGAGGATATTCTGCACCGCACGGGCAGTTTCGTAATGCTCACGGCCCACGACCTCGGGAGAGAGAATACGGGAAGTGGAGTCCAGCGGATCAACGGCGGGGTAAATACCCAGAGAAGCAATACCACGGTCAAGAACGGTGGTAGCGTCCAAGTGGGCGAAGGTGGTAGCGGGGGCGGGGTCGGTCAGGTCGTCCGCAGGGACGTAGACCGCCTGCACGGAGGTGATAGAGCCGTTTTTGGTGGAGGTGATACGCTCTTGCAGGGCACCCATTTCCGTTGCCAGCGTGGGCTGGTAACCAACGGCGGAGGGCATACGGCCCAGCAGTGCGGAAACCTCAGAACCGGCCTGGGTGAAACGGAAGATGTTGTCGATGAACAGCAGAACGTCCTGATGCTTCACATCACGGAAATACTCTGCCATGGTCAGACCGGAAAGGCCCACACGCATACGGGCTCCGGGGGGCTCGTTCATCTGACCAAAGACCATGGCGGTTTTGGAAATAACGCCGCTTTCGGTCATTTCGTTGTACAGGTCGTTACCCTCACGGGTACGCTCGCCAACGCCGGTGAACACGGAATAACCGTTGTGAGCGGTGGCAATGTTGTAGATCAACTCCTGAATCAGAACGGTCTTGCCAACACCTGCGCCGCCGAACAGACCGATCTTACCGCCCTTGGCGTAGGGGCAGATCAGGTCGATGACCTTGATGCCGGTTTCCAGAATCTCTGTAGCAGGCTGCTGCTCATCATAGGCGGGGGCGGGACGATGGATGGACCAGTTCTCCGCACCCTGAACGGGCTCCTTGTTATCGATGGGCTGACCCAGCAGGTTAAATACACGACCAAGGCAGGCATCGCCCACGGGCACAGTGATGGGGGCACCGGTGTCGGTGGCCTCCACACCACGCTGCAGGCCGTCGGTGGAGTTCATGGCAATACAGCGCACCACATTGTCGCCGATATGCTGAGCGACCTCCGCCACGATGGTGTTGTCACCGTGGGGGATATGGATTGCGTTGAGGAGCTGGGGAAGCTGGTCATCCCCGAAACGGATATCCAGAACCGGGCCCACGACCTGGATCACGGTTCCTTTATGATTGGACATTGGATTCAACTCCTTATTATTAAGAGTGTCTTTTTATGAGCCGGCAACGATCTCGGTGATCTCCTGGGTGATTGCAGCCTGACGGGCCTGATTGAATTTCAGACTCAGATCCGCAATCATGTCCTCTGCGTTCTTGGTGGCAGAGTCCATGGCAGTCCGGCGGGCTGCCTGTTCGGATGCTCGGCTTTCACACAGAGCACCGTACAGTGCGCCACCCAGATATTCAGGTACGATGGTGTCGAATACGGTGTTAGCATCCGGCTCGTAGAGAATATCGGCGCTGCCGCTGGGAGCGTTGCCGCCCTGCGCAACCAAAGGAAGAAGCTGCAGGGTAGAGGGAGTTTGAGAAAGGACGGACACAAAATTGGTATACGCCACATAAATCTCGTCAAACTCACCGCCCAGATACGCCTTGCTCAAAAGCTTCGCAATGGAGAAACAGTCACCGATGGAAACGCCGGCAGCTTCGGGATAATTTTCCGTCAGCATGGGCATTTTCCGGGAGCGGAAAAAGTCAACGGCTTTTTTGCCGATGGGCAGGATGGTTGCATCCTTGTCCTGCGCCTCAGCCATGACCATTTTCAGAACGTTGCTGTTATAGCCGCCTGCCAAACCACGGTCACCGGCGATGACGATATACAGCACCTTGTTGCCGCTGCGTTTGGTCAGGTAGGGGGAGGAGAAGTCGCTGTTATTTTCCACGATCTCGTGGATGGTGGAATAGAGGATCTCAAAGTAAGGACGGGAAGCAAGAACCTGTGCCTGCGCATGGCGCAGCTTGGAAGCAGCCACCATTTCCATGGCCTTGGTGATCTGCTTTGTGCTTTCCATGCTTCGGATGCGGTTCTTAATGTCTTTGGTGGAAACACCGGCCATAGGGAGCCTCCTTCCTTACACGTTCTTGCCGAATTCAGTCAGAAGTTCGGTGATGGCGGTCTTGAGCACTTCTTCAGTATCCTTTTCCAGTTTTCCGGTGGAGCGGATCGTATCCAGAAGCTGGCCGTAACGGTTGTCCATAAACTCATACAGCCGCTGCTCAAATTCGGGAACCTGATCAACGTCGATGCTGTTGAGGTAACCATTGGTGACTGCGTAAATGATGCACACCTGATGGGCAACTTCCACGGGAGCATTGTTCTTCTGCTTGAGAACAGCCACGATCCGCTCGCCCAGAGCCAGACGCTGCTTGGTATCCGCATCCAGATCAGAACCGAACTGGGCAAAACTCTGCAGCTCCCGGTACTGGGAGTACAGCAGCTTCAGACTGCCGGAAACCTTCTTCATGGCCTTCAGCTGAGCGTCGCCACCAACACGGGAAACGGAAATGCCGGGGTTGACCGCAGGCATGATACCGGCGTTGAACAGCTCGGTTTCCAGGAAGATCTGGCCGTCGGTGATGGAGATGACGTTGGTGGGAATATAAGCGGAAACGTCACCGGCCTGAGTTTCAATGATGGGCAAAGCGGTCAAAGAGCCGCTGCCCAGCTCATCGGACATCTGGGCTGCACGCTCCAGAAGCCGAGAGTGGAGATAGAAAACGTCGCCGGGGTAGGCTTCCCGTCCGGGGGGACGGCGAATCAGCAGGGAAATGGCACGGTAGGCCACAGCGTGCTTGCTCAGGTCATCATAAATGACCAGCACATCCTTGCCCTGATGCATGAAGTGCTCACCCATGGTACAGCCGGAGTAGGGGGCGATGTACTGCATGGGAGCCAATTCGGAAGCGGTAGCGGACACAACGATGGTGTAATCCATGGCACCGCCGATGGTCAGATTTTCAACGACCTGCGCCACGGTGGAACGCTTCTGACCGATGGCAACGTAAATGCAAATCACATTTTTGCCCTTCTGGTTCAGAATGGTATCGGTGGCGATGGTGGATTTACCGGTCTGGCGGTCGCCGATGATCAGCTCACGCTGACCACGACCGATGGGAATCATGGAGTCAATGGCCTTGATGCCGGTCTGCATGGGACGGCTTACGTGCTTACGCTCGATGATACCCGGGGCGGGAGCTTCAATGGGGCGGTAGCCCTCGTTAACGATGGGGCCCTTGCCGTCAATGGGTTCGCCCAGAGCGTTGACAACACGGCCAATCAGTCCGGAACCCACGGGCACGGAAACCACCCGTCCGGTACGCTTGACGGTGTCGCCTTCCTTGATGCCGTCATCGGTGCCAAGGATAACGATGGAAACGGTGTCCTCCTCCAGATTCTGGGCCAGACCGTAGGAGCCGTTGGGGAATTCCAGCAGCTCGCCAGCCATGCAGTTATCCAGACCGGAGGCTTTGGCAATGCCGTCACCCACCAGAATAACCACACCGGTTTCGCTGGCTTCCATTTTGTTTTCGTAGTTTTTGATTTGACTACGGATGATTTTTGTAATTTCGTCGGGTCTTAATTCCATACTGTTCCTGCTTTCTGTCAGAGTACGGTATTCTTCAGAACGCCACGGATGGCGTCCAGACGGTGGGCGACGGTATCATCCAGCCGCTTGCCGTCATAGTCCAGACGGATGCCGCCCAGACAATTGGGATCTACGTGTTGACACAGTTCGATCTGCTTGCCGGTGATAGCAGTCAGCTTGGCGATGAGCCGCTGAAGCTGATCGGTTTTCAAGGGAACGGCGGTGACAGCGTTTACCAGCAAAATGCCGTTATCCCGGTAATAATTCTCCTGATAGGCATGATAACAGTCGGAGAAGTGACGGATATAGCCCTTTTCTGTCAGAATTTTCATAAAATTCAGCAGATAGGGCTGTACCTTACCACGGAAACTGTCGTCCAAAATTTTGCAGCGTTCCTGCTTGGTCAGGGAAGGGGTACTGAGCAACTTGAGGAACGTTGGCTCCTCGACTGTAAAGCAGTGCTCCAGCACACTCAGTTCGTCCAGAATGGGCTTTGCCAGTCCTTCACTTTGGGCCAGATCATATAATGCCTGACCGTAAACACTTCCGACCTCGGTCATACGCCATCACCCAGTCCGTCGATGAACTCGTCCACCAGCTTGCTCTGGTCGGCAACGGTGAGCTGACGACCCACAACCTTACCAGCGATTGCCATGGCGATCTCGGAGATCTCGTCCTTGGCATCGTTCAGAGCCTTTTTCTTTTCCATGGCGATATCAGCGTTGGCCTTTTCCATGATAGCAGAAGCTTCGGCGTTGGCCTGACGGATGATCTCCTCCTCACGGGCCTGACCACGGGAAACGGCTTCCTTAACAATGCGCTCGGACGTAGCCTGTGCATCATTCAGCTTAGCCTGATACTCGGATTGCAGGGCCTCGGCATTTTGCTTGGCAGAGCCTGCATCGGCGTACATACCGTCGATCTCGTCCTGACGATCCTGAATGAGCTTCATTACAGGGCCAATGAGGAAATGTTTCGCTACAAAAAACAGCACCAGGAAATTGATCAGAGTCACCAGAGCAGTCCAGAAATTGACACCGATAAAGCTTTCAAATCCTTCCACTCGTGATACTCCTTTCTATGAAAAATAAGGTGATAGAAAAGGATTACACGTTGGTGGCGAACAGGATCAGGAAAGAGATCAGCAGGGCGTAGATACCGGTGGTCTCGGTAATGGCACAGCCCAGGATCATGTTGGTACGCAGGGTGCCAGCGGATTCGGGCTGACGGGCCATGCCCTCCAGAGCCTTACCAACGGCGTTACCTTCACCGATAGCGGGGCCGATGGCGCCGATGCCCATACACAGACCGGCACCGATAGCACAGCAGGCCTTCAGAAAAAATTCGTTGAATACGATACCCATAAAAAATTCCTCCTAAATGTTGTTGTATATAAATTTTATGGTTGACAAGATTATTCTGCCGTTTCCGCTTCCGCAGGATCGGGGCAGGAGCCGGCAATGTAGACCATGGTCAGCAGGCTGAACACCAGTGCCTGCACAAAGCCGGAGAACACGTCGAAATAGACAGACAGGACAGCGGGGATACCCACAGCCAGCACCGGAACATCGGACAGGATGCCGAAAGCCTGAAGTGCGCCAAAGAACCCAAGAACAGCGGAAATGATACCGAAGATCTTCAGTACAAGCTTCTTTTTCTGGGTGCCCCAAGTGATCAAACCGCCACCCAAAACCAGCAGAATGACAGATACGGCAACACCGCTGGATGCGATCAGGTTGAGAACTGTGGCAGAGATGGCCGCAAGGGCGGTGTACAGAATGCTGGTGATGACACCGCCGCCGGCGACGTTACCGAAGTGACGGAAGGCCATGGACACCGGCTGGGCGACTTCGGAGATGATGTTCATGGGGGTCATGACCACCACAGGCTCGGTAAAGCCCTTCAGCCAGCCTACAAAGCCGTTATTCTTAATGTTGTTGTACCAGATGATTACGCTGACCATAACAGCCCATGTGATGGGGGTGCTTAGGTCGGCAGTGGTGGAGCGCAGGAAGCCGGTCATGCCGATCAGACTGCCGCAGATACTGCTCAGGAACACTGTGATAATGAACGGTGTCCAGTGGGCGTTGTGGGCGCCCATCGTATCGACTACCATACCGTGCATCATGCCGATGCCTTTCTCAACCAACACCTGCTTGCCGTCTGGACGCTTTTTCAGATCCTTGCCCAGCAAAATACAGGCAATGCACAGCAACGCTGTAACAAGGAAGGACGACAGCATGGTCTGGGTCACATTGATGCCGCCGAAGATGGGAATGGTAAAGTAAATATAAGGACCAGTGACATTAACACTCATGCTTTGACTTCACCTGACTTTCGAAAAAATTCGCCGATAGTAAGAATCGGACGGGTAAACGCAAGGGGGAGTACGGCGGTGATCACATTGCACAGTCCGCTTTTGACCAGCGCAAACAGGACGATAAACAGCACCGCAAGACGAAGCATGTAGGACATCTGGATGGTAGCCTGTCCACCTTTGACGTTCTGATCTTGCGCTTTGTCTGCCGCAATGCCGGCGCCGACGGCCATGAAGAAAAAATTCAGCGTGGCGAGGAGACCGCCTGCAATACCGCCTATGAGCACCCTGCGGTCAAAATATCCCAGCAGGGCAAAAATGCCGATCATGGCAGCGACGCAAATCGCCTGACCAAGGCCGATGATGGCAGTTTCTTTCAGTATGAATTTACGGGAATCCATGTTGTTTCCTCTCAATCGTGGTCGTTGAAGCTGACAAGGGGTGGCGCATCATCTTTGGGCTTGCGGCTGATTCGATCCATGGCCTTCAGGGAGATCCGCAGACCGTCAATGGCGCAAACAATACCGAGGATAATTCCTACCCAGATCACCCAAACGCCCCAGCCACGGCTTTCGTGAAGCCAGACTGCCAGTAACACAAATCCCGCCAGCGGAAACGCTACGGAAAAACCAAGCTGTGTTAACCAGACAAGCAGATTCAGATCCTTCATGGTAAATACTCCAATGCGGTGTGCGCACCCATACTTCTTATCCATTATACCCGATAATGGCAAAACTTTCAAGGCTAATTTTTGAACATTTGCAAAAACCTATACTGTTTCTTTGCTGATAAAAGTTTTCTCAAAAAAGGCTTTTCAATCCGTTGAAAATATAGTAAACTAAATAAGAAAACCAAAAGACATGCACGAACTTATCATCGAGATTTGCTGACACACCGCTACCGTCCCCGTCATAAACTGTACCGAGGTGGTAGCATGGCAACGATGATCGTATTAACAATGTTGGCGGCTTTTGGCGTATTGAGTGTGCTTTGGGCACTGTTTGGGCTGATCTTACCGGGCTCGCGAGGGACTTTTATGGTCTATTTGTGGCGTGAAACCGGGGAAGCGGAGCAAGCTTTGCGGCACTATGGCTGGTTGCGGGATTGGGGATTGATTCGCAGCCCTTTGCTTGTCATCGACTGTGGTATGACGGAAGAAGAACGGACTACGCTGCTCAAGGGCAGACAAGGCGTTGAGATTTGTACACCGGAGGAACTGACCTCCGCACTGGAACAGGAGCGAGAGAAACTTGGCGGAACAGGAACTTGAGATCTTACAGGGCACCATTGGTGCCGTTGTATTTCAGAATTATGATAATGGTTACGCCGTCCTGCGCCTGCGGTGTCAGGGCGGCGATGCCGTGACGGTAGTGGGAACTATTCCGCTGCCCGCTGTGGGCGAGCGGCTAATGGTTACAGGCCGATGGAGCAGTCACCAAAGCTACGGCAAGCAGTTCGAGGCGGAATTTCTGGAACGGATGCTGCCTCAGACCGGGGCGGAGATTGTATCTTATCTGTCCAGCCGGATTATTAAGGGCATCGGCCCGAAGCTGGCAGCTCGGATCGTCAGCCACTTTGGCGACCGGACGCTGGAAATTATGGAGCGGGAACCTGCCCGACTTGCGGAGGTTTCCGGTATTTCCCGGGAAAAGGCGCTTGCCATCGGAGAGGAATTCCGCCTGCGGGTGGGTATGCGCCAGTTGATGGAATTCTTCACCTTGCATCAGCTCCCGGCAGAGCTGGCGGTGCGTACATATAAGCTCTACGGCGAGCAGACCATGGAGCTTTTGTATGATGACCCCTATCTTTTGATGGATGACGGTTTGGAAGCTCCTTTTGGAGCCGTTGACCGCTTTGCCATTGAACTGGGCGTGTCCGGGGATGATCCCAGACGTGTAGAAGCAGGTATTTTGTTTGAACTGCATTTCAATCTGACCGCCGGACACAGCTTTTTGCCCGAGGACAAGCTGATCGGGGCTTCCTCCCAGCTTTTGAGCGTGGAGCCGGAAACTGTTCGTTCGGGCATCGATCGTCTGCTGGAGGCCGAACGGCTTGTTCGCTCGGAGCTGGCGGGCATTGTGGTGGATTATCTTCCGGCGCTGTATCATGCGGAAATGTACTGCACCCGGCGGCTGCTGGAAATGGCGGACAAGCATTTTTCGGAACCTCGTGGGCTGGATAAGATGGTTACCCGTGCGGCGCAGGAGAGTGGAATTCAGTATTCCGACCAACAGCGACAGGCGATTCGCTCTGCGGCAGGCAGTGCCTTGCTACTCATCACCGGCGGCCCCGGTACTGGTAAAACCACGATTTTGAAGGGCATCTTGTCCCTTTATGAGCAAATGGGTCTGAAATGTGTGCTGGCTGCCCCTACGGGGCGTGCCGCCAAGCGGCTCACAGAAGTGACTGGGCAGGATGCCTCCACCATCCACCGTCTGCTGGAAGCTACCATCGACCCAGCGACCGGCATGATGTACTTTGTGAAAGACGAAGAAGATCCCCTGAAAGCCGATGCGGTGATCGTGGACGAAATGTCCATGGTGGATATTCAATTGATGCACAGTCTAATGAAGGCTATCCCGGTAGATAAACGGCTGATTTTGGTGGGCGACCCGGATCAGCTTCCCCCGGTAGGACCGGGATTTCCATTTAATGATATGCTCCGCAGTGAAATGCTCAGTGCTATTCGTTTGACGGAGATCTTCCGTCAGGCCCAGGAAAGCCTGATCGTCATGAACGCCCACCGGGTTAACCGTGGAGAAATGCCCAACCTGCGGGATCGCAAAAGCGACTTTTTCTTCCTGCCTTGCCGTTCGGAGCAGGAGGTTAGTCAGACCATTGCGGATTTGTGCGCCCGGCGTCTGCCCCAGAATATGGGCATCCCGGCGGATCAAATTCAGGTTTTGACCCCAACCCGCAAGGGCGGCGTGGGTACCATCAGCCTGAATAAGCTGCTGCAAAACAGCTTGAACCCAGCATCTCCCACAAAAAAAGAGCGCCAAGCCGGAGAATTTTCTTTCCGTGAAGGTGATCGGGTGATGCAAATCCGAAATAACTATGATATAATGTGGAAGAAATGCGACGGCAGTGCCATCGGTGCCGGTGTATTCAACGGTGACGTAGGTGTGGTCAAGGCCATTGATCCCGCCATGGAGCAACTGACGGTGGTTTATGACGACAGGGAAGTGGACTATGATTTCTCCCAGCTCAATGAGCTGGAACCGGCATTCGCCATGACTGTCCACAAAAGTCAGGGCAGTGGTGCGACTCGTTCCTAACTGAAAAGGTTAGGCACTTAAGGTCGAATCAACATGAAATAATGTTGAAACAGTAACTTTAAGGAGAACTCTTAATTCGAGTGACTAAATGATAGAGCCGAATTTATTTCGGACAACCCTCTTGAAGAGTCACCCCTAATACTCCGACTGGCTGTATAAGACGAAAGTCTAATGGTCAGGTGCTCGGTGAAGTCGGCAGAAAGAGTACCTAAGTCAATGAAATAGGTAAGTAAAGATTGGTACACAAGTGGCCAGAGCCCACCTGTCAAGAAAGCCTAAAGTAAAAGATATGGGAAATGATATGCCGGGGGTCTATAAATCTCTCATGGTTAGAATGTGCGCAAGCACTGACGAATCTGCGAATGTACGGGTCTAAACTGGCGATACATGGAAACATGGAGTTCCCCCAAAGGGGGCGTCGGTGAGGTAAAGTAAAAATCTGCTACTATGAAATACCTTATATGCGGCAGGCGCATATGAATCCGACAGGCCTATAGCAGAAACCTAAAAGAGAATATGTACAGATAGAGTTAAGGGAACGAGGAAAGGTATCAGGTTCTCAGAAATGAGAATAGGCGGACGAAGAACAATAAGCCGTCGAACTGGTGCTGAAAAGTAGTGGTCGAACTGTAGATAGCTCCTGTAATGGGAGCAGGAGGAATGGCCACAAGTCGTTACACTAATAGACACTACACATCATTTTACATTGGATGTTGAGTAAGCCAAAAAGAGGCACCGACATTAGTAAAGTGTAGGTGATGACCAGTGACTAAGAGTAAAGAGGTAAGGCTTCCCACTGAGGAAAAACTCAGAAGAAGTAATAAACCTGTTAAAATCAACAAATTAAGATATGCTGAGTATTATGGACAGCAAGAAATCCAAGATGATCTCTATAAAAGAAGTCTCGACGGGGAAAAGTTCACAAAGCTGATGTCCCTTATCACATCAGACGCCAATATCATTATGGCCTACAGGTCAATAAAGCGTAACGCCGGAAGTAAGACCCCCGGAACTGATGGATTAACCATAAAGGACATAGAAAAGCTTGAACCCGAAGTCGTATGCTCAAAGGTCAGAAACATTCTGAATAATTATACCCCCAGAAATGTCCGCAGAAAGGATATACCCAAACCGAATGGTAAAACCAGGCCGTTGGGTATCCCGTGTATATGGGATCGACTTGTACAGCAATGCATGTTGCAGATACTTGAACCAATTTGTGAAGCAAAATTCTTTGATGGAAGTTTTGGTTTTAGGCCATTACGATCCACAGAGAATGCGATCAATGAGGTATACAGGTATATCAACAGGTCACATCTCTACTACATGGTGGAAATTGACATCAAAGGGTTCTTTGATCACGTCAATCACACTAAGCTTATGCGTCAGATCTGGACGATGGGAATTCAGGATAAGCAGCTACTTTGCGTCATCAGGAAAATTCTTAAGGCAAAGATTTTAATGCCGGATGGCAGTATAGTTACGCCGACAGAAGGAACGCCACAGGGAGGGATTATCTCCCCTCTGCTGGCAAATATTGTCCTAAACGAATTTGATTGGCACATGGAGAGCCAATGGGGAGAGTTCCCACTGGTACACAGACTTAAGGGTGGAATTGCTAAAAACGGAACGCCTTCTAAGGGAAGTGCATTTCGTGAAATGCGAAAAACCGGTCTGAAAGAACTCCATGTAATCAGATATGCCGACGACGTCAGAATCATGTGTTCCAACAAGTCGGACGCCATGAAAGTAATGCAAGGAGCAAAGAACTGGCTCAGAGAACGCCTAAAACTGGAAGTTTCGGACGAGAAGACAAGAGTCACCGACCTCACAAAAGGATATGGTGAGTTCTTGGGGATCAAGTTCAGAACCAAGGAAAAAGGTGGGAAAAAGGTTATCGTCTCACATATGTGCGACAAAGCCAAAGAACGTACGATAAAGGCGATTAGAGAACACATCAAGGAAATTCAATTTGCAGGCAACAAGAGTTTAGTACGACAGGCATTGACTGCCTACAATTCTCTTGTTAGAGGTGTCCATAATTATTACCAGATGGCGACAGATATCACGACCGATTGTCAGGAAATCCACAACGCAACGTATAAGGCTTTGTACAATCGTTTGAAACCCAAACGAGGAGCAATGAAACCAAACACGTCGGACTGGCGAAGATACAAGGATTGCAAGAGAGTTTTTGAGTTCCAAGGAATTACGATACTGCCAATTGCGTATTGCAGACATCGACAGGTACTTGGAAAGAAAAAAGCGGTTAACTTATATACACCTGAGGGCAGAGCCTTTAAGCATAATGAGTTAGCTTTCCCAAATGTACATCTAATGCAGGACCTTGCAAAATACCCAGTCGCAGGCCAGAGTGTTGAATTTAACGACAATAGATTGTCGCTATTCTCTGCACAAAGAGGAAAATGTGCTGTGACAGGAGAAGAATTTCTGGATATCACAGAAATTCACTGTCATCACAAAAAGCCCCGAAGTCAGGGAGGCCAAGACAACTATCGAAATCTGACCCTAGTGTTAATCGATGTTCACAAGCTGATACATGCCACGAAGGATTTAACTATCAAAAGGTATATGGATTTACTGAAGCCAACAGAAAAACAACTCGAAAAACTTAATTCGTTAAGAACAGAAGCTGGACTTGAGATTATCAAGGTCAGCTAACAGGAAAAAACCTGAATGCTCAATGGCATGATGTGAACGTGCTATTAAGTGAAACGATGGAACGCCGTATGATGGGAAACTATCACGTACGGTGTGGAGCGGGGGAAAAGCTGGAGGAAGCAAAATCTGGTCGTAACCAGTTTGCAACCAAGAGCTTACCTATCGCTATAATACAGGGCGGTGGTTCTTTCTGCATGGAATGGTTCGGCGTACCTACTCAACCGCAGTGTGCTGTATACCGCCATTACCCGAGCCAGAGAACTGCTGATTGTGGTTGGACGGGAGGAAACGGTGGGCATCATGGTGCAAAATGCTAAGGTTGGCCGCCGCTATACAGGGCTGAAGCTGCGCTTGCAAGGGAAGGTCACATGAGATTGCTGCACCGTATTGCGGAGCTTGTGTATCCGCCGAAATGTATTTTGTGCCGCAGCGTTTTAGAAAAGAAGGAGCTGGATCTGTGCGGCGATTGCCGTGTCAATGCGCCGGAATGTCCGGTGAAGCGAACCAGATTTCCTTTTGTGGAAAGCTGGCTGGCGGTGTGGCATTATGAAGGTCATGTGCGTAGCAGCCTTCTGCGTTATAAGTTCTACCACAAGCGGCATTATGCTTCCGGCTATGGGCGGCTGCTGGCTATGAAGATCGCCCGGGAACGGGAGGATGCCTTCGATCTTATCACATGGGTTCCTATTAGTCGTCGGCGGAAGCTGCGCCGGGGTTATGACCAGGTGGAGCTGTTGGCGCAGGCGGTTTGCGACGAGTTGGGCATGGAGCCGACCTGCACGCTGCGCAAAATCCGCCATAATCCACCCCAGTCCGGCATTGTGGGTCATGCCCACCGCCGGGCCAACGTGCTGGGCGTGTATAGTGTCGTAGAGCCTGAAAACATCAAAGATAAACGGATTTTACTGCTGGATGATATCATCACCACCGGGGCCACGGTCAGCGAATGCGCCCGGATCCTGCTGACGGCGGGAGCTAAGGAAGTCCACTGTGCCGCTGTGGCAGCAGTGAAAGAGCATAAATAACATCAATAAGGTGATTAAGATATGAAACTGTTTTCCAATGACCTGGGTGTGGACCTGGGTACAGCCAATGTGCTGATCTATGTAGACGGACAAGGTGTGGTTGTGCGGGAGCCCTCCGTTGTGGCGGTGGATAAGAACACCGGCAAAATTCTGGAGGTAGGTGCGGCTGCCCGAAATATGCTGGGCCGAACTCCTGGTAACGTGGTTGCCATGCATCCTTTGAAGGACGGCGTTATTTCCGACCATGAGATGACGGTTCGGATGCTCCAGGTTCTGTTCCGAGAGGCTAGTAAGGCCAGCATCCTGACCCCTAAGCCCAGAGTGGTTATTTGCGTACCCAGCGGTGTTACGGAGGTGGAGGAGCGTACCGTCATCAATGCTGCCATCGAAGCCGGTGCCCGCCGTGTTTATCTGATTGAGGAGCCGCTGGCTGCGGCGCTGGGTGCTAATCTGGATATCAGTGGCCCCAATGGTCACATGATCGTGGATATCGGCGGCGGCACGACGGACGTTGCGGTGCTGACCCTGAATGGCGTTGCTGCCTCCTCGTCCATCAAGGTGGCGGGTGACAGTTTTGATGAAGCAATTGGACGTTATGTTCGCCGAGAGCACGGTATCATCATCGGTAAGACCACGGCGGAGGATATCAAGATCAAGATCGGCCGGGTGTTTGACCGTGCGGAGGATGCGTCCATGGTGGTCAAGGGCCGGGATGCTAAGTCCGGAATGCCCAAGGAGCTGATGTTAAAGGCGTCGGAAATTGCAGATGTTCTGAAGCGGCCTGCCCGGCAGATCGCAGACGAAGTGCTGTCTGTGCTGGAGAATACCTCCCCGGAGCTGGTCAGCGATATTTCCGAAAACGGCATTACCCTGACCGGTGGCGGCAGCCAGCTGTGGGGTATGGATCAGTTCCTGACCAAGCGAACCGGTGTCCAATGTACTGTGGCTGACGATCCCGGCTCATGTGTGGCCTATGGCTGTGGCAAGAGCCTTGCGTGGATCAACCATATGCAGGAGGGCCCCATCAATATTGCAAAAAAGCGCATTTTGCGTGGATAAGCTAAGCACACCGCCGGAAACCCCGGCGGTGTGCTTTTGGTGGTACGGTAAATTGTTGTTTAGACAATCTGTCATTGCGAGCCAGTGGGCGCACTGGCTCGCAATGACATGCTTCTTTTTTAGTGCGCCGGTAATCTGCTAAACAACAGGGGATCTCTAAAAACTCGCCAAAATGAGAGATATATGGTATAATAGCTCCCAAAGGAGGGCGAGTGCTATGCAAATCGGTTTTTGGGATGAAAGTCTTCGCTTGGAGAAGTTGAGCCAGTTAGGAGATTCTCTTGAGCGTCTGAACGG
>JBGVKN010000159.1:0-9647 GCA_045123795.1 Faecousia sp. | reverse complement strand
GCACACTGGCGTGGCAATCTCCCAGATTTTCTAGTATTTTCGTTGGTAATCGTAACATTTGCGCATCACCATGGGGGATTGCCACACCAGTGACATCGGTCACTGGTTCGCAATGACAGATTGTCTAAACAACAATTTATCATATTAGCCCCACAGGGCGGACAGAATGGGAATAACCTGCTTTTTCCGGCTCATCACACGGGGCAGGAACACCACATTATCCTTCGGCATCACATTAAATGCCTGACGAATGATGTCATCATCGCCGATATAAACAAGCTGGGTACCTTCCAACAGCACGTCCGTCAGCATCAGCACCACCAGATCAAATCCCCGCTCCAGCGCCGTTTTCTGCATCAGGGCAAGGAATTCATCCTTGCGCTCCAGCATTTTGGGGCTGTCCACACAGGTAATCTGCGCCACCGCCAGATCATGTCCGGCGATATGGAACTCCTTGTAATCCGTAAACAGCAGGTCGCTGGCGGTCTTGTTACCCATGGAGGCGGAGAAAATATCCCGTCCCAACTCCTCCAGCGACACATTTGCAATACGAGCCATCCGCTCTGCCGTCCGGCGATCCCGCTCGGTGCAGGTGGGAGATTTGAACATGACCGTGTCGGAAATGATTGCTGCCGCCATCATGCCCGCCATTTTCGCCGAGGGCATCAGACCCCGGTCTTGGAACATACTGGCGATGATGGTATTGGTGGAGCCCACCGGCTCATTGCGCACATAGATGGGATTGGAGGTCTGAATATCCGCCAAACGGTGGTGGTCGATGATTTCCAAAATCTCGGCCTCCTCCAGACCGGGAACCGACTGCGCCGCTTCATTGTGATCCACCAGAACCACACGCTTGCGCCGGGGGCGCAGCAGATGATACCGGGTCAGAACGCCAACCACACAATCATGCTCGTCCAAAATCGGATAGCAGGATTCTCTGTGTTTCAGCACTTCCTCCCGCACATCGTCCACCCGGTCATTCAGGTGGAAGCAGGTCAAATCCTTTGTCCGACAAATGCGCCCAATGGGGGTGGACTGGAAAATCAGCCGGGCCGCCCGATAAGCATCAAAGGGCGTGCCGATGATGCAGGTGGAGGTGGGCAGCTTGCGCAGTTCCTCAGAAAGCTCCGCCTGACACAGCACCAGACAATTCACGTTCATCTCCAGCGCCCGGCGGATCATATCCGGCTGATGGCCACAGATGACGATGAAATCCTCACTGTTGAACAGCAGGTTTTCCCGGCTCTGGGGCAAAGCAATGGTCACTTCGCCGGCCACAGTGTCCGTGTTTTCTCCCGCTTCGTTTAGAATTTTTCCTTCCAGCACAGACAAAACGTTAAATAGCGGCACAGGAGCCAATTTACCCGCATGGATCTGGCCCATGTTGTACTTTGCCACATCTTCCTGAGAAAGCATACCGAACAAGGAGCCATCCTCATTGGCAACAGGAACCGCCGCCAGATCCTTCTGCTCCTGCAGCAAATTCCAGCCCCGATCCACCGTCACCGCAGTACTCAGCACCGGCGGCGTGTCAAAGTCCAGATCCCGAACCTGGGTATGCATACTGGTGATCAGCGTAGGAGGCTGAAAACCAAACCGATCCAGTACGATCTGCGTTTCGTCGGACACATGGCCCAGACAGGCGGCTTCATACTCCCGGTCACCCACCGCATTACGCAGGGCGGCATAAGCCATGGCGGCAACAATGGAGTCTGTATCGGGGTTGCGGTGACCGGTTACATAAATGGGGTCCATAGGGTTACCTCCTTTACATTCAGGCGGTTACTTCTCCCGCCAGATCAATAGCAAACAGCTTGCGGATTTCCTTTTGGCTCATACCTTGACCGATGGCCCACATAAGCTTGGTCATGGCGGCTTCCGTGGTCATATCACGGCCCTGAATAACACCCAACTCCAGTAGCTTATTGCCCACCTGATAGACCTGCAAATCGGAACTGTCGTACAGGCATTGGGTTGTAATCACCACGCTGATGCCCGCTTCCATAGCGGCACGGATGCCAGTGAGTCCTTCGTTTAGCACATTCACGCCCCCAAGGCCAAAGGCTTCAATAACGATGCCCTTATAGCCCATACCCACCAGCGCATCGAAGATCTTAGGCGACAGACCGGGGGTCAGCTTCAGCAGGAACACGTCGCTGCTGATGGCATCCATCAACCGGGCAGGACCCTTCACTCTGGGGATTGTCCGGTCATCCACCTTCAATCCCAGACCTGTGATCTGGGCGGCATAGCGGGCGTTAACACTTTCAAAAGCAGAAAAATCCGTGGCCCGCACCTTCACCGCCCGGCACCCCAGCATGACCTTCCGATCGAAAGCCAGAAATACACCGGGCTTTTCCGATGCAGCCATAGCAAAGGCGGTACGCAGATTGTCCGGCCCATCGGACAGCACATCCGCCAACGGAAGCTGAGAGCCGGTGAACACCACCGGGATATCAATATCCGGCAGCATAAATGTCACAGCGGATGCGGTGTAGGCCATCGTATCTGTTCCGTGGGACACCACAATGCCGTCAAAATCTCCACGCATATCAAAAACCGAACGGGCGATGAGCTGCCATTCCTCCGGACGGATGTTAGAGGAATCCAGACACATCACATCCCGCACGGTAATATCATAGTATGTCCGAAGCTGAGCGATCTCACGCTCCATAACATCACTGCGGTGGGGCTCCAACCCATCGCAGCCGGGCATGGAGGCAATGGTACCGCCGGTGGTCAACAGCAGCAGGTTTTTCTTTTTGTTCATATTATGACCTCATCACTTTTGGGTAAGGCAAATTACATTCCATCTCAACATTTATTATATCGGCAAGCAGCAAAAATAGCAAGAAAAATTAGCAATGATGACTGCAGTACTTGCGTTTTTTTACATTTCAGTGTACAATAGTCCTAAAGTCTTACAAATCATAGGAGGTTCCCCATGAACGTACTGGTCACCGGCGGTGCCGGATATATCGGCTCCCACACTTGCCTCGAACTGCTCAACGAAGGCTACGGCGTTATCGTCATTGACAATCTGTGCAACTCCAACCCCAAGAGCTTGGAGCGTGTCCGCTCCCTCACTGGCAAAGACATCACCTTCTACGAAGGCGATGTCCGGGATGAAGCCCTGTTGCGCAAAATCTTTGCCGCCCACGAGATCGGCTGTGTCATCCACTTTGCCGGTCTGAAGGCTGTAGGCGAATCCGTGGCCATGCCTTGGGAATACTACGACAACAACCTGAATTCCACACTGGTGCTGACTAAAGTGATGAAGGAAGTGGGTATGAAGAATATCATCTTCTCCTCCTCCGCCACGGTCTATACCGCCGATAACGAAATGCCCCTGCGGGAAAATTCCCGTACCGGCGGCTGCACCAACCCCTACGGCTGGACCAAGTACATGACCGAGCAAATCCTCTCCGGCATGGCCAATGCAGACAAAGAGTGGGGCATCGTGCTGCTGCGCTATTTCAATCCCATCGGCGCCCACAAAAGCGGCCAGATTGGCGAAGACCCCCGTGGTATCCCTAACAACCTGATGCCCTACATTACTCAGGTTGCTATCGGCCGGCGGGAGCGTCTGAATGTGTTTGGCAATGATTACGATACCCACGACGGCACCGGTGTCCGGGACTACATCCACGTGGTGGATCTGGCCCGTGGCCATGTGGCAGCAGTGAAGTATGTCACCGCCAATCCCGGCTGCGAGGTATTCAATCTGGGCACCGGCACCGGCTACAGCGTGCTGGATATGGTCAATACCTTCAGCACCGTTAACAATGTTCCCGTGCCCTACGCCATCGTTGATCGCCGCCCCGGCGATATCGCCACCTGCTACGCCGACCCCGCCAAGAGCGCAGAGGTGCTGGGCTGGACAGCCACCCACACCCTTGAGGATATGTGCCGGGACTCCTGGAACTGGCAGAGCAAAAACCCCATGGGATTTGATAGTTGATGTAAAACCGGAGCTGCAATGCAGCTCCGGTTTTTTCAATTGAATAACGTCCGTTAGTAAGATTAAATTGTTATTTAGCGAAGGAAGTGTTACTTTCTTGTCTCCGAACAAGAAAGTAACCAAAGAAGTCGGCTTAGGGGAGGGCGCTAATTGCTTCGCAAAATGCGCCCTCCCCTAAGAACCCCTCCCGCAGCCTAAAACTTAAGGCGAGCCCTTGAAACTAAGGCGAAAATGTTCCGATTTTCGCCCTCCCGAGTATTGTTTTGCGCAAATCCTACCGAGTGCGCGACGGGTGATCCTTAAGAGGGCGGTGCGTCGCACAGCGAATTGAAAACATTATGATTGCCGGGGGCCTTCTAACCGTCTTTGGCGCGCGGGAGCGCGACACTCAGCGCCTCTTAAGTCGGCTTCTTTTCGTCCTTTTCTTGCCGAAACAAGAAAAGGACATTCCCCTGTAAAGAACAATTTTTCGTTTATCGGCATATTAAAACCTCCGGCCTAAGCCGGAGGTTTTACTTTACAAATACTGCTCCCAATATACATCGTTCCAGCCGGTGGTATCGAAGCCAGCCCGGATGGCATCGGACATGATCTGCAGCTTTTTGCGCAGAGCAGATGCCTTCATCAGCTCCTCACCGGAGCCGGTCATCACTTCCTCCATGATACGGGCACGATCCTCCCGCCCATTGATCTGGGCATAGGGATCGACAAAGTAGCTGTCTGCACCGCCCCCATTGGAATATGTCCACTTGGTCAGCTCCAGATAACCCTGATCGTAAGAGCCGTAGTACACAAAGCCACTGGGATTACAGGCATTCCACTGCTGGGTAGCGAAGGTGTCCGTAGACAGGCGCATTTCAATGGCGTGCCAGATCTCGTGGTGGATGGTCTTATTCAGATCCTCAGCCGTGATATCCAGCACCAGCTCGTAGCTACTACGGCACAGCTGGGCAAAGCCCACAGTAGGCAGCTCGCCCTTGATGCTTCCGGTCAGGCAGAATACCAAGCCGCCCTCACCGGCACCGTTGCGCAGCTGCTTCATCATTCCCGCAGGATACAGCCTCAACGCTTCATCCAAACGCTCCAGAGCGGTCTTGATCTGGACTGGGTCATCGTTCATGGTCACGCCGTAGGTCGAATGGGCGCAAACGGAATTCGTCTGCTGTCCCATCAAAATCTTCACGCCGTACTTTTTCTCCAGCGCATCAGCCTGAGTGCGTAGCTCCGCCAGCGCATCCGGCAGTGCGGGGCCCTTGACCTCAGACAGATACCGATCTGCCACCGTCAGATCCACACGATCCTGCCACTGGACTGCTTCAGGCGTCACTTCCTCCTTATAATCCAGCACCTTGGGATCAATGAGCACCATGTCAAAATAGTATCCATTGGCGTGCAGACCCAAAATCAATTGCTCCTGCCGCAGATAAATGGCGGCAAAGGTAGCATCCGCAAAGCCGTAATCCGTCAAGCTTGCAGACACAGCACCATTGGACAGGTCAAAAATGGTGGTATTGCGCTCGCCCTCATCGGGAGCCAGCCGGCGCACCATGTAGTGGGAGCCGGGCAGGACGCTGTATCCCACCTTATCGCCGCCCAGCTGCTCGGTGGTGATTCGCTGAACCTGACCGTCACTGAGCTTGCCGTAATACACATCGTAGCCATAAACATCGCTGTTCATTTCCACGCCGTAGAACATATTGTCGCTGAGCCAAACGTGGGACAGCCGCTCACTGAGCAGCCGCAACTTGCCGGTGTTGGCATCGATCACGGCAATGCCGCAGTCGGTGCTGTGGGCGGACAGGAAAACTCTCGCCACCAGCAGTTCCCGCTCGTGGTGGATGTCCAGCAGGCTATCCAGCCGCAAATCCTTCTCCAGCGCCATGCGGCCCGTGTTGCCGGAGGCCACATCCATGCGGTACAGAACGTCGTTATTTACAAAGTAGTAATTCTTCCGGTCATAGGAGAAAAAGCCATCCAGCCGGGGAGCAGAGAAGGATTTCACAAGCTTCAGCTTGCGGTCATAAACATGGAACTTCCCTGTTTTTTCCTCCGCCATCAGGATCATACCATCCTCAAACAGCTGGAGCACCGGCTCCATGGGCTGCCCCTTGGAGGTTTGTGCAATCACCTTGTCGGCGTACACATCGATGATTTCCATGGAATTGATGATGCCCTGACCGGCACTGTAATAGTTCCGGCTGGCAAGCACCAGACCATCGCCCAGACTTAGAAATTCCGGATAGGTCTTCCAGTTGATGCATTTCAGCTCCGTCACCGGGTCAATGGACGGAGGGGGCTCCACAGGAGGCGTCGGCTCCGGGTCTGTCGGCTGCGGTTCCGTCTGAACGGGCTGAGTCGGAAGCGGCTCAGTCTGGGGCGGCTGAGTCGGCTGAGTCGGCTGAGTCAGTTCTGATTGGGTGGGGATAGTGCTAATCGTTGTTTCGCCGGGTGGCTGTTGCACACAGCCTGCCAGCATCAACACCGCTAAAAGTACGGCCAAAAGCCGAACAACTGTCAAATTTAATTTCTTCATAGGCATTCACCTCACCGACCACTATACCACAGTTTCTGCCGAAATGCAATTGTATTCGTCAAATTGTGACGTATACGAATAAAGCAACAATTTACCTCACTTACCAGCAATTGACAATCCCAGCACCAGCGTACTGGGTGCGCCGTAAGCGGTCATCCCTAATGCCATGGGCAGCTCCACATTATCCGCCACAGCAGTGATATTTTTCAGCAGATCATAGAAATTACCAGCCACGGTGAATCCCTTCACATGGGTGGTCTTTTCCCCATTTTCGATTAAAAATCCGGCACTTTGCAAGGAAAAATCTCCGGACACCGCATTAGCACCGGCGTGCAGACCCTCCAGCGCATTGATATACACGCCATTGCCTGCCTTATGCAGCAGCTCCTCCTCGCTAAGCTCGCCCCCTGCCAAATACAGGGTAAAGGGGCGCACCGCAACCGATGCATTGTAGCCGCTCTTTGAAGCGTTGCCGGTGGTCTTTTTTCCGGCAATGCTTGCAGTTTTCAGATTGTACAGCAGCGATTCCAGCACACCGTTTTCCACAACTTTCTTGCAACGGGTAGGACTGCCCTCTGCGTCAAAATGGATTGGCATGGGGTTCTCCGGATGGAACGGATCATCCACCAGCGTCACCACATCGGACGCAATGATCTGCCCCTCCTTGTCCGCCAACTGGGACAAACCCTTCTGAGCCGTTTCTGAGGAAAAAATGCTGCTAAAGGTCTGCAACAGATCGGACATGGCCTTAGAATTGAACACCACCGGATACGTGCCGGTGGGGGCAGGCTCTCCCCCCAGCTTGGACAACGCCCCGGATGTGGCCTTTTCTGCCAGCATGGTTCTGTCGATGGAACTCAATTTACCCAGCTTAAACGCCAGATCGTTGGATAGCTCCTCCCCTTCCTTAACCATTGCAGACACAATCAATCCCGCCGCTTGGTTGACATAACGCAAATCCAAACCTTTTGAATTGCAGATTGCAATTTCACTACGCTCGGAAATACCCTGTGTGGTAGTGCCATCGATCACCGCATCGTGGGCACCATAGAGCTTTCCTTGCATATCCAGCACCGTATCGATCAGCTCCTCCGTAGTGGGCAGGTCGTAGTGTTCCACGTTCAGAGTGGCATATTCCTGCCCGCCCTCGCCCAAGAAAACCGGGTCTTCCGTTTCCAAGGCCATGGCATTGTCCACTGCTCGCTCAACAAGGTTCGCCGCCTGCGCTTCGCTCAGCTCCTCGGTAGACGCATAGCCCATTTTGCCGTCCGCAATACAGCGGAAGCACACACCGCCCTCCACCGAGCCGGTAAACTGGTTGATCTCACGCTGGAATGCGCCAACGGAGGTGCTTTCAACAGATTGATAATAAAGCTCGTATTCTGTGATCCCTTGCTGGGCACAGCAGGCGATCACCGCTTCCTTAAATGCCTGAAATTCCATATTTACCGACCTCCAACCGTAATAGACGACACCCGAATCAGGGGCTGACCCACATTGGTGGGCACACTGCCGCTGGATGCGCCGCAGATGCCCTGCCCCATATCCAGCGCCGTACCGACCATATCAATGTTATGCAAAATATCCGAGCCCTTGCCCACCAGACTGGCACCCCGGACAGGTTCGCAGATCTGACCATTTCGGACAATATAGCCCTCGCTGACGGTGAAATTGAACTCGCCGGTCACGGGATTGACGGAGCCGCCGCCCATATCCTTTGCGTACAAGCCGTACTCCATGGAGGCAATAATGTCCTCATTCTTATCCGTGCCCGGGGCGATATAGGTATTGGTCATTCGGGAGGTAGGGGTATAAGAATAGCTCTGGCGCCGTGCATTACCGGTAGAGGGCAGGCCCATGCGCCGACCATTGAAGCGGTCGATCATATAGGATTTCAGGACACCGTTTTCAATGAGCACATTCTTCTGAGCCGGGTGGCCTTCATCGTCAATATTGATGGAGCCCCACGCATTGGGGATAGTGCCGTCATCAATGGCGGTGACCTTTTCGTTTGCGATCTTCTGACCCAGCTTATCCGTAAACTGACTGCGCCCATAGGCCACAAATGCCGCCTCCAGAGAATGACCGCAGGCTTCATGGAAGATCACGCCGCCAAAGCCATTCTCAATGGCAACAGGCATGACACTGGCAGGACAGTACCCTGCCCCCGCCATAGTCACCGCCTGCGCCGCCGCACGCAGGCCGATCTTTTTTGGGTCGATGATGTCGAACATTTCAAGACCCATGCGCCGTCCGGGACTAAAGGCGCCGGTTTGCGTTTCGCCATTCATCTCCGCCACGGCATTGATGGCCATGCGGGTGCGAATTTGCCGATCTTGGGTATACAATCCCTCAGAATTGGCGATCAGAATGTGATGATCCACATCCCCCAACGTACCGGTGACCTGACGGATGGACTCATGGTAATCCTTGGCGGCAAAATAGCCTTCCTTCAAAACCGCCACCTTCTGGGCGTTATGCACCGAGGAAGGTACGATCTGCACTGGGTGGATATCGCCGAAGGTGCGCTCCCGCAGGACAATCTCAATTTCCGCTGTTCCCTGCCCCAGTGCTTCAGCGGCCTTTTCGGCACAGCGCAGAAGCCCTTGTTCACTTTTATCAATGGTGGTTGCCATCACGCTGCGCAGACCCTTATAGACCCGAACTGCCGCACCGGAAACCACTGTATCGTTGATGGAATCGACCTTACTGGCTACCATGTGGATGGAATGGTTCACCGTGTTTTCCGCAAAGAGCTCCGCATAGTCTGCACCGGTGGATACAGCCTTGCGCAGCACACGCTCACAGATTTCTCTGGATATCATAAATAATGCTCCTTTTCTCGCAATTTGAGATTATTTTATCACAAAATCTCCGTGTATACAATGGTTAGATAGATTGTTGTTTAGACTACCTGTCATTGCGAACCAGTGACCGCGGTGCATCGCGCAGCGAATTGAAATCGAAATGATTGCCTGTGGCAATCATACCTCATCTAAATCACTGGTATGGCAATCCCCCACGGCGATGCGCAAATGTTACGATTACCAACGAAAAGACCAGAAAATCCGGGAGATTGCCACGCCACTGCGCCCGCAGGCGCGTGCAGAGCGCAACCGCCGCAGAGCGGCGGCTCTTAGCGCGTCGCTG
>JBGVKN010000158.1:0-13460 GCA_045123795.1 Faecousia sp. | reverse complement strand
ATGGCATTCAAGAGGTCAGCGGTTCGATCCCGCTTATCTCCATCACAAAAAAACCAAGCAAGCATTAATAACCCCCAAATACCTTGCCCGTAAAATACAGTTTGTGTTCCTGCATTCAGTGCACCTTCCATGACGTACCTGTACATCGTTACAGCCATTATTCAATATTAACTTGTACCACATTGCACCTAGTGGCTGCTTAGTGGGGCGAATTCGTAAATGAATATGAGAAAACTGTGGTCAAATTAACCAAATTTTACATTGTTTTCCTCTTTCTCGTTGACAAATAAATAGGTTTCGGTATAATGATAGATGTCGCCGTAGCCGATTATGGTGGCAAGGAAAAAGGACTGTAAGGAGGTCTTTAGAAAATGAAGAAAGCATTTATCCGAATCGTATCGTTATGTTTGATTGCAGTAATGTGCATGCAATTGGTGCCGGTTTCTGCAAATGCAGTTAGCTATAGTGGGTCTTCTTCCTACAAGTCCGGTAAATACTATACCAGGCTCAAAAATGTGAAGCTCACTGGAAACCAAAGAACAGACATCGTCAACATCGCAAAATCTCAGGTTGGCTATCAGGAAGGCAGCTCTTCCTCTAAGCTTTCCGGCGAGAGCTACGGCGGCAGCAACTACACCGAGTACGGCCGCTGGTACGGCATGCAGGATATGTGGTGCGCTATGTTTGTGTCTTGGTGCGCAAATGTGGCCGGTATTTCTACTTCCATCGTTCCCAAGCACGCCTACACCCCCTCCGGCCTGTCCTGGTTCCAGGAGCGCGGTCTGGCTTATTCCAGAGCCACTGTCGCTAAGGGTAACTATACCCCTCAGCCCGGTGACATCATTTATTTCAAGTCTTCTCGTAACTCCAACACTACCAACCATATTGGTATTGTTACCGGTTATTCCAACGGCACCGTCTATACGATTGAAGGCAACACCAGCTCCGCTACGATTTCCACCAACGGTGGCGCCGTGTGTAAAAAGTCCTATTCCATCAGCAATACTTACATCAGATACATTTGCCGCCCCAACTACAAGAACACCAGTTCTTCCAGCAGCTCCGGCAGCAGCTCCAGCAGCAGCTCCTCCGGCGCAAAGTACACCGGCAAGAACAACTGGATCCCCAACAGCATCCAGTCTCTGGTGTTTGATCCCACCTACTATGCCAACAAATACGCCGACCTGAAGAAGGCCTTCGGCACCGACGCTAACAAGCTGTATCAGCACTTCCTGGACTACGGCGCCAAGGAAGGCCGTCAGGCCAGTGCCACCTTCAGCGTCACAACATATCTGGAAAAGAACGCCGACCTGAAGAAGGCCTTTGGCACGGACTATAAGGCCGCCATTAAGCACTTCGCCAGCAACGGCATCAACGAAACCCGTGTGACTGCTCCCCATGTCGATCTGGGCAAGAGCTTCAAAGCCAGAATCAATGTCAGCACCGCTACTTTGAATCTCTCTCTGAATGATTCCGACGTCATTACATACACTCCCAGTGATGCCGCCGCACAGATCTGGCAGTTTGACCGTCAGAGCAACGGTACCTACAAGATCACCAACACCAAGAACGGTCAGGTTCTGACTCTCGCCGGTTCTTCCAAGTCCGCCGGTGCCAAGGTTCAAATCGCCAAGAGCAATGATTCCAACGCTCAGAGATGGTACATCTACGCAAGCGGCACATCCGGCAAGTATATCTTCCGTCCCGCCTGCTCTCCCGGCATCATTATCGGTGTCAAGAGTGACTCCTCCGCTTCCTTGGCTGCAATCCAGTCCGTGAAGTACACGAACAGCAAGGGTCAGCGTTTTGGTATCACCAAGGTCACCCAGACCCAGACCCAGGCTCCTGCTGAAACTCCCGTGGACCTGGGTGATAAGTTCCATGCCCGGATCGCTTCCGTCCACGCCTCCGGCAAGAACCTGTCTCTGGAAGATAACAATGTCATTCTGTATCCCAACAGCAAGGCTCCCGCACAGGCTTGGCGTTTCTCCCGCCAGAGCGACGGCAGTTACATCATTGTCAACCAGAAGACCGGCCTTGTCCTGACCGTTGCCGGCAACGGTGGTAACGGTTCCAATGTGCAGCTCGCCAAGAATACCGGCGCCAAGGGCCAGAAGTGGTTCATTTACGAAGTAAATGGCAAGTATTCTTTCCGTCCCGCCTGCGCTACCGGCTGTGCCCTGAACCTGGAAGGTTCCGGCACCGCAAATATGACCAACATACAGATTGCTACCAAGAGCAACTCCAACGCACAGCTCTTCACCCTCATCAAAGCAACCTTCTTCGATTTGGTCGAGCCTGCTGATGTCGGCACCGACTTCATTGCCAACATCAACAATGTGAATGCTGGCATGAACCTGTCCCTGAATGGCAACAATGTTATCATTTTCACCGCCTCCAACGCAGCCAATCAGAAATACAAGTTTGAGCGTCAGAGCGACGGCAGCTACAAGCTGACCAACCAGCAGAACGGTTATGTTCTGGAAGCCGCAAGCAACGCCCAGGGTGCCAACGTGCAGGTCGCCAAGAGTGACAACTCCAGCGATCAGAGATGGTTCATCTATGTGAAGGAAGGCCACTACATCTTCCGTCCCGCATCTTCCAAGAGCTATGTCTTGAAGACCTGTGAAGGTGGCACTGAGTTGAGAACCAGACTGGATATCAACACCCTCAGCGTAACAAAGGTCCCGCTCTTCGACATCACCAACATCACCAGCACCAAGGTTACTTACACCGTTGCTTCCCCCTACAACACCAACAGCATTGGCAAGTATGACACTTTGAGTGAAGCAAAGTCCGTTGCGAACTCCAAGGTTCATATGGGCTACGTTGTATTTGATTCCAACGGAAAGTTCGTATATACTGCCGCTACTTCTCTGACTGCTTCCAAGATCATTTGGGAAGCAAAGATCACTGCCGACTACATCCGCGATAAGGGCTGGAAGTACGGCGACGCCAAGAAGAACCCCTATCTGGATAAGTCCGAAAAGGTCGTATCCTGCGACAGATTCGTCGGTTGGGTCTTGGGCGAAGTTGGCTTCACCAGTGGTCAGCCTTCTACCGCCGGTCTGAACCTGGTTGCTCTGGAGCAGTTCATGATTAAGAACGGCTTCACCAAGATCACCGATGTAACCAAGATCGAAGCAGGCGACATCGTCTATGTCGGCCACTTCTCCGCTCCCGGCACCACTAGCTACAATATTCCCCGCCACGTATTCGTTGCTGCAAGCAGCTACAAGGCAGGCAACGGCGTAACCTACCGCTATGACGCAGGCAGCAACTCCAGAATCCAGTCTACCCAGCCTTCTCGGGAGCCTCTGGTTCATGAGGGTGATGTTTTCCGTTACGCTTACAGAGCCCCCGCTGCAAACGATGCCACCAATAACACCGCAAAATCCGATACCATTGTAATCCCTGAGGTCATCAAGGATCTCGTCTTTGACGCAGCATATTACAGTGAAATCCAGGCTGACCTCAAGGCTGCTTTCGGTACCAACGAAGAACAGCTCTATCAGCACTTCCTCGAGTACGGTATCAAGGAAGGCAGACGTGCACACCCCACCTTCGATATCAAGTGCTATCTGAGCGAGAACCCCGACCTGAAGGCTGCCTTCGGAACAGATTACCTGAAGGGCATGCAGCATTACATCGAATTCGGCCATGCGGAAATCAGAGTTACCGCTGCGAAGATCGATCTTGGCAATAATTTCTTTGCAGAGATCGGCTCCGTCCACGCCTCCGGCAAGAACCTGTCCCTGAATGATAACAACGTCATTCTGTATCCCAACAGCAAGGCTCCCGCACAGGCTTGGCGCTTCGCCCGCCAGAACGACGGCAGCTACATCATCATTAACCAGAAGACCGGCAATGTTCTGTCCGTTGCAAACAACGGCGGCTCCGGCTCCAATGTGCAGCTCGCTAAGAACAGCAGCGCCAAGGGCCAGAAGTGGTTCATTTACGCCATGAACGGCAAGTACGCTCTGCGTCCCGCCTGCGCAACTGGCTGCGCTCTGAACCTGCAGGGTTCCGCCACCGCTGATCTGACCAACATTCAGATCGCAACCAAGAACAATGTCGCTGCTCAGCTCTTCACCATCACCAAGGGCAGCTATTTCGACCTGGTAGAGCCCGCTGATGTGGGTACCGGCTTCATCGCTAACATCAAGAATGTAAACGCTGGCCTGAACCTGTCCCTGAATGACAACAATGTTATCATTTACACTGCCTCCGACGCAGCTGCCCAGAAGTATAAGTTCGAGCGTCAGAGCGACGGCAGCTACAAGCTGATCAACCAGAAGAGCGGCTATGTTCTCGAGGTTGCAAGCAATGCCAAGGGCGCAAATGTGCAGATCGCCAAGAGTGACAACTCCAGCGATCAGAGATGGTTCATCTACGTAAAGGAAGGCCACTACATCTTCCGTCCCGCCTCCTCCAAGAGCTATGTCCTGAAGACCTGTGACGGCGGCACAGAAGCAAGAACCAGACTGGATATCAACACCCTCAGCACAACAAAGGTGCCTCTGTTCGACATCAATCACTGCCAGGCATCTTCCTCCGGCTCCGGCTCCGGTTCCAGCTCCGGTTCCAGCTCCAGTTCCAGCTCCAGCTCCGGCAATGCATACGCAACCGCAGCACAGATGGCCGTCCTGCGTAAGATCATGTACGCTGTCGAAACCGGCGGCCAGGTCTACGGTAACGCAAGATATGATGACTTTACCGAAGCCTACACCAACACTCCTGAAGAGCACGCAATCACCATCGGTGCCGGCCAGTGGTACGGTCCCGAGGCTAAGAAGCTGCTGAACACCATCCGCTCCAAGTATCCCTCCCTCTTCGCCTCTCTGGACACCGCCGGCATCGCCAGCGATCTGGACAACAAGGATTGGAGCACCTACAAGCTGTCCAAGTCCTCCGCCAAGGCCAAGTGCATCGTTAAGATCATCAACACTCCGGAAGGCAGAGCCTGCCAGGATCAGTTGATCGACGAGCAGATGGAAAAGTATCTGGCCGAAGCAAGAAGCCTGGGTGTCACAGAAATCAAGGCCATGATGATGTGTGCTAACCTCAGACATCTGGGCGGTCTGGGCGCTGTGAAGCGTGTTCTGAATAAGACCAGCGGCGGATACACTCTGGACAACATCTATGCAGCACTGCAGACTGATACCGGCAACCAGGTCGGTACCTTCCGCTCCAGAAACACCAAGGTGTATAACTGGCTGAAAACCTACATTGGATGATCTGCAAACACTGCATCGTAAGTATACGGCGGTAACTCATCGATAAAAACCATCCCGGCAGATTTCTGTCGGGATGGTTTTTGCTTCTGTGATGATCACATGGTATGAACCTTTTAAAACTGTGTGTCTGCCGTTGCGGAATTGGCATCCAGGAACATCACATAGTAGATTGGGATATAGATGATTTTTCCGTTTTGCTGGTAAGCGTCAAATCTAACAGCGTACAGAAAACTCCGGCTCTGAGAATTCTCTCGGAGCCGGAGTAAATTGTTGGGTTTGTCATTCTGTCGTGGCATTCCAAGGCAACAGGGTCTGGACAATTTTTAAATCGGTCAGGTCTGCATCCTTTGCCTGCTTCAGTAGCCAGGTTAGGTATTTATACGGATCCAAGTCGTTCTCAATGGCCGTCTGGATCAGGCTGAACATGACTGCGCTGCCGGTGGCACCCTTCGGTGTATTGGCAAACAAGAAATTCTTCCGGTCAATTACGAACTGCTTAATGCTTCTCTCCGCACGGTTGTTGGATATCTCCAGTCTGCCATCTTTCAGATAGTTGGTCAGGTAAGGCCACTGCTCTTTCAGATAGTGCAATGCCTTGCCCAAGGCAGACTTCGGCGCTGCCATTCTGGAATTTGCCCATACAAACATTGCGTCTAGAACAGGTTTTGCCTGCTCCAGCCGCTCTTTATATCGTTCCTCAGGAGATTTGTCGGCAATTTCTTGCTCGATTCCAAACAGCAGGTTGCAGTAAGTCAGTCCCTAGGATGCGGAACTGCCTTTTGCTTTTCCCTTAGGTAGGGATTTCACTGCCTCGTCAAATTTTCTCCTGGCATGGGCCCAACAGCCAACAACAGTGATATCTTTCCCCAGATCATGGTATCCGGCGTAGCCGTCGGCATGGAGGTAGCCATTGTATCCTGCCAGGAACTCTTTGGGATGTTTTGCACCTCGGCCCGGCTGGTATTCGTACAGAACAATAGGCTTGTCCGTATCTCCACTTGTCCGGTACAACCACATATAGCTCTCACTTTCCGGCTTCTTTCCCGGTTCGTGGAGCACCTGCAGTGTGGTCTCATCCGCATGGAGGACACCTCTGGCAAGCAGTTCCTTATGCAGCTGCTCATACACAGGAGTCAGGTAATCCTCCGTTGCTTTTAGGATCCAGTTGGACATGGCCTGACGGCTCAGATGGATGCCTTTGCGGTTAATCTCCTGTTCCTGCCGGTACAGAGGACAACCCATAACGAACTTTTGCGTCATGATATGGGCGATGGCCTCCGGTGTGGCAAAGCTGCCGGGGATGATATTCTTCTCACGGGATGCCTTTACAACAGGAGTCTCACAGCCCTCGTCTGCATTTTCGCTGCAGTTCTTGCAGGCGTAGGTGTAGTAGATATCCTCGCGAACAATGGTCTGTGCGGGGATGATCTCCAATGTGCGGACCACTTCCTTGCCAATCTCAGTCATGGTATCTCCGCATTCAGGACATACCAGCTCCTCACCCTCCAAACGGTGTTCCACCTGCTTGGTCTCGACACCCTCGGGAATGGAGTCCAGTGTATACTCATGCTTCTTGTGCCGTTTGTGAGCCGCTACAACAGTAACATCATCTGCTTCCGCTTTCTTTTCCTCAACGAAAACTTCTGCTTCATTGAACAGGAAGCTCAACTGCTCAGAGAGGGTGTCTTCACTTTTCTCAGAGGATGCGCCAAACTGCTTGTGTCTGGCCAGGCGCAGCGCCTCCATGAGCAGATCCACACGACTTTCGAGCTCAGAGATACGCTTACTCTGAGCTTGAAGTTTTTCATATTCCGCGCGGGAAATGGTGACCATTTCTGCGTTACTTGTCTCGCTTATTTCTGTCTTTTTCATGTAAATATTATAGCATATTTCTTTTAAAAAGTACATAAAAACATACTATTTCTTACACTATTTCCAGACCGGATACGGGTTTATGGGCCTTTGGCTGGTCAACACTTAAGCCCTCCATAAACCAACGATATTGCTGTGGAGTTAAGGCCCTGGCTTCACTTTCTTTTCTTGGCCATTGGAAACTGCCGCACTCCAATCTCTTGTACAGTAGTACGAATCCGTTGCCTTCCCAGTATAGCGCTTTTATTCTATCCCGGCGTTTTCCACAGAAAAGGAACAGTGTATTAGTGAAGGGGTCCAAATGAAACTGCTGCTGAACCAGAGAGGCCAGGCCGTCTATCCCACGGCGGAGATCTGTGTAGCCGCAGGCGATATATACCCGGTCGGCACCATTGAAGTCGGTCAGCATAACTTCAGAATCCGCAGCACCGTTTCCACAGTAGACGCATCTGCTCCGGAATGGATATCTGCCTCGGCACCTGCGATCCGGACTGTTACGGCCACATTACCACAACGGACGGACTGTGCCGGTGTCACTTCGGCAAACTGAACCTCCTGCTGTGCCCGGGCCATTTCAAATAACCGCCGCTGCCATTTGTAGTAGGTCTGCTCGCAGACACTGTTCTCTCTGCACCATGTCTTTACGGCCATACCGCTGTTGCGGCACTCTGAGATTCGTCTGGCCCAGAGGGCCAGCTTATTCTGCCCGTTGAGTGTTTGTAAATCTTTGCTCATGAAAAATACCCCCGTATTCCGGATAGTATACACGAGTCGCATATACTATCCGCTAATCTACGGGAGTATTGTTTCATACCGACGAGCCTACCACAAGCCGCCAATAGGTTTTACGCTTACAGTATTATTTGGGCTTGACCGGTCTTTGGTACTGGAACAGTCTACACAGATCCATTTTGCCGTCGAAGTGGGATTGGGCCCGTGTGGTGACGGAGGTAAGGATTTCTGGGTTCGTATCCCAGAAGGCGATGCCTTTATGGTATTCTCCGCGGTGTTTATCATCGATGACGAATGGGACGATTTGGTGTCGGAGACATTCCTTCGTCATGATTAGCCGGCCGAGGCGACCGTTGCCATCTTCAAAGGGGTGGATGCGTTCGAACCGGACGTAGAAGTCCAGAATGTCAGTCAGCTGCACTTTTTTCTTGGCCTCGTATTCCTTGATTAAGGCGCCGAGCTCTTTGGAAATCTGCTCTGGCGGGAGGCCGTACTTATGAGGGTTAGCCCGAAACTCGCCAGTTCGCATGGTTCCGTTTCGGTCAGCCTCCGTTCCGTAGAACAGGAGGCTATGTAATTTGCGCAGGTGTGCAGTGTGTAGTGGTTCAAGCAAGTTGTCAATCACATAGGTGCAGGCACGGAAGTGGTTGTCGATCTCGTAAATATCATCGATCTTCATGGGTTCAAAAGCCACAGAGATCTTACCTGTCCGGTAGAGTTCAAGGATTTGGTTGCGGGTGAGCCGGTTACTGGCCATACGGCTGGAGCTATAGGCTAGGTTGACCTGCAAATACTCATAGATTCCGAAGTAATTGTTTTTCGCTCGTTGCGCTACGACCTGTTTGGCGGGGCCCGTGTAAATGGGAGGCTCGGTATCAATATTCTTTGGCTTTGGCGTGTCGTCGGGAATGATCCAAAGACCGTCAACCTGTGCTGCGCCATGGATCAACCCTTTTTCACAGTATCGCCGGACGGTACGTTCGTTAATTCGCCAGCGTGCTGCCGCCTCTTTAGGGGACACGTATTTCATATTTCGTTTCCTTTCGTTTCGAGGTTTTGATATAGGTGGAAACGTCAGGATTTTCAGATCGTATTGTTGCCTGCGAAGCACATACCGTAATAAAAATTGATTGTTTTATGACCCATTAATAGGTTGCTCGAGCTTGAAATTACCATTTTTTGCCTGTCCGTAGTCGGACATTTCTGACCACAATTTGACCACAATTTTTCCATAACACAGCGACACATAATAGACGTATTGGAAAAATGGGCCTAAAAACAGTCTAATATGTCCAGAAAACGCCGTTTTTGTCCATTGTGTCCACGACCGAGGGACATTGCATCCAAGAGGCCAGCGGTTCGCTCCCGCTTATTTTTTGTCTTTCAATTTTGAAAAAATAAAAGAATCAGGGCGGGACAATTTTTGCCACAAGGTCTCATCGTTCACCCTTGTTCCTTTATTCCCGCAATGATTTTATTTGCTTTTTGGGCTGTTTGTGGTATGATAGCGGTATCTTTTGACGTGAGAGGGTGCCACCATTCATGCTTGATTGCATTTCTGTTGAAAATATGCGCCAGAGTGACGCAGAAACGATTGCGAAATTTGTGCCCAGTTTGGAGCTGATGCGGAGAGCAGCAGATGGTGTTTTTCGGGCGGCGAAGTGGCATGGCAAGGTTGCCATCGTGGTCGGCTCCGGCAATAATGGCGGTGACGGATTTGCGTTGGCTTGCATCTTGTGCCGGGAGAATATTGATTGTGCCGTCTTTACTGTGAGCCAGCGGCTGTCGGCGGATAGTGCCTACTATGCCGCAAAGGCAACGGATCTGGGTGTGCCAATTTCGCCCTTTGTGCCCGGTTGTCTGGATGGGTTTGACATGGTAGTGGATTGTCTGCTGGGTACCGGTTTTCAGGGGGCTTTGCGTGAAAACTATCGCACCGCCATTGAGGAAATTAACGCATCCGACGCACAAGTCATTTCCGTGGATATCAACAGCGGCATGAATGGTGACACTGGCGAGGGTGAGCTGATTGTCCGCTCCGACTTGACCATCACCATCGGGTTCGTCAAAAACGGGCTGGTCACGCCGAACGCAGGCAAATACATGAAGCGGCTCATCTGCGCCGACATTGGCATCCGTCTTGCGAAAGAGGAATACAAAATCTGCGCCACCAGCGAACATCACCCTAACAGCCTCCCTTGTCCCAGTTGGTTGGATATGACGGTTATCAAAGCATTTTCTGAAACTCTATGAGGTCAAAAGCTTTCATTTGAAATTTCAGCCAGACTCCGATATAATGTACACAGAAGGAGGAGAAACATCCATGAAAGAATATGAAATCGTTGCAAAATTCCTGAACGGCTGTGCCGGAGCGGCCCATCCCCAGACCTTCTTTGAAGAAGCGGAGCTGGCAAACACAGACGATTTTGTGCGGATGAAGCACAGCAGAGATTACGAAAAGTTTGTCAAAGAAGTCCTTCCCAGCGGTCAGGTGGTCTACACCTACAACAACGGAACCGTCTGCTACATCTACGAATTTACCGAGCTGTAATTTTTTGTCCATTTACAAATCGTTTATTTGACTATTCGTGTTTTTTCTGCTATGCTATCGCCAGCAAAATAAGGAGGTAGCATTATGGAAAAATTCATTCCCTATGAGAAGCTTTCCAAAAAGGAAAAGCGCAAAATGGACTTGGCCAAGCGGCAGACCTGGGGCGAACTGAACCCCGTCACCCGCAAACCCCAGAACAGCAAAGCCTATAACAGAAAAAAGGCACAAGATTGGAAACGTAAGCTTCCCGATCCTGTGCCTTTTTTATCATATTTGCTCGTTTATTGAGTGTTCTTCCCTTTATGTTGTTTTAGCTTTCTGGCACACTTGACAAACACTGCAGTGTACAACGCCAGCAGCCCCCCTAGAACTGCCGCAAGCACATAATTGTGGTAGACCGTCAAACTCAGCACAAATTGAGGAAATAAAACAGCACAAAATATTCCAAGTACCGGAGTCATTCTTCCTTTTAACACCCGTTCCATCATTTGCTGTCTAGACTGTTCATCGCAGAAGATTTCTTCCGTCAGGCCCTCATCGGACACCGCCTTACGGAAATAGCTGTAGCCTACGAAGTCTTGTATATACTCCCAGCCACAATCAGAAAACATTTTCAGATACTCTTCCTTGTTGGCAAGTCCCTCTTGGTTATAATCCAGTTGATAAACAACATCTTGAGGCTGACATTTTTCAAAATGATACATTCCCAGCCCTGTTACCTTCACAAACCGCCAGCCGGATTGATGCATTTGACGCAGATAATCCTGCTCCTTTTCATAGTCAAAAATCGTAAAATACTTCATCTGCTTTTTCGTTTCCATCGTCAAATCTCCTCCCGTGTAATTTTATACAACCGCTCAATTCTCTGTAACTCCAGCCCCAGAACCTCCAGCCCCAAGTCCGTGATTTGATAAATCTTACGCTTATCCTCTTCCCGAACGAAGCGAATCACCTGATCCTTTTCCATTTTCGATAAACTCCCGTACATGGTGCCGGGTGTTAGGCGAATACTACCGTCGGTCATTTTTTCCACTGTCTGGACTATTCCGTAGCCGTGATTAGGCTTTCTCAGGCACATGAGGATAAAAAACGCAGTTTCCGTCATGGGAACATATACTTTTTTAATATGCTGATCCATAGATGCCCTCCATTTATATTTCGGTGCGATGTATCGCACTTCGATATATAATATATCGCACTACGATGTATTTGTCAAGAGGAATTTTCACCTCTTGCAACAGCTATGCGCAAAAGGTATAATGGTCTTAGAAAGGTCGGTGTTTTCGATGAAAGCCTTAACATACATAGAGCAAGGAAAGTTTGAATTGATAAAAAAGCCCAAGCCGGAGATTTTGGATGACCGGGATGCCATTGTCCGGGTGACGCTGGCGAGCATTTGCACCAGCGATCTGCACATCAAGCATGGCTCCGTGCCGAGGGCTGTCCCCGGCATCACGGTGGGGCATGAGATGGTGGGTGTGGTAGAAGCCGTGGGTGCCGCTGTAACCAGCGTAAAGCCCGGTGACCGGGTGACGGTGAACGTGGAAACCTTCTGCGGCCAGTGCTTTTTCTGTCAGCATGGCTACGTCAACAACTGCACCGATCCCAATGGGGGTTGGGCCTTGGGATGCCGCATCGATGGCGGACAGGCGGATTTCGTCCGTGTTCCCTATGCCGATCAGGGCTTGAACAAGATTCCCGATAGCGTCACCAATGAGCAGGCATTGTTTGTGGGTGACGTGCTGGCCACCGGCTTCTGGGCGGCCCGGATTTCTGAAATCACAGAAAATGACACCGTTCTTATCATCGGTGTAGGCCCTACGGGACTTTGCACTCTGATGTGCGTACTTCTGAAAAACCCCAAGCGAATCATCGTCTGCGAGAAGGATCCGGCACGGATCGATTTCGTCCGGGAGCATTATCCCGATGTGCTGGTCTGTGAGCCGGAAAACTGCGAGGAATTTGTTCTTGCCAATTCCGATCACTGCGGTGCGGATGTGGTGCTGGAGGTAGCCGGTGCGCCCGATACTTTCCAACTGGCATGGAAATGCGCCCGTCCCAACGCCATTGTCACCGTGGTCGCTCTGTACGATGTACCCCAGATTCTGCCTCTGCCGGAAATGTACGGCAAGAACCTAACCTTCAAAACCGGCGGTGTGGACGGCTGTGACTGTGCCGAAATCCTGCGCCTAATTGAAGCTGGCAGAATCGACACCACACCCCTCATCACCCACCGCTTTGGTTTAAGAGATATCGAAGAAGCCTACCATATCTTCGAGAACAAACTGGAGGGCGTTATTAAGATTGCAATTATCCCATTTTAGGAGGCAACACAATGGTTTACGGAGCTATCAATGAAAAAGGTGAAAAATACTACACCTATCTACCCAAATTGTTCGATTCTATAGACAATGCTCAGAAAAATTACAATTGGTTGGTTACAGCCTGTGAATGCAACGTCCAAAATCGAGTTGAAGATGAATGCTTAAAGTGTTTATGGTAAATTAGAAATACAGTAAAAGGGCTCGAAAAGTGCATAATCTGACCGGCGTAAAAAAGCCATTGTCAGCACCTAACAAAATCGCTACCATAGGCTTCTGCGGCCTTGCCTTTGGGTTCGTGCTTGAATATGCTGCGGTCCGCTGTGCTGATCTCTGCAAGGCGAACTGTGTCCGGGATGACCGCCTGCATAATGGGAAGATACTTTCCGTAGGTGGCCTTTACGGATGCAATAATGTCTTTACGAAAATTGGTGTCGTTGGCCATGGTCATAAAGACACCGCCGATCTTCAGCTTGGGGTTGATCTGCCGCTTGATGCTCTGTACGGTGCCTACCAGCTCCGTCATGTTCTCGGCGGCAAAATACTCTGCTTGCACAGGAATTAGCACATAGTCCGATGCGGACAGGGCGTTGATGACCAACATACCGAGAGCGGGACGGCAATCCAGCAGAACATAATCATAATCATTTTTGACTGTGTTAATGTACTGCCGCAGGACCGTTTCCCGGCTCATGGCATTGACCAGACTGACCTCAACCGCCGACAGGCTGCGGTTTCCGGGAACAA
>JBGVKN010000157.1:0-29833 GCA_045123795.1 Faecousia sp. | reverse complement strand
GCACACTGGCGTGGCAATCTCCCAGATTTTCTAGTATTTTCGTTGGTAATCGTAACATTTGCGCATCACCATGGGGGATTGCCACACCAGTGACATCGGTCACTGGTTCGCAATGACAGATTGTCTAAACAACAATTTATCTTTCAATTCGCATAGAACCCTTGCATATCATTAAAGAATGCGGTAAAATAGAATAGAATATGGGTATACAGAGAAAGGAAACAAATATGCAAGAAAAAAAGGTGACGACGCCCTTAACAGAGAATAAGATGGGTGTCATGCCTGTCGGCAAACTATTGGTCAATATGGCGGCGCCCATGATCATTTCCATGCTGGTACAGGCATTTTACAATATTGTAGACAGCTATTTCGTATCTCAGATCTCTGACGATGCGGCAGTTCGGGAAAGCGCCATTGCGGCTATGAGCTTGGCCTTTGCAGTGCAGAATATCCTGATCGGCTTCGCTGTGGGTATCGGTGTGGGTGTCAATGCGCTGCTGAGCAAATCTTTGGGCGAGGGAAATCAGGAACGGGCGAATTTCGCTGCAGGCAATGGCATCACCATGGCAGTGTTGACAACCGGGATATTTATGATTTTCGGTGGGCTGTTTGCCGATGATTACTTCAAAATGATGTCCAATTCCGCTTTGACGGTGACATTTGGTACGCAGTATATTTCTATTTGCAGTCTGTTGTCGCTGGGTATCTTCGTGGAGGTGTTGGCAGAGCGGTTGCTTCAGTCCTCCGGTCGAACCGTCTACACCATGATCACCCAGGGCACCGGTGCCATCATCAATATTATTTTGGACCCGGTTCTGATTTTCGGCCTTGGCCCCTTCCCGGCAATGGGTATTGCTGGTGCGGCTGTTGCAACGGTGGCCGGCCAGTGGATTGCGGCAATCATGGCCATTGTGTTCAATCTGAAGTTCAACCCCGATGTACAGCTTGCCCTTCGGTACTGCAAGCTCAAGAAAGAGGTCGTTCGGCCGATTATGACTGTGGGCATTCCCTCTGTGATTATGAACAGCATTGGCTCTGTTATGAACATTGGTGTCAACAAGATTTTGCAGGGCTTCAGCCAGTATGGCGAGGTGCCGGTGAATGTATTCGGCATTTATTTCAAGCTCCAGAGCTTCTTCTTCATGCCCTTGTTCGGCATGAATAACGCAACCATTTCTATTGTTGCCTATAACTACGGTGCAAGAAAACCTCAGCGGATCATCAAGACCCTTCGGATTGCTGCTATCAGCGCTTTGAGCTTTATGCTGGTGGGTATGTTGGTGTTCCAGACAGTGCCGGAGCTGCTGTTGGGGATCTTTGATAAATCCGAGGCGTTTTTGACGCTTGGCAGTAGCGCACTGCGAACCATTAGCTTGTGCTTCCCCTTTGCGGCGGTGTGTATTGCTTTGGGTGCCAGTTTTCAGGCGTTGGGCACCGGTATTTATTCGACGATCATTTCCCTGTGCCGCCAGTTGGTGGTGCTGCTGCCGGCGGCATATCTGTTGAGTCTCAGCGGTGAGCTGAACGCTGTCTGGTGGGCATTCCCCATTGCGGAGCTGATGAGTTTGACAGCGACGGCGTTTTTCTTTGTGCGAATTTACCGCCAGAAGATCCGGCCAATTATGTAAAAAAGGCGGTCCACACGGACCGCCTTTGCTTATCGGATATCACTGCCGGAGAAGTATTTCTTCATAGGTACAAACAAAATGGCCGCAATGATCATAGCAATGATCATGTTGGGGATCATGTACACGCCATTATAGACCAGTGAGTACAGATGAGGGTTATTGAACACGCCGAAGCCCTCTACCTCGGTGGGGACGAGGATTTTATAGATGGTAATGCCGCTGAAGTAGTGGACAGCAAAGCGACCTAAACAGCCGGCGGCGATGCCGGGGAAAATGCCCCACGCCTTGCCCCGGAACAGGCCGCCCAGCCCCAGTGCGGTGTAGGCTACCAGATAGTCCAGAAGGATGGACTGCCAGCCCCATGCGTAGCCGCCGTCCAGCAACATATCCAGCAGGCCGTAGGCAAAGCCCATCAGTAGGCCTCGTCCCAGTCCCCAGCGGTGGGCGTAGAGTAGGATGGGGAACATGGCAAGACTGACAGAACCGCCGTTGACCATGTTGGCGAAAATGGGTTTGGACACCAAATTCAGCACGATGGCCAGCGCCAGCAGGATGGCTCCCTCACACAGAGCCCGGATGCGCAAATGGGATTTGTTTGTTGTCATAAATATGACCTCCTAAAAAATGTATCGCATTGCAAACCCGTCCAGGTGCAATGCGATACAGTGAAGGTATCCCATATGTGCATCTTTCCCTCCGACGGTACTAGCCGTATCAGGTTCACGGGTCAGGGCACGAATTTGCCCAATCTCAGCCGCAACGTGCGGCACCCCGAAGATTGATTTGTTTTGCGATTTGACGATATTATAGCGCCGGGAACAGAGTTTGTCAACCCATTGCGCAGGACAACTGCTTGCCGCTGAGAATATGGAAATGCAGATGTTGTACGCTCTGGCAACCATAGGTGCCGCAGTTCGTGACCACCCGGTAGCCGTTATCCAGCCCCTCGGCCTTGGCGATGGCGGCGATGGCCTCAAAAATGTGCGCAATCACTGCGCTGTTTTCGGCGGTGATCTCCGCCACAGAGGCGATATGCGCCTTGGGGATCACCACAATGTGGACGGGGGTTTGGGGGGCGATGTCCCGGAAAGCCAGAACAGTTTCATCTTCATAGACCTTGGTGGAAGGGATCTCCCCGGCGACGATCTTGCAGAATACACAGTTGGACATGATGGTTACCTCCTGAATTATAATCCGAAAATATGCAGGCCAAGGGCGCTGACAACACCCATGATGATGCCTGCCATGATGACACCGAGGGACACGGACGCTACAGTGGACTTAAAACCCATGTTCAAAAAGCTGGCGGCCAGTGCGCCGGTCCATGCGCCGGTACCGGGCAGGGGAATGCCGACAAATAGCATCAGTGCAATGAACAGACCGCCACGGCCTGCGGTTTTGGTCAGTTTTTGCCCGCCCTTTTCACCTTTTTCGATGCAGAATGTAAAGAATTTGCCAATATATTTTTTGTCTGCGCCCCAGAGCAGAACCTTCCGGGCGAAGAAATAGATTACCGGCACCGGCAGCATATTGCCAATGACGCACAAAATGTAGGCCGGAACGGTGGGTAGCCCCATGCCGAGGGCGATGGGCAGTGCGCCCCGCAGCTCGATCAGCGGCACCATGGAGATCAGAAATACGATCAGATATTTTTTCATGCTGTTCACCTTTGTGTAGAATTGTTTAGAGTATATCACAATTCCAGGCAATGCGCAATGATTATGTTCTTAATTTTCCTTTCGGATGGATAAGGTATGGTAAATTGTTGTTTACGGCAGTAAGAGATAGCACCGCACCCTCGGCCCCCTCTCTGAGGGGGCTGGCGAAAATTTTTGATTTTCGACTGGGGGAGTGTCCTACGTTAGACGCATCGCCATGACGACACTCCCTCCGTCACGCCGTTCGGCATGCCACCTCCCTCAGAGAGGGAGGCAAGGGTGGCTACGCCGCCGGAGTGCTTACTCCGCTAAACAACAATTCATCTCACTGCTTCTTATTTTCCAAATGACCGGAGTGAATGATGGGGGGCTTGGGGTCCTTGGCTTCCCAAGGAATGGGCTGTTTTTCTTCCTGCTTCATGATTTTCCCTTCCTTTCCGCTGTTAGCTTTTGCGGAAAAAAAGAAAATATTCTGTGAGGAATTTCCGCATTTCGTTCGTACTATTAGTACAATACATGAGAAGGAGGTGTCTGCTATGGATACCGGCGAAGCAATTTGGATGCGATACATATCCGGAGATGAAAACGCATTCGATGAACTGCTGTATCAATATCGTTTACCGCTGATATTTTTCATAGATCGTTTTCTCCACGATCCCGATGGATCGGAGGATATCGCTATTGATGTGTTTGTGGAGTTACTGGCGCACCCACGCCGGTATCGGTCGGGAACATCCCTGAAAACCTATCTGTTCCTGCTGGCCCGTAGCCGAGCAATCGACTGCCTGCGCCACCGAAAGAGGCTTTCTGTGGAACCCTTGCCTGAAAATTTGGCGGCCAGCGAAGAATTGGAGGCGGCGATTCTGACGGACGAGCGAAAGCGGGCGGTCAATGCCGCCATTGCTCAATTGCCGGAGCAGACCCAACAGGCCATCCATCTGGTGTATTTTGAAGAAATGAGCTATGCGCAGGCGGCTGCTGTCATGGGCAAGACCACAAAACAGATCGACAATCTACTAAGCCGGGGCAAGCTTGCCCTGAAGGACATCTTGGGAAAGGAAGGTGCCGAGCTTTTATGAGAGAATTTGATGAATTTAAGGAAGAACTGCTGCGCCGAAAGGCGGAGCGTCAGGTAAAAGATCGCCGCAAACGGCGGTTGATCGGCAGTGTATGCGTTGTGCTGTGTCTGTCGATGTTGGTGGGCGTGATTATGCGCCCTACTACAAAGGTGCAGGCATTGGATTTGATGGACGGCATCCGCCCCCAGCGCGTGGAAGGAAAAGAACCGGATGCGGCGTTCCGGCAGGCGCAATACGCCTTTGCGCTGGAATTGTTCAGGGTTTGTCGGGAGAAGGACGGAGAAAATGTACTGGTGTCGCCTCTTTCTGTGATGCTGGCGTTGGCGATGACCGCCAACGGTGCGCAAGGGGAAACGCTGGCACAGATGGAGCGCGTTCTCGGACTACCCATTGAAGATCTGAATCCCTATCTAAAGACTTATGTAAACCAATTAAAAGATAATTGGAGGACGAAAATTCATATTGCGAACTCTATATGGTTCCGGGAGGGGCTGGATGTCAATCGGGATTTTTTGCAGACCAATGCCAATTACTATGATGCCAATGCTTACGCATCTGCCTTTGATGCCCAGACCGTGAAGGACATCAACACATGGGTATCGGAGAATACGGACGGCATGATCGACGGGATTGTGGAACGGATCGAATCCAATGCGATCATGTATCTTGTGAATGCGCTGTGCTTTGAGGCGGAGTGGAAGCGGGGATTGTTTGAGAAAAACAAGACCGTTCCCGGTAAGTTCTATGATGCCGACGGCAATCTGCAAACAGTTACAAAAATGGAGTCTGCGGTGGATTTGTATCTGCGGACAGAGCAGGCAAAGGGTTTTGTAAAGGAATACAGCGGCGGCAAATATAAATTTGTGGCGTTGATGCCCATTGGGGATGTGACACTGGATCAATTCCTTTCCAAATTGACGGCGCAGACATTGCATGATACATTGGACAATGCCCAAACTGGTAATATACTGACTTGGATTCCGGAGTATACGGTGGATTACGAAACGGAATTGAAGCGGGTTTTAGCGGATATGGGGATGCCGGAAGCGTTTGATCCCAGCAGTGCGGATTTTTCCGGGCTGCTGGATGCGGAAGGTGTCTATATCGGTGAAGTCATCCACAAGACCCATATTGCGGTAAACGCTGAAGGCACAAAGGCCGCTGCGGCGACGGAAGTCGCATTAAAAACGTATGGGCCGACAACTGGCCCGACATATAACAGCTATGTGGACTTGGATCGCCCATTTTTGTATATGATCGTGGATGGGGAACACAATATCCCACTGTTTATCGGCACTGTGGATCATGTGAATTGAATGAAAAGTTGGACCCAGATACAAAAAGCGGGATGGGCTATTATGATGGCCCATCCCGCTATACTTTTATGATTTACATCAGTGCGTCTATTTTGAATTCCAGAACTTCGCCGGTTTTGTTATCCACCCGAATGGTCACATTGGCGGCCCGGGTCATAACACCAGCCTTTGCTGCGGCGGCTGCCTTGGATTTGGACAGACCACGCAGGCTTTCCAAGGTGTAATCCGATGCGGCAAGCGACTCGTCATCCACCACGTACACCGCCACATTGTAGGTGGTGTAGCCCTTGCCCAGCTTCTTGTAGGCACTTTCGACGGTGGTAACGGTGGTTAGGTCATCGTAGTCATCGGTCTTGTCGTGGACGATGGCATCCATATCGCAGTTATAGTCATACCGCTCCTCGGTGGTGTAGCTGGCAGACAGGGAAGTGGTATCGTAGTAGTAGAACAGGTAGCTGGTTACACAGCCCACACCCACCACGAACAGCACGATCAGCAGAGCGATCTGCTTTTTGCCGAAGGACAGCGCCTCCTTGGCATTGGCACCGGTATAGGTCAGCCCCATCCGATTGGTAATGGGGATCATCAGACCGAGGAAGAAAGTCATGGCCACGGACTCAATGGGGAACATGAAGGTGTTTTTCACGATTCTGGGAATGGTCAACACCACGGTGGAGTTGCCGTAGTAAACCATCTGCCACCACATATTGATGCCGGTGCCCAGCAGGACATTGACAAGAATGCAGATGGCGAAGCGGCCCAGCATGACCCGCCAGGGGGTAGCTTTCGCCCGGTACAGCAGCAATGCCCAGATCAGGGAGCTGGCGATTTCCTGCAAGGCATATGGCAGGAAGTAAGTACCCAGACCGTCCCAGATCAGAACACCAAGAAAATCCGACAGGAACGCAGCGGGAATGGCCATGACAGGGCCGATGATCATGGCACTGAGGGCGTTGATAAAGCTGGCCAGATTGAAAAGGTCAAGATTGGGTGCGATGGGCAAAGCCAGACCTTTGGTAGCAACTCGCAGGGCGATCATCAATGCGGCGATGACCAGCGTTTTGGTGCTTTTCAGCTCTGCGGCGGCATCCCGCCAATAAGCCTTGCTGAAGGGGGTGGTGTAAAGCGCAGTGGATTTAACACGTGTGGACATAAATAAGCCTCCTTTTTGTAGTGAGCGATGCCCAACCCGCAAAAAACTCCCCCTGCGGCGTAGCCGAAAGGGGAGTTAAAAGCAGATGACGGTTGGGTGGGCAGCAAAATACAGCCCGGTTTTCGCCCGACCGAGTATCGTTGCTACATAAAGGAGGTTCCTCCATTATGACGCAGCGGGTGCGGATACCCCATCGCGGACGCAAGTCCTTCGTCTGTCACACAACTCCCCATCTTGACAGCACTTCACGCAGGGTTTCCTACTCTGTTCAGGAGTTATCATACACGAAAGAAAGACAAATGTAAATAGGTTTTTAAAAAATATGGGAGATTTGGAGTCTGTGGCCAAAAGAATACCGCATTATGCCGGGCTGAAACCTGTTGTTGCGAGCGGATATTGTAACGAAAGAATGAACAACGTCGGAGGATTAACCATACCTCAGAGGTTTCTGTTATTTTTATGGTGAAAAATGGACAAATTTCGGTAAAGAGCGATACAAACCTTGATTATTGGTTGCATCTGTGATATAATTCCATAAACTGCGGCTATATGGCCTGTTGTAAAAATAAGTGTTTTTAGACGCACGACATTTGTTCCTGAAATTCGATATGATATGACAAGATAAGAAACGAAAGGACGAAAAATTGAAATGTATAAAAAGAATCTGCGAATCCTTTCCCTGGTATTGGCGATCCTTTTGGTAATTGCGTTGGCCGTTCCGGCTCCCGCAACTGCCGCGGCAACCACAGCAGACGAAATCGTACAGCAGATCAAGACTACATACAAAAAGGCCCGCTCTTATTTCGGACGTAACTCCTTTGATGGCTGGTGCGGTGCGTTTGTCACGGCTGAATTATACCTGATGGGTATTACCGCTGAGCCTATTGGCTTTGATGGAAAGGATGCCTATAACGCTTTCAACCGCAAGAGCATGACCACCGGTGGATACAGCATCAAGGCTTATCCTGCAAAAGCTTACTCTCTGCGTGCTGCACTCAACGACATTACAAAAAACGGCACACAGGATGCCTACAACATTCTGGTTGGTTTTGAAAAAACACCTTCCACCTTGGGCCGCCGCTACGGTCACGCCATGGTGATTCATGCAATCATTGATGGAACGGTCTATTTTGTGGAAAGCTATGATGCCAAGATCAATGGCAAGCGTTATCCTGAGGGTGCCCCCATTAGCTGCTCCATTCCGGATTTCTGTGCGTATTATGCCAGCTCCACCACCCAATATGAAGGCGTGATCTACTTTGGACTGAAAACCTACGCAGATAAGTGCAGCGAGTATACCACCAACGCATGGGGATTTGCGGATGGTGAGGGACAGATTTGGAGCCAGCCCTGCGAAAGCAGTGTGACGGAAAGCTCTAAGGCTGTCCGTCTGTTGACTGCCGGAGAGCAGCTCAGCGTAACCGGCCTGTATATGAACACAGAAGGCGAATACTGGTACGAGCTGGACGGCGGCGATACCGGCTATGTCCGGGCGGAATATGTGACCATCAGCCAGCTTCGCTTTGATGATGTAAGCGTGGTGGGAGCCGTTGCCCCCACGGCCTTGACTAAGGGTAAGCCCTTTAAAATCAAGGGCACCGTCCTGTCCGAGATGAACTCGATTTATTCCGTCCGTGCCCGGGTGTTCAGCCTGGATGGGGAGGAAATGACGCAGGTTATGACCGCCACCGAAATGGTGGAAAGCAAAAGCCACGATCTGGCAGGAAGCGATATTTCCAAGAAGCTGACCTTCCGGACGCTGGAAGCAGGCCGTTACCGCTATGAGCTGGCGGCCATCGTTGGAAACTACTATGTTGAAAACGGTCAGCTTTTGACCGGCTGGGACACGGTTCACCTTTGGTCTGCCGATTTTTTGGTGGTAGAGGAGAAAACCGGTGTGAGCGTGATTAACTTTGATGCCTGCGGCGGCATGACCGGTCTGAACCAGACGGTTGTGGCGGCAGATCAGACCATGGGCGAATTGCCCACGGCTCAGCGTCAGGGCTATGTGTTCCTGGGCTGGTATACAGAAGCTGAGGGCGGCAGCCGCATTTCTCCGGATTACATTGCCGAAGGCAATATGACGTGCTATGCCCGCTGGATCAGTCTGGAGGAGCTTCAGACCGGCTGGCTGAGCAACGGAAACTGCTGGTATCTGTATGCGGACGGCATGACTACCATTGGCTGTATCGAGGTCGATGGGACGCTGTATTATTTCAGCTTTGTTGATCCTCTGGGTCAGAGCTGGATGATGTGGACTGCAGCTGCGGCGGTATGATTTTAGAATAATACCATCAAGGAGCGATTTGAAAAAATGGGTCAATCAGAGCAGCATTTAAATGACACACAGCGTTACATCCTGCACGTTCTGCGGGAGGTCGTCCGTGTGCTCGATGAGCTGAATATCCCTTACTATATGCAGGGCGGCACCATGCTGGGTGCCATCCGCCACGGCGGTTTCATTCCGTGGGATGATGACGTGGATTTGGGTATTCCCCGGGCGGATTACGACCGGCTGCTGAAGGAAGTGGCAGCGCACCTCCCTGAGAATCTGGAACTGCGGACGTATGACGATGAAACCGATCACCATTACTACTTTGCCCGCATCGTAGACACCAGATATCAGATCCGCCGCATGGGTTCCTTGGAGGAGCGGCTGGAGAATATCTGGGTGGATCTGTTCCCGCTGGACGGTATGCCCAATGGATGTGCGGCTCGCCAGCTGCACAAGTTCCGTCTGCTGATGACCCGGCTGAAATTTCACCTTTCCTGCTTTGAAAAGGTGAACATTAAGCGTCCGGGCCGTCCTCTGGTGGAGCGGATCATCATCAAGATCGCCATGCTCACCCGGGTGGGTAAGTGGTTCAATACCCGTAAGCAGTTGGATAAAATGGATCGGCTGCTGAAAAAGTACCCGGTGGAAGAATCGGATTATCTTGTGAATTTTACGGGCCAGACCTCGTATAAGTTCAACGAAATGTTCAAAAAAGAGGTTTATGGTAACGGTAAGCTCTATCAGTTCGAGAGCTTCAGCCTCATGGGCCCGGAGCAGTACGATGCATACCTGAAATCCTTGTACGGCGATTATATGACCCCTCCCAGAGAGGAAGACCGGAACGCCCATGCGGCGGAGCTGGTACCCATCGAGGAGGTGGACTGACCGTGCGCTTGCAGAATATTGCCAAGGGTGGCGGGGACGGCAAAGCCCGTCTGACCGTGCTGTCCGAGGAGCAGCTCAAGGAGCTCCACGGCGTTCTGCTGGAAATTCTGGATGATATTCAGACCATTTGCTCCGAGCATGGTCTGCGCTATGTCCTTATCGGCGGCAGTGCCATCGGTGCGCTGCGTTCCGGTGGCATCATTCCGTGGGATGATGATATCGATATCGCCATGCCCAGAGATGATTTTGAAGCATTTACTGCCGTTGTCCGTGAAAAATGGAGCGAAAAGTATTCCATGCTCCATCCGCAGGATCTTGATAATTTCGGTCGGGTGATCCCCAAGATTCGACTGCGTGGTACGGAGTACCGCACCATTCTGGAGCAGGATCTGACGGACTGCGGTGTGTTTATTGATATTTATACCATTGAAAATGTACCGAACAATCCTATCGCCCGCACCTTTCAGGGCATCATGGCCATGGGTATGGGCTTTGCCCTTGCCTGCCGGCGGCTGTACCGTGGCCGTGAATGGTTCCGGCAGTTTGACGGCGGCCTGACCTTCAAGGTCAAGTGCGCCATCGGCTTCTGCCTGAGCTTTGCCAGCTACGAGCGCTGGGCTCGCTGGACGGACTACTGGCACACATGGTGCAAGGATGAAAACAGTAACATGGTTTCCATTCCTGCGGATGTGCGGCATTATTTTGGCGAGATAAACCCCCGCAGTGTGCTGTGCCAGCCGGTGGAGGTTCCCTTTGAGGGACGCACCAGCTTCGTGCCCAATGAGGCGGACAGCTACCTGCGTGCCATTTACGGTGATTATATGCAGATCCCTCCTGTGGAAAAGCAGGAGCGTAATTGCTACCTCAAGTTCGATCTCGGTAACCGCCGGGGAAAAGAGGAGAAATAACATGATTAACTTTACTGTTGGCCCTGTTCAATCCAGCGAGGAAGTCCGTGCCATTGGTGCGGAGCACGTTCCCTATTTCCGCACTCCGGAATTTTCTGCAGTGATGCTGGAAAACGAGGCTCTGATGAAGCGTTTTGCTAAGGCCCCCGAGGATGCCCGGGTGGTGTTTATCACCGGCTCCGGTACCGCATCCATGGAGGCTGCGGTGATGAATGTGCTGACCCCGGCGGACAAGGTGTTGCTGATTAACGGCGGCAGCTTCGGTCAGCGGTTCCATGAGCTGTGCCAGCTCCATCAGGTTCCCTTTGAGGAAATTAAGCTGGATACCGGCAAGGCTTTGACCGCCGCCCATCTGGCAGATTTTGAAAATAAAGGCTTCACCGCATTTCTGGTGAATATCCACGAAACCTCCACCGGCGTTCGGTACGACCCAGCGCTGATCGGCGATTTCTGCCGCCGTAACGGTCTGCTGCTGGTGGTGGATGCCATCAGCTCCTTCTTGGCTGACGAATTCGATATGGCCGCTATGGGAGCGGATGTGATGATTACCGGTTCACAGAAAGCGCTGGCATGCCCTCCCGGTATTTCCGTGATGGTGCTGTCCGGCATGGCGCAGACACGGATCGAGGAAAATCCTGTGCGCTGTATGTATCTTGACCTGAAAAGCGCCCTGAAAAACGGAGAGCGTGGTCAGACCCCCTTCACCCCTGCGGTGGGTACCCTGCTGCAGATCCACGCCCGGCTGAAAGCCATTGAACAAAGAGGCGGCGTGGAAACTGAAACAGCCAAGATCGCTGCGCTGGCAGCGGATTTCCGCAGCCGTATTCAGGATCTGCCTCTGACGGTTTGCTCCGAGGCTATGTCTAATGCGGTTACCCCCCTGATGACCCATAACTGCTCTGCCTATGATGTGTTTACTGTACTCAAGGACGAGTATGGCATCTGGGTCTGCCCCAATGGCGGGGAATATAAAGACCGGATCTTCCGGGTAGGACATATCGGCGACCTGACTGTGGAGGATAATAAGGTATTGGTAGATGCCCTCCATGATCTGGCGAAAAGAGGAATTTTGAGGTAAGCAGATGAAAACCTGATCGATGCGTTACGGCACCACCGATCAAACCGACCAGCCTTCGGGCGAGAGGAACAGAGAATGAAAAAAGTAATCACATATGGTACCTATGATCTGCTTCATCATGGCCATGTGGCGCTGCTGAAGCGGGCGAAGGCTCTGGGCGATTATCTGATCGTCGGCGTGACAGCCGATGGATTTGATAAGGAACGGGGCAAGCTCAATGTCAGTCAATCTCTGGCGGAGAGAATCGAAAATGTCCGGCAGACGGGCATTGCCGATCAAATCATTGTTGAAGAATACGAGGGTCAGAAGATCTCCGATATTCAAAAGTACGGTGTGGATATTTTTACCGTAGGCTCTGACTGGGTAGGTAAGTTTGACTACCTTGGCGAGTATTGTCAGGTAGTGTATCTGCCCCGAACCCGGGGTGTCAGTTCCACGGAATTGCGGGCCAATGCCGCTCCCGTGCTGAAAATGGGCATCCTTGGCGTGGAAAATATGGCGGAGCGGTTCTTTACCGCCTCCAAGATCGTGCCCGGTATGGCGATTACCGCTGTCCATGACCCTGACCTCCAGAAGCTGACCAAATTCTGCCGAGGTAAGAGTAAGATCGAGCCTGTGGAAAGTGAAGAACGGCTCTTTGCGGAGTGCGATGCTGTGTTCATTGATTCTTCTCCTGTGGAGCATCACCGCCAGATCATGGCGGCGCTGGATGCAGGATGTCATGTGATCTGCAATCCGCCCATGTTCCTCAGCGTCAAGGCGGCGAAAGAATGCTACGCAAAGGCAGACAAAAAGGGCCTGATCCTGTTTGAGGGCAATAAGACCTTGTACTTCCCGGCTTTTGAGCATTTGCTGCTGCTGGTCAAGAGTGGCCGCATCGGTGCTGTAAAGGATATCGACGTATCCTGTAGTCAGATTCCCGATCATATGGAGCAAATTGTCAATGATAAGTATCAGGGCAGTTTTTATGATTGGGGTCCCACTGCGCTGCTGCCCATCATCAAGATTTATGAAACGGAGTGCAAGGATTGCCGCCTCATCAATTTTGAGAACGAAGATTTCAGCTATTTCACCCGTGGCTTGTTGATGTACCCCAATGCCACTGCCGCCATTCGGTTGGGTAAGGGCATGAAGGTGGAAGGTGAGCTGATCATCACCGGCACCAAGGGCTATTTGTACGTGCCCGCCCCTTGGTGGAAGCCGGAGTATTTCGAGATCCGCTCCGAAGACCTGCGCAATGTGAAAAAGTATTTTTACAGCTTTGAGGGCGATGGACTGCGGTATATGATCTACAGCTTCCTGCACGCCATCAATGACCCGGAGCGTGGACTGCTGCATACCCGTTCTGAGGTGCTGCGTGCCACAAAGCTCATGGAAAAGTTTGATAGCGGTAAGTATATTACCATTGAAATGTAAAGTTCGTGAAAGGATGGAACAGCGTGGAAAAGCCAACGTTGCTGAACCTGAATGAGATACAGCAGGTCTATCTGGAGCTGCTGGGGGAATTTGATCTGGTTTGCCGTCATCACGGCTTGCGTTATGATCTGTGCGGCGGTTCCATGCTGGGTGCCGTGCGGCACAAGGGATATATTCCGTGGGATAATGACATTGACCTATCCATGCCCCGGCCGGATTACGAGCGCCTGCTGGCCTTGAAGCTGGAGGGCAAGCTCCAAATGCCCGCCCATCGGGATCTGGTCAGCGACCGGGATGAAACATTCCCCCGCCACTTTGCCCGGTTTGTTCGCCATGATGTGAAACGTGTGGCGGATATGGCAGAGGATTGGGATTGTCCTTACATTGGCATCGATATTTTTCCGCTGGATGGTGTTTCCGGGGATGATAAGGTATTCCACCGTCAGGTGAAGAAGATCCGCCAGCTTCGGCGGTTCTTGCTGACCAGTGTGGAAAAGGCCGGCACCAGCCGCCGTGGTAAGGCTGCGGCCATGGTGAAAAACCTGTATCGCCCGATTTTGCGTGCCATTGGCTGCTTCCGATTTGCTCGGATGCTGGACAAGGAGTGCCAGCGTGTCGATTACGAAACGGCGGAGTATGTAGGCATCATCAGCGGTATGTATGGTCTGAAAGAGCGCTGGCGTAAGGCGGATATGTTGCCTCAGGCCCAGTTCCAATTTGAGAATCTGCAAGCCCCCGGCTTTGCAAATTACGATATTTATTTGACCAATCTTTACGGCGACTATATGAAGCTGCCTCCCAAGGAGCAGCAGGTGCCCCATTGCGATGACGCTTATCGGGTGCCGCTGGAATCATGATAGAAAAAGGAGAACATGACCATGAATGTTGCGGTGATCATCGCCGGTGGCAGCGGCCATCGGATGGGACAGGATATTCCCAAGCAGTTCATCAATGTTTATGACAAGCCTGTTCTGATCTATACGCTGGAGGGTTTTCAGCGCCATCCTGAAATCGATGCCATTGCAGTGGTGTGTATCGACGGCTGGCACGATATCCTGAAGGCTTATGCCAGACAGTTCAATATTACCAAGCTGAAATGGGTGGTGTCCGGCGGCAACTCCGGTCAGGAATCCATCCGCAACGGCGTGTATGCACTGGCAGATGTGTGCGGCGAGGATGATATCGTCATCATCCATGACGGTATTCGCCCTCTGGTGGATGCATCTGTGCTGTCTGATGTGATCGTCAAGTGCAAGGAGTACGGCAACGCCGTCACCTCTCTGCCCTATAACGAGCAGATTTTTGTGGTGGATGACGAGATCTCCACTGTGAAGTATATCCCCCGGGAGACCTTGCGCCGGGTGTCCACCCCTCAGGCTTACAAGTATGGCAAGCTGAATTGGGCTTATCACAAGGCCTTTGCCGAGGAGATCGGCATTTACGGTTCCTCCTATACCAACACCATGATGGTGGAGCTGGGCGAGCGGTTATATTTTGCCGCCGGTTCTGATAAGAATATCAAGCTGACCACCAAGGACGATCTTGAAATGTTCAAGGCCTACCTGAAGGCAGACAAGGATAACTGGTTGAAATAATATGCTGATTTACGAAAACAGTCTGTATTTGCAGGATGTCCGGGCTGTGGCAGCACTGGAGCTGCCGTGGGAGCAGCTTCGTGGACGGTCTATTCTGATCTCCGGTGCTACCGGCATGATCGGCAGCTTTCTCATCGACGTTCTGATGGAGAAGGAGTTGGATCTGACGGTTTATGCTCTGGGCCGCAACGAAGAAAAGGCAAAGGCTCGGTTTATCCGCTGGTGGGACGATCCCCACTTTGTGTTCGTTCCCTGCGATATTAACAAGGGTTTGACGGTCAATGCGGAAACTGTGGACTATGTGTTCCATGCCGCCAGCAATACCCATCCTGTGGCCTACGCCACAGACCCCATCGGTACCATCACAACGAATATCATTGGTACGGAAAATCTGTTGTCCTTTGCGGCAGAGCATCACACTCGCCGGGTGCTGTTTGCCTCCTCTGTTGAGGTTTATGGCGAAAACCGGGGTGACCGTGAGTACTTTACCGAAGATTACTGCGGCTACATCAACTGCAACACCCTGCGGGCCGGATATCCGGAAAGCAAACGGGCAGGAGAGGCCCTGTGTCAGGCTTATATCCGCCAGAAGGGACTGGATGTGGTCATTCCCCGTCTGGCCCGAACCTATGGCCCTACCATGCTGATGTCCGACACCAAAGCCCTGTCCCAGTTCATTAAGAAGGGTATCGCCGGGGAGGATATCGTGCTGAAATCCGCAGGTACCCAACTGTTTTCCTATACCTATGTGGCAGACGCAGTCAGTGCTGTGCTGTACTGCTTGTTTAAGGGACAGTGCGGCGAAGCCTATAATGTTGCCGATGCAGCATCGGATATCATGCTGCGTGACCTTGCCGGCATCATTGCCGACTGTGTGGGGACGAAAGTTGTGTTTGACTTGCCCGATGCTACGGAAAGCGCAGGCTACTCCACGGCAACCAAGGCCATCATGGACAGCACCAAGCTGCGCAACCTTGGCTGGAGCGCCGCATACGATATGCGCACCGGACTGGAACAGACATTGAGGATTCTGAAGGAAGATAAATAACTATGAATTACTATTTGCGAATCAGACCCGCAAAGCGGGAAACCGCCGGCTTTAAAGCACCGGAGGATGTGAACCGCATCTGCGAGTCTATGGGTATGCGACCCATTGAATTCCCCAAGTTCCCCAATCATTATTCCAAGCTGCGTAAGCGGCTGTGGCTGTATACCGTGGTGCCTATGAACTGGCTCAAGGTGCTGCTACGGGTGAAAAAGGGGGATGTGGTATTCTTCCAGCATCCTATGTATGCTAACCGGCTCATCACCCCCATGGTCAAGCTGATCAAAAAGGTGAAGAAGTGCTATTTTGCGGCGCTCATTCACGATCTGGAATCCCTGCGCAAGGGCATTGGCGGCGTGGTCAGCTACAAGCAGGATCGGGAGGAGTATTCCGATACGGTGATGCTGGATGCCTTTGACCGGGTCATCTGCCACAACCCTTCCATGCGGGCGTATATGCTGGGCCGTGGCTTTACGGAAGAAAAGCTGGTTACGCTGGGTATTTTTGACTATTTGTGTCCCGATAATGGACACAAACCGGAGCTGCAGGACAAGCCCCGGATCGCCGTGGCAGGTAATCTGGCCCCGACCAAATCTGGTTATGTTTACGATATGGATGTATCCAGTATCAGCTTGAACCTGTATGGCATCCATTTCGATGAAAAAGCATTTCATGGTAAGGAAAATGTGCGCTACAACGGCGCTTTCCACCCGGATGAGCTGCCTGCAAATCTGGAAGGCAGCTTCGGTCTGGTATGGGATGGTCCGGTGAGCAGCACTTGTGCCGGAAATACCGGTGAGTATTTGAAGTATAACAATCCCCATAAGACCTCTTTGTATCTGTCTGCTAATCTGCCGGTGATCATTTGGTCACAGGCGGCGCTGGCCAGCTTCATTACAGAAAACGGCCTGGGTATTGCGGTGGATTCTCTGGATCAGATCGATGGGGCGGTGCGTGGCCTGTCCCAGGCGGATTATCAGAAAATGACCAAAAACGTGCACAAAATGGGTGGAAAAATTCGCGAAGGCTACTTCTTCCGTACAGCGGCAGAGGCGGTCATCGCCGGAGTTGCTAACGGTGAAGGAGTAAAATGACCAATCAGTTAAAAACAAAATTGACCGGAGATAAGCTATACTTCCTCTCCTTCGGTTTGTTTTTGATCACGTCTATTCTAAGCACCTCGTTCTATTATCAATTATTTGTCGGGCGTCCGTATATGTGGATTCAGATCCTGTGCGTTTTGCTGCTGGTGGGATTTGAATTCATCAATGGCGGCATATACAATCAGGACTGGAAAGCGTTTGCTGTTTGTGGAGCGTTATTCTTCTTAACGTTTCGGGTCAGCCATTTCAGCGTTCACCGTCAGGTGGTGCTGATGTTTGCGTACATCTATTGCGCACGGCAGATACCATTCGCTAAGATCGCACAGTTTGCGCTGAATGTTAGTATCGTAACGGTGTGTATCATCGTGTTCAGCGGATATATCGGCATCATTGATAACATTGCTGCCTTCAAGAGTGGACGGGTCAGAGAGTATCTGGGCTTCCGCTATGCGCTGAACCTGCCCGGCATTCTGCTGAATATGACTGCCCTTTGGATTTACCTGCGTAAGGAACGGATCACTGTACCCGGTGCGCTGGTGTGGGCGGTGGCTAACTGGATCGTGTACCAGTTGACCGATTCCCGCATATCCTTTTTCATTGCAGAGGGGTTGCTGGTGGCTGCGCTGGTGATGCGGTTTTGGCCTAAATTTGTGGACAAGATCAAGCCCCTTTGGTGGCTGGCTGTCAGCTCCTTTGGTGTTTGCGGTTTGTTCTCTCTGATTATGACAGCTGTGTATGACAATTCACTGCCGTGGATGCGAAAGCTCAACTCCATGCTGGAAAGCCGCCTGCGGCTGGGAAAAAGTTCATTGGAGCAGTATGGTGTCAACCTGTTCGGTCAGGAGATCGAATGGGTGGGCAACGGTCTGGATGCCTTCGGAAACGGTGTGACCGGGGTTTATACGTATGTGGATTGTCTGTATATCAAGATTTTGCAGCGGTATGGTATTATTTTTACCGTTATGTTGGCGATCTTGCTGTGCTGGTCTATGTATAGGCTGTACAAGCGGCGGGAATATCACATCTTGCTGATTAGTGCAACGGTGGCTCTTCACTGCGTGCTGGATGATTTGTCCTTTAACCTGCATTATAATACCTTCTGGATCGCAATGGGACTGGCGCTGATCAGTCCGACTATGCTGAATTGGAATGGTAAGACTACGCAGATCGCACCACCGGAAGAATCGAAAACAGAATGAAAGTTGCCGGGGCTGCGAATGCAGCCCCGGCTTTGGTATGTAGTTGGAGTTTTACCACAAGTACACCCGGGTTTCGTAAGGCCGCAGGGCAGTGGGACAGGGATTGGGATAATTCTTCAAAATCAACGTTCCTTGATCCAAATCAAAGCCTTTGGGGATACGCAGATGAACCGGTTTGTCAGAAAAAGAGCAAAGAATCAGCAGTTTTTGTCCATCCATTTCCCGTGAATAGCAGTAGATTTTGGAATCCAAGGGGAAGTGCTCTCGATAGCTGCCGTGGCGCACTACCGGCAGCTCCTTGCGCAGTTTGATGGCACTGCGGTAGAAGTTCAGAATGGAGTCCGGGTCCTGCTCCTGCTGGGCAACATTGATGGTTTTATAATTCGGGTTTACATAAAACCAAGGCGTGCCGGTGGTAAAGCCGGCGTTTTCTTCGTCCGACCACTGAACCGGAGTTCGGGCAGAGTCTCGGCTGGAACGCCACAGGCGGTGCAGCCGCTCATCGGCGGGTTTGTCGGTGGCGGTGTTTTCATATTGCCACCGAGTCTGCACATCCTCGTACATTTCCGGGTCCTCCGGCTGCCAGTTCAGCATACCGATCTCCTGCCCCTGATAGATGAAGGGAGTGCCTTTTTGGAACAGATAGGCCGCCGCCAGCATTTTTCCGCTTTGCTTCCAGAATTTTTCACTGCCGTAGCGGGAAATGATCCGGGGATGATCGTGATTTTCCATGTAGAGCATATTCCAGGCCCGACCTTCCAGCTTGTACTGCCAGCTGGAAAATGCCCGTTTCAGCTTGCGCAAATTGAATTTAGTGGGCATATAATCGGAGAAAAAACAGTCAGCGCATTGGCACTGGAACTGGATCATCATATCTATCTGACCTTTTTCTTCGTCTATGTATTTCAGCGCCCGGTCAGGCCAGACCAGCGGAGCCTCTGCCAGAGTGAAGCAATCATAGTGATCCAGCACATCACGCTTAAATTCCGCCAGATATTCGTGGATTCGGGGGCCGTGGTTATACAGGGGCATACCCTTGTAGATGGGGAAAATACGATCGTCCGGCAGGCCGTCGGGCTTGGAGATGTAGGTGATCACATCTTCCCGGAAGCCATCTACGCCCAGATCCAGCCAGAAACGCAGAATCTTTTTCACTTCCTCCCGGACAAGGGGATTGTCCATATTCAGGTCCGGCTGTTTTTTTGCAAACAGGTGCAGATAGTATTCCCCTCGAACCTCATCGAAAGTCCAAGCTTTGCCTTCAAAGTTGCTGTCCCAATTGTTGGGGAGCTTGCCGTTGCCCGGATCGGGCCGCCAGATGTAATAGTCGGTGTAGGGATTGATCCGCTGACGGCTTTTTTGGAACCATTCATGCTCATCGCTGGTGTGGTTCACCACCAGATCCATGATGACCTTCATGCCCCGCTCATGGGCACCGTGGAGCAAGTTCAGGAACGCCGCCATGCCACCGTACATGGCGTCAATGTCCATATAATCGGCAATGTCATAGCCGCAGTCCGCACCGGGGGAGGGGTAGAGGGGAGAGAACCAGATGCCGTCCACACCCAGAGATTGCAGATAATCCAGCTTGTCATAAACACCGTACAGATCGCCCATGCCATCGCCGTTTCCGTCCATAAAGCTCCGGGGCCAGATCTGGTAGAAGACCATATCTTTGTACCATCGATTGCGCTCCATCGTTGCGCCTCCTTTGTCATATCTAATAACAGCACCAAAGCCCCCTTTATTGAAAGGGGGCTTGTGATTATGGGTTTATTCTTGAGAGAACTGATCCTTGCCCACGCTGCACAGGGGGCACTCGAAATCTTCGGGAATATCCTCCCACTTGGTGCCGGGGGCAATGCCGCCCTCGGGGTAGCCTTCGGCCTCGTCATACACCCAGCCACATACATCGCAAACATATTTCATAGTGATTACCTCCATTTCTTATTGTGAGGACATTCTAGCATTTTATTCTGAGAAGTTCTGTGACTTTCTCACGAAAGCCGATCCCGAATCGCCCGAGCTATATGGACACCGCTGGCAGAAGCGTGGGACAGGGAATGAGTGATGCCACTGCCGTCGCCGATGATGTATAGGCCATCGTAGCAGCTTTGCAGCTTGTCGTCTACGGCGACCTCCATGTTGTAGAATTTGACCTCAACGCCGTAGAGCAGGGTATCGTCGTTGGCAGTGCCGGGAGCGATCTTATCCAGGGCGTAGATCATTTCGATGATGCCGTCCAGCAGACGCTTGGGCAGAACCAGGCTCAGATCGCCGGGGGTGGCGCTCATGGTGGGTACAGTGAAGGACTCCTCAATACGCTTGGGGGTGCTGCGCTGACCACGGATCAGATCACCGAAGCGCTGCACCATAACGCCGCCACCCAGCATATTGCTTAAGCGAGCGATGGATTCAGCATAGCCGGTGGAATCCTTGAAGGGCTCGGAGAAGTGCTTGGACACCAGCAGGGCGAAATTGGTGTTGCGGGTCTGTTTGGCGGGGTCTTCGTAGCTGTGTCCGTTAACGGTGACGATGCCGTTGGTATTCTCGCTGACCACGGCACCCTTGGGGTTCATGCAGAAGGTGCGCACCTTGTCGCCATATTTTTCGGTGCGGTAGACGATTTTGCTTTCATACAGCTCGTCGGTCAGGTGGGAGAAAATTTCCGCCGGAAGCTCCACACGCACACCGATGTCCACACGGTTGGACTGGGTGGGGATTTTCAGCTCCTTGCAGATCTTTTCCATCCATTTGCTGCCGCTGCGACCAACGGAAACGATGCACTTATCGCAGGTGTAGACCGCATCCTTGCACACGATTTCGTAACCACCATCGATGACACGGATGGTTTCCACCGGCGTGTCAAAGAAGAAATCGACCTTGTCCTTCAGGAATGCGTAAAGATTTTCCAGCACAACGTAGTTGATGTCCGTGCCCAGATGGCGCACGGAGGCATCCAGCAGGTGCAGGTCGTTCTGCATACAGATCTTGGTGAACTTGGTGCCGGCGGTGGAGTAGAGCTTGGTGCCCTCGCCGCCGAAGTCCAGATTGATCTTGTCCACGTATTGCATCAGTTCCAGTGCTTGCTTTTTGCCGATGTATTCATGGAGCGTGCCGCCAAAATCGTTAGTGATGTTGTATTTGCCGTCAGAGAATGCACCGGCACCGCCGAAGCCGCTCATAATGGAACAGCTTTTGCAGTTGATGCAGGATTTGATTTTCACACCGTCAATGGGGCAGCGACGCTGATGCAGAGCGTGACCGGATTCAAAGACTGCGATTTTTAGGTTCGGACAGGTCTGAGTCAGCTCGTAAGCGGAGAAAATACCGCCGGGGCCTGCGCCAACGATGATCACATCATAATTCATATTCATTCCTCCAGAAAAAACTACCGACAGGTTCAGCCGGCAGATAACCGTATTATTCGCTTATACTTGATACTGTTTTGACCTTACAATGTTATCATATTGACTGAAAAAATGCAATATTTATTTTTGCCGTTTGTGCAAATTGATTCCTAATTAGCCAAAATGCACCGCTTTTTGCCTTTGCTTTTATCCGATTTCAGCCGTTGACAGAATATTGGATGGGGGCTAAAATATAGAAAAAAGGGGGGGATCAGGTTGATCACACAGAAAGATGGTGTTTTTCATCTGAGTACGCCGAAGTATTCCTACTTATTCCGTGTGAATACTTACGGCATAGTGGAGCATCTGCATTTTGGTGCGCCGGTGCGGACAGAGGACGGAGCAGGCTTTGCCTGTGTGCCCGGACTGGGCTGGGGCAGCAGTGTGTTGCTGGATAGCAAAGATACTGCCAGTTGCTTGGATGTCCTGCCGCTGGAATGGAGTGGCTCCGGGCGGGGCGACTACCGGGAAACCCCGGTGGAGCTGGACGGAAAAGCCACGGATTTTCGCTATGTGGGATTTGAAATTGTAGAAGGCATTGCGCCTATGGAACTTCCGCAAGCCAGAGATGGGGGCGAAACGCTGGTCATTACGCTGGAGCAGAAGAATGCTCGCTTGCGGCTGTATTACACTGCTTTTGAAACGGCCTTAACCCGGCGTGTTGCTTTAGAAAACACGGGAGATCATGCTGTTACCGTGACGAAGCTGATGAGCCAGTGTGTTGACCTGCCGGGTGCTTTCAACATGACCACCTTTGACGGTGGATGGATCGCTGAAATGGGAAAGCATACGGCTCCTGTGACAGCCAGCCGGGTGGTCAATGAAAGCACCACAGGTGCATCCTCTAACCGGCACAATCCCGGATTTTTGCTCAGCGAGCTTGGAGCGACCGAGGAACACGGTCGGGTGTACGGCTTCAATCTCATTTATTCCGGCAACCACTACGCATCGGCCCAGCGATCCTTGCAGGGTTTGACCCGGGTGATGCAGGGAATTTCACCGGATCATTTGGCCGTGAGCCTTGCTCCGGGGGAGCGGTTTGAAACGCCGGAGGCGGTGCTGTGCTGGTCAGATGCAGGCTTCAACGGGCTTTCCCGCAGAATGCACCGCTTTGTCAATGACCATATCGTGCCGAAATACTGGCGTTACCGCCACCGCCCGGTGCTGTATAACAACTGGGAAGGCTGTATGTTCGATTTTGACCACCGGCGGCTGATGGGGCTTGCCAAGCGGGCAAAAAATCTGGGCTGTGAGCTGTTTGTGCTGGATGATGGCTGGTTCGGGCAGCGTAACCATGACAAAGCCGGTTTGGGTGATTACAGCGTCAATCGCAAAAAGCTCCCCAAAGGGCTGGATGGGCTGAGCCGGGAGGTGCGCAAGCTGGGGATGGAATTCGGCTTGTGGTTTGAACCGGAATCGGTCAATCAGGACAGCGACCTGTACCGAACCCACCCGGATTGGGCGTTGACGGATGAGTTTGCTCCGGTTTTGGGGCGCAATCAGCTATTGCTGGATCTGACGAAACAAGAAGTCCGGGACTATATCGTTGAAAATGTATCTGCTATTGTGGATAAGGCGAATATTACTTATGTGAAATGGGATATGAACCGCCATTCCGTTGCGCTGGGTGCCAAGGCGCATGCCTACATTCTGGGATTGTATGAGGTACTGGGGCGGATTTTTGGTCCACGGCCTCATGTGCTGCTGGAAAGCTGTTCCTCCGGCGGCAACCGGTTTGATCTGGGAATGCAGTGCTTCTCGCCGCAGGTCTGGTGCTCGGACAATACCGATCCCATCTCCCGGCTGGATATTCAGAGTGGACTGTCTTATTTGTATCCTCAGTCCACCTTCGGGGCTCATGTTTCCGCAGCGCCCCATGCCCAGACGCTTCGGGTCACTCCCTTGTCTACCCGGGGAAATGTGTCCTTCTTTGGCGTGCTGGGCTATGAGCTGGATCTGAAGCATCTGCTGCCGGTGGAAGTAAAGCAGATCAAGGCTCAGATCAGCTTCTATAAGCAATGCCGCAAACTGTTCCAATTTGGTACTTTCCGCCGGACCGAAACCGGCTGGCAGGTGTCCAACGGGGAAATGGCTATTGCGGGTGTGTTCCATAAGCAGATGGATGCGGCTCCGGCGTATGAATGCCTGCGGGTGTTTGATTTAATAAAAGGCAGAACTTATCGAGTGCGGGCCCGGGATCAGGAACTGCGGGTCGGTCAGTTTGGTGCGCTGGTCAAGCACGTAGCACCTGTGAATTTGAATCCCAATGGAGTCATTCTGCGGACTGTGGATCGGCATTATACCATGCCGGACGGGGTGCAGGAATGGACAGTGTCTGCGGCGGCATTGGAAAGCGGCATCATGCTGCTGCCGCTGTTCCGGGGTACCGGGTACGATGGAAACCAACGGACACAATTGGACTACGGTTCCAGTCTGTATATCATCGAGGCGGAGAAGTAACGGATAAAATGTAAGGCGCTGGTGCGTATGCACCAGCGCCTTACCATATCAACTTACTGAATTCGGCGGGCCACGACCACCAGCCGTCCGTCCTCGATATCCTTATCGCAGGTGGACAGGGTGATCAGCTTATCCCCGTATTGAGGGGTGATGCCGGTGTCGTAATAGGCCAAGTTCTTGCACTTGGAAACGAATTCGTCAAATTCCGCTGCGTCTTTGGCATCGTCAAACATATGATAGTTGAAGCTGCCGGGGTGGTTTGCCTCAGTCTGGAACACGGCGAAGATTTCGTAATCATGGAATTCGTACAGGGTGTCAAAATGGATGATTTGGTTATCTTCCCAGAAATCCTTGTCCTTGTACAGATGAAGGTCAGCAAACATGGTGCCGTTTCTCATTTTGTGGCCGTAGATGGTCACATTGTCGGAAGGCTCAAACACATCGCAGGCTTCCCGGACATAGATGGTGCCGCAGGATGCGCCAACCTTATAGAAATTCTTTCGCAAATAGAAATTGGCCTGATACTTGGACTGCACCACAGGGTACTTGATGCTGGTGCCGGGGATCTCAATGAAGCCGACCATGTCGTTGTTCATCTCATACAGAGTCTGATAGCCCCAAAGGATGGTAGGCTCTGTGGGGACTTCCGGCACACCGGGCTCAGTTATGGGAGGGACAGAAGGGCTGGTTTGGGAGTTGTCCGGGCCGGTTGTGATAGGTGGACGCTCCATAGAGGGCATGGTGGAAAGAAGCTGTTCGTTATCTGCTTTATCCCGGGCATCTGTGATGAGCTTCTGGACGATCATCGTGCCACAGATGACGATGACCAGAACCAAAAAGGCGATGGTCACCCAATATAAAATACGCTTTAACTGCATATAAGTACCTCCTGAGGGTTGGTTCTGCTATCATAGCCCATTTTTTGAAAAAAGTAAAGGCTTTCCATGCGGTATGGTTATGAAATAACTGTAAATCTTTCTTATTTCACTTCAAATGCAATGGTAACAGACGGCGTTTGTGTGGTGGAAATGGTGAGCGTAGCATTTCCACAGCGGCCCACCGTGCGCAGGTATGTGCCGCACATACCGCCCTCGGCGGTGACTACATCGGGACCTACCAACTCAAGTGCACCGTCCACCGCCAGCTTTACCGGGAGCTGGGCGTAGGGAACGGTGTTGCCAAATTCGTCCAGAATCCGGATGCGCACTGCCGCCATATCGTAGGTGTTGCCCTCGGTCAGGGTGGTGCGGCTGGTTTTAACCTCCAGATGGAGCTTTGCCGAGGGGCAACGGGTAACGGATGCCACCACTTCTCCGTCCTTAACGGCATCAAAACGCCAGACTGTAGCCTCGCCGCCCCAGTTGCCAATGTATTTTCCGTAGAGTTTGACAGCGTCATCCATGGTCATCTGATAGCGGATCATTGCCCAAGCAATGCGCACATAATCCGCAGGGGATAGACCAGTCAGTCCTTTTTTGCCGATGGCAACCAAACATTTGCGCAGGAGGGATGCCTTTTTCGGAGAGAAGCCCTCCTGCGTTTCCAGCAGGCAGCCAATGGGATTTTCCATACGCATGACACCGGGGCTGTGGGCGCTGAGTTGATCAACGAAAGCTCCGTTTTTGTAAAGCCGTACCTCGTCGGCGTTGGTCAATGCATAAACGTCACCAATATTTCCGGCGGGATAATCGCCAATGTCCATGGGGGAGCCGACCTCCAGCACCGGCGTGCTTGCCTGCCGGCTGGCGTAGACGGCCGCCGCAAGCTTGGGGTTGCGGAAGGAATCCATCACGCCGTGGTAGCAGATCCGGTCCCCAGAGCCGAAATCCTTATGGGTGGCATAGTCGAACATACACCAGCCGAAGCAACCGGCGTGCTCACCGGAACCCATCGCCGCATTCAGCACCCTTGCGTGGCGTAGGGCGTGCTCTTGCCGCTTTTGCCATGGGTCGAAGGCTTTGGTGGGGAACATATGACCGTTGTGCTCGGAGATCAGGTAGGCCTTGGAATTGTCCGGTGTGACGGATTTTTTTGGCTTGGCACCGTCATTATCCCCGGTGTGGGAGAAATCGTTGTAGGCGTAAACATCCTCCAAAAGGTGACTTTTTTGAAGATAGCGCACGCCGGAGGTGGCTCGGCTGGGGTCTAATTCATGGGCGATGGCGTTGGTGCGGCGGTACAGCTCATCGTCATCCGTGCTTTCGTTGACCCGTACACCCCACAGAATGATGCTGGGGTGATTGCGGTATTGAGTCACCATTTCCCGGACGTTTTCGCAGCATTGCTCCTTCCAATCATCATCGCCGATATGCTGCCAGCCGGGAATTTCGGTGAACACCAGCAGACCCAAGCGGTCACATTCGTCAATGAAATGGTGACTCTGGGGATAGTGGGAAGTACGTACGGCATTGCAGCCCAGTTCTTCTTTTAGGATGCGGGCATCCTCTTTTTGCAAGGATGCCGTTGCGGCATAGCCCATATAAGGATAGCACTGGTGGCGGTTTAGCCCCCGCAGGAAGGTCTTTTGACCGTTGAGATAAAAGCCGTCTGCCTTAAACTCGGTAGTGCGGAAGCCGAAGGTGACTTCTGCCGTATCCCCGGAGGAAAGGCAGGTCACCCGGCAGCGGTAAAGAGTGGGCGTGTCCGTAGTCCAGGGTTGGGCGTTGGGGATGTGTAGCCTGCCGGGTGCGCCGGATGCCAGCACTGTGCCGTCTTGGGAGAGAATTTCCACCCGGCAGTCGCTATCAGCGGTGACGGCAACCTGTGCGGCGGACAGATCGGGGGTGGTCACAAATATGTCGTGTACCATTTCTTTTTTCCGTATATCCAGCCATACCTCCCGGTAAAGGCCGCCATAGGTCAGATAGTCGATGACATAGCCGAAGGGCGGAATAGCGGGATTTTCCGTGGTGTCCAGTTGGACGGCGATGAGATTTTCTTGGTCAAAGCATACATGATCCGTGATTTCTACCCGGAATGCGGTGTAGCCGCAGCGGTGGGTGGTGAGCTCCAGACCATTCAGGTATACAGTTGCAATGTGGGCGGCACCATCGAACTGGAGAAATAAACGTTTTCCCGCCATGTTTTTTTCTACGGGCAGGATGCGGCGGTATCCGCAGATCATTTGATAATCCTCATGGTCAATGCAGTGCAGGGGAAGTTCCACCGCTGTGTGGGGCAGGCGCACGTTTTGTGCGGTGCCTTTGCCGTGACTGAATTCCTCTGTCCAGTTTGGGGTGAATTCCCAATTGTTGCATAAGCTCTGCTTCATGGTATACCGCCTTTCGTTGTTTGCTATTATCATAGGGGAATATGGCGTGAGTGTCAATCGGATAAATTGTTGTTTAGACAATCTGTCATTGCGAACCAGTGACAGCGGTGCATCGCGCAGCGAATTGAAATCGAAATGATTGCCTGTGGCAATCATACCTCATCTAAATCACTGGTGTGGCAATCCCCCACGGCGATGTGGAAATGTTACAACTAGCAACCAAAATGCCGGAAAATCAGGGAGATTGCCACGCCAGTGTGCGCACTGGCTCGCAATGACATACTTCTTTTTTAGTGCGTAGCTAATCAACTAAACAACAATTTATCACACAAAAGAACCTGCGGATTCTTTTGCTGTTTTTTTATTGTCTTTATCAAAGAACAGTGATATAATGATTAAATACAGTATTTCCTTTTTACAGGAGGCACATTATGAATATTATCATTGCCGGCGATGGCCGGGTAGGCTCCACACTGGCTCGCCAGCTTTCCGCCGAAGGATACGACCTGACCCTCATCGACTCGGATCATTCCGTGCTGGAAACCAGCATGGAGCGTTACGACGTAATCACCGTCCATGGAAACTGCGCATCCATGGCAACACTGCGTCAGGCTGGTGTGATGGACGCAGACCTGCTCATTGCCGCCACCAGCGCCGATGAGGTAAACCTGCTGTGCTGCTCCACTGCCCACGGCATGAACCACAAGCTGCACACCATCGCCAGAATCCGCACCCCGGAATACATCGATCAGATCTACGAAATGCGGGATACCTTTGGCCTTTCCATGGCGATCAATCCCGAAAAGCAGGCGGCCATTGAGATCGAGCGGCTGCTGAAATACCCGGGGTTCCTGCGCCGGGATATTTTTGCCAAGGGACGCACTGAAATCGTGGAGCTGCGGGTGGAAGAAGGCGGCAAGCTGTGCAACATCCCGTTGATGGAAATGGCAAAAATCGTCAAGTGCCGGGTGCTCGTGTGCGCCGTACTGCGTAACGGTACCGCTATGGTTCCCCGGGGCAGCTTTGTGCTGCAGGCCGGCGACCGAATTTTCGTCACCGCTCCCACGGAAAACTTGACCATCCTACTGAAAAATCTGGATATCTTTACCCGCCGTGTCCGTAAGGTCATGCTTTGCGGCGGTGGAAGAGTCAGCTACTTCCTTGCTCATCAACTGAAAAAGTCCGGCATCAGAGTCCGTCTGCTGGAAGCCGATTATGAGCGCTGTCGGGAGCTGGACGCACTGCTGCCCGAAGCTGAAATCGTCCACGGCGACCCCAGCAATCTTGAGGTTCTGGAAAGCGAAGGTTTGACCGATTGCGACGCCATGGTCACCCTGACCGGACGGGACGAGCTGAACATGATCCTATCCCTTTACGGTTCCCGGCAGGGCGTTGCGCAGGTCATCACCAAGCTGGAAGAAGTGGGCGAGCGCAGTGTCATCGACAGTCTAAGCCTTGGCAGCGTGATTTGTCCCAAGGAGCTGTGCTGCAACAACATCGTCCGTTATGTACGGGCCATGCAGAACCAGACCGGCGCTGCGGTTTCCGTCCACGCCATTGCTGATGGACAGGTCGAAGCCATGGAGTTCCTCGTTGACCAGAACACCAAGCACTGCGACACTCCTCTGAAGCAGCTCAAGACCAAGCCCAACGTTCTGATCGCCAGCATCACCCACGGCTCCAAGACGGAGATCCCCAACGGCGACTCCTCCTTCACCCAAGGCGATACGTTGGTGGTGGTCACCAGTGGCCGGGGTGTGATCAAGCAAATCAACGACATCTTTGCATAAGAGGCATAGGCTATGAATTATAAGATCATTGGACGTTTCCTCGCCCAGATATTGACCATTGAAGCACTGTTCATGCTACCGGCGCTGGGGATCAGTCTGGGCTACGGAGAATGGGCGGCCACCAAGGGCTTCCTGTTTACGATTGGCATTATTGTTGCCGTTGCGTTGGTTTTGTTCCTGTTCTGCAGAAAAGCCCCCAACGCACTGGATGCCCGGGAGGGCATGGTCTGCGTTGGTATTAGCTGGATCGTATTGAGTTTATTCGGTTGTCTGCCTTTCTTTATCTCCCGGGATATTCCCAGATACATCGACGCATTTTTCGAGATCGTTTCCGGCTTCACCACCACCGGTGCCTCCATTCTGCCGGATGTGGAGTCCCTGTCCAGGGGACTGCTCTACTGGCGCAGCTTCAGCCACTGGCTGGGCGGTATGGGCGTTCTGGTGTTCCTGCTGGCGCTGAATCCCGGCGGCCGCAAGAACGGCTCCGGCTTTACCATGCATCTGCTGCGGGCAGAAAGCCCCGGCCCCGATGTGGGCAAGCTGGTGCCCAAAATGAGAAACACC
>JBGVKN010000156.1:0-4058 GCA_045123795.1 Faecousia sp. | reverse complement strand
AAAACCGCACATTTTATCTCTCCCTCAGTCAAAAATCAGAGATTTTTGACAGCTCCCTCGTCAGAGGGAGCCTTTGCGCCCGGAGGGCGCTGTCGCCCCGTTGGGGTGACACATTTCCTCAACTAAACAACAATTTATCTTCTCAACAAAACGCCTTTCTTCCGCTATCATAGCAGAAGAAAGGCGTTTTTGCAATCTTCGATTATCCGAGGAAGTAGATGTAAACATCCCGGACGCCGAACTGGATGCACTGGTCGTAGGTGGGGAAATACAGATCCACCTTCTTATTCTTGATGGACTTGCCGCAGTCCTCAGCGGTGGACACGCCGTAGATGTAGCGGCCGTCCTTGCTGACGATGAACATCCGGGTGCCGTAGGGGATCACGGAGGGATCGACGGCGATGGTGCCCATGTGGACGGTGGTGCCGGTGGCGGTGATCATGTCACAGCCGGGGTCGGTGTGGGTGTAGGCGGTAGCGGAGAACTTATCCACACTGGTGAATGTCAGCACATCGCCGTTGGGGGCGATGATCACGCCGTCGCCGATGATGGGTTTGCCCTTCTTCACAGTGCCGTCGCCGGTGCCAACAGCGATGACCTGATCCACGGCTTCGGTCACGGTTTCCTGCGTCAGCACGGTGCGGATGGTTTCGATGCCGTTGACGTAGGTGACCTCGGCGGTGCAGAGCATCTGACCGTTGACACCCTTGGTCAGCACTACCTCGGTGCCTGCCTTGAGCAGGTTCGTTTCCTGATAAACCGTCTGGAAGGGAACTTCAGCGGTGTATGTATTGTTGGAAAGCACAGTGGTGGACAGGGCGATCTCCATATCGTCGGTGACAGGGGCATCCAGCTCCACGGAGATCTCGGCGTTTTCGGGCAGACGGATCTCCAGCCGCTCCAGCAGCTCGTACACCGTTTCACCGTAGGAAACGACCTGCATGGGCCTGCCGAAGCAGTCGATGCTCACGCTCATGCCACGGTGGATGGTGATCTCCGTTTCGCCCTTGCCGGGCTCGGTGACGAAGGTATCCACATCGTCCAGCAGGACGCCGGCCTCGGTCAGCACGTCGGCGGGGTCGGTGGTGTAGGTGCTGTGGATCTTGACCTGATCGCCATCGGTGATGACGTAGGTATTCTTAGCGAAAACAGTTTGGGAGAGAGCCGATACCGCGCAGACAATGGTCAGCGACAGGGCAGCGGCACGGGTAAATAGGGAATGCGTTCTGGTGTTGGCGTTGAGGGATTGCATTGCGGGGTTCCTCCTTTTTAAAAAGATACGCCGAAAAGTTCGGCGGTTACAAACGGGTTACATTTTGTATTTACATCCGTATGACCGTATGGATTATAACATTTTTTAAGAAAAAGTCAAGCATTTTAATCAAAAGCGTAATATTCGTCAACTTTTGAGCCAATTATGTTAATCAAATTATGTAAACATTCATCCAAAATATGCGGCTTATTGTGCAATTTGACCACAAGGGATTGTGGTTTGTACAATACCGGTTTACATAAACCGTTAACATTTGTAGTAATATAGAAATCCGCACAAACGGGTCATTTTCCGAAAGTTTTCACGGGATTTTGCCTGAAAAGGATTGACAACCCGGCTAAATCGTGATAGATTTACCCTATCACAAAGGCTGTGACGAAGACACGCATTTTCGGAAAGATTCTCAGAGAGGAATTTATTTTTGGTGAAAAAATTCCGTACCCCTGCCGAAAATGATACCACTTCCGAGCCGCCGGGAGGAAATTCCCGGTCGGGTGCGCCCGTTAAAGCGTCAATGAGTGGCCCTGTTTTTCGGGGCAACCAGGGTGGAACCGTGGAATACTTTGTATCCCACCCCTGATCTTTCAGGGGATGGGAATTTTTTATACCCTCCCCAATCAAAAGGAGGTAAAACCTATGGAAAACGAAAACCTGTACACCTTTGAAAACCCCGAGTACCGCAAGACCTTCTGGCACACCTGCTCCCACATCATGGCGCAGGCGGTCAAGCGTCTGTGGCCTGAGGTTCAACTGGCCATCGGCCCCGCCATCGACGAGGGCTGGTACTATGACTTCGATGCTCCCTTCTCCTTCACCCCCGACCATGTGACCCAGATTGAGGGCGAGATGAAGAAGATCTGCAAGGAGCGCATTAAGCTGGAGCGCAGCGAAAAGCCCCGTGCCGAGGCCATCGCCTACATGGAAGAAAAGAACGAGCCTTACAAGGTGGAGCTGATCAATGATCTGCCTGAGGATGCGGTCATTTCTTTCTACACCCAGGGCGAGTTCACCGACCTGTGCGCCGGCCCCCACCTGGATCACACCGGCCGTGTCCGCCACAACGGCTTCAAGCTGACCAAGTCCTGCGGCGCTTACTGGCGTGGCGACTCTAACCGCAAGATGCTGCAGCGAATTTACGGCATCGGCTTCCCCAGCAAGGACGAGCTGGACGAGTACCTGAAGCGTCAGGAAGAAGCCCTGAAGCGTGACCACAACAAGCTGGGCCGTGAGCTGGAGTTCTTCACCACGGTTGAGGAGATCGGTCAGGGTCTGCCCATCCTGCTGCCCAAGGGCGCTCGTGTCATCCAGACCCTGCAGCGCTGGATCGAGGACGAGGAGCAGAAGCGGGGCTACCTGCTGACCAAGACCCCTCTGATGGCAAAGAGCGATCTGTACAAGATCTCCGGCCACTGGGATCACTACCGGGACGGTATGTTTGTTCTGGGCGACCCCAACGATGAGGAGAAGGAGTGCTTTGCACTGCGTCCCATGACCTGCCCCTTCCAGTATCAGGTCTACCTGAACCGGGCTCGCTCCTACCGTGATCTGCCCATGCGCTTGGGCGAAACCTCTACCCTGTTCCGCAACGAGGACAGCGGTGAGATGCACGGCCTGATCCGTGTCCGTCAGTTCACCATTTCCGAGGGCCATCTGGTGCTCCGCCCCGATCAGCTGGAGGAGGAGTTCCGTGGCTGTCTGGAGCTGGCAAAGTATTGTCTGGAAACTGTTGGTATGCTGGAAAACTGCTCTTTCCGCTTCAGCCAGTGGGACCCCGCCCGTGCCGGCATCAAGTACGAGGGTACTGCCGAGCAGTGGGAAGAGGCGCAGCGTGTCATGGGCGAAATTCTGGACAATCTGGGCGTGGAGTACGAGATCGGCATCGACGAGGCCGCCTTCTACGGCCCCAAGCTGGACATTCAGTATAAGAATGTGTTCGGCAAGGAGGACACCATCGTCACCATCCAGATCGATATGCTGCTGGCTCAGAAGTTCGGCATGGAGTATACCGATGCCGACGGTCAGAAGAAGACCCCCTATATCATCCACCGTACCAGCCTTGGCTGCTATGAGCGGACGCTGGCATACCTGATCGAGCGGTACGCCGGTGCCCTGCCCCTGTGGATGATGCCCACCCAGGTCAAGGTCCTGCCCATCACTGATCGTGCTCACGAGTATGCCAAGGATCTGTCCGCTAAGCTGAATGCGGTGAATATCCATGCTGAAACCGACTGCCGCAGCGAGAAGCTGGGCTACAAGATCCGGGAAGCACAGATGCAGAAGGTCCCCTATATGCTGGTTGTGGGCGACCGGGATATTGAGAATGGCACCGTTTCCGTCCGTACCCGCAAGGGCGACGATCTGGGCGCTATGACCCCCGATGCCTTCATTGCTAAGTGCCTGCTGGAGATTGCCACCAAGAGCAAGGAAGTTTAAGATTTTTATAAATCGCAAGCCGCCCACCCCGGGCGGCTTGTTTTGTCCATGCCGCTGTGCTATAATCAGGGTGTTAGTAAGGTAAAGTGTTGTTTAGCAGATTATCGGAGCATTAAAAAAGAAGTATGTCATTGCGAGCCAGTGGCCACAGCGACGCGCTAAGAGCCGCCGCTCTGCGGCGGTTGCGCTCTGCACGCGCCTGCGGGCGCAGTGGCGTGGCAATCTCCCGGATTTTCCGACATTTTCGTTGGTAATCGTAACATTTCCCCATCGCCGTGGGGGATTGCCACGTCGCTTCGCTCCTCGCAATGACAGGTAGTCTAAACAACAATTTCCCATCACAAAGGCATGG
>JBGVKN010000155.1:0-37099 GCA_045123795.1 Faecousia sp. | reverse complement strand
ATTTGGTTTAGTAAATTCCAGTTTGCATTTGTAAGTTCCAGTAATTCGTAAACTTCTTGTGTTAGCGGAATTTAGTTTTTCGAAAATCCGCCATACCCGACATTTACTTTTACAAACTGGAACTTAGTTTTGCAATTGACCCCCGCAGATAGTTTGCCACCACGCTCATTTTATATTCGTTAATGTTTTAACGTTTATCGTTAATTTTTACTTGACAAACATAAAATCCCATGCTATACTTGGCCCATCAAAGAAAGTGAGGTACACAATTATGAAAAAACTAACTGCAACCGCTTCTAAGCTGCACACCGTCTTCAGCATTGCGGAAAAAGTCCTGATGGCCTTGGCGATTGCCGCCATCGTCTGCGCCTGTCTCGTCGGTGTCGGTTTTCTTCTTGGCTTGGATCCAGACACTGTTGCCACGGGCTATGAAAGCATCGATATCGGTTATTTAGAGCTGCAGATCCCCGACCGCTTTGGGCCGGATAAATGGGTTGTCCTGCTGCAGGCCGCTATCGTTTTGGTTCTGTGCTGCGTCTTCTGTCTTGTCGCCCGTCGAATTGTGCAGTCCATCACCGCTATTCTCGAGCCCATTTCTCAGGGACAGCCCTTCCACGCCACCATCAGCCCCAGCCTTCGCCGCATTGCCATCCACACCGTTATTTTGGGCATCGCCTATAACTGTATTACGATTTCCGAGCTTTTGATTTACACCTTTGCCTATGATCTTCCCAATTTGCTGATTGGCGAAAAAATCTCCCACGTTTCCGTTCATTGCACAATTGATATCAGTTTCCTGATCGTCAGCGGTATTCTGCTGCTCCTGTCCTACATCTTCCGCTACGGCACTGAGCTACAGCAGCTTTCTGACGAGACCCTGTAAGGAGGACGCAACATGCCTATTATCTTGCGTCTTGACCGGGTCATGGCTGACCGGAAAATGTCATTAAATGAGCTTTCGGAGCGTGTCGGCGTTGCGAATGTGAACCTATCCAAGCTAAAAAACGGAAAGGTCAGTGCCATTCGCTTCTCCACCCTGGAAGCGATCTGCGATGTACTGGACTGCCAGCCGGGAGATATTCTGGAATTCAAAAGAGATACTTGACCCTCGCCGCCGGACAAATCAAGTCCGGCGGTTTTTCTGCGCAAAACAGTCCATACTAACCTTGAGGTGATCGTATGGCATCCATCTGGTCGGAAACCGCCCGACTTCCCCAATTTCCACCCTTGCAGGAAAATATCCACACCGACGTACTCATCATCGGCGGCGGCATGGCAGGACTGCTCTGCGCTTATCGGTTGCACACCGCCGGCGTCGATTATATCCTGTGCGAAGCCAATACCATCAGCACAGGCATCACAAAGAACACCACCGCAAAGATCACATCCCAGCACGGCCTGATCTATCATAAACTAGGCACAGAGAAAGCAAAACTGTATCTGGAAGCAAATCAAAAAGCCTTGAACGAATACCGCCGCCTGTGCGCCGACATCGACTGCGACTATTCTGAACAGAACTCCTATGTCTACTCAATAAACGATCTAAAAAAATTGCAGAAAGAACTGTCCGCTCTGAAAAAGCTGAACTTTCCTGCCTCTTATCAAAAGCCCCTCTCCCTCCCCATTTCCACTGTCGGCGCAGTAAAATTCCCCGGTCAGGCTCAGTTCCACCCCCTGAAATTCCTCGCCGCCATCGCAAAAGACCTGCGCATTTACGAGCATACCCCCATCCGGGAGTTGGCTCCCCACACCGCCAAAACCGACAATGCCACCATTACGGCAAAAAAGATCATCATCGCCACTCACTTCCCCATTCTCAATAAGCACGGCAGTTATTTTATCAAAATGTACCAGCACCGTTCTTACTGTCTGGCACTGGAAAACGCCGGTCACGTAGGCGGAATGTATGTGGACGAAAGCAAAACCGGCCTGAGTTTCCGTGACCACGGCGACCTGCTAATTTTAGGCGGCGGCAGCCACCGCACCGGCAAGCAGGGCGGCAATTGGGCTGAGCTGGAAGCTTTCGCCTCCCGCCACTACCCCAACGCAAAAATCCGCTACCGCTGGGCAACCCAGGACTGCATGACCTTGGACGGCATTCCCTATATTGGTCAATATTCCGCCCGAATCCCGGATCTGTATGTGGCTACCGGCTTCAACAAGTGGGGCATGACTTCTTCCATGGTAGCAGCAGATATCTTAACCGATTTGATCTCCGGCAGAGAGAACCCATACGCCACTCTTTTCTACCCATCCCGCAGTATCCTGCACCCCCAACTAGCCGTTAACGGCTTTGAAGCAGTCAAAAACCTGCTTACTTTTACCACCAAACGCTGCCCCCATTTGGGCTGTGCCTTGAAGTGGAATCCGGTGGAACACACCTGGGACTGCCCCTGTCACGGCTCACGGTTTGAGGAAAACGGCACATTGATCGATAATCCTGCCACCGGAGATCTGAATTCATAAATTCCCTCTTGTTTTTTCTTTAAACAGCGGTTATAATGTCGAAAGAAATGAAATAGGAGGTCATTATTATGGCTGTTAAGATTGAAAAAGAAACCATCATCGGCGATGTGCTGGATATCGCACCTCACGCCGCTCCCCTGTTTTTCGCCATCGGCATGCACTGCCTGGGCTGCCCCTCTTCCCGGGGTGAAACCGTGGAGGAAGCCTGCATGGTTCACGGCATCGACTGCGATGCATTCCTGGCTCAGCTGAACCACTTCCTGGAGGCTTACGAGGCCGACCAGCAGAGCAAGGCCTAATCAAACCGGCAACGCCGTCCCGCACCGCCGGGACGGCGATTTTGCTATGTATGGAGGAACATCCTATGAAACTCCCCCTTTCTGACCGTTTACTGGCTTGCTGCGGCTTCATTGCCCCCGGTGACCGGGTTGCAGACATCGGCTGTGACCACGGGTACTTAGGCATCCACCTGCTGAAAAACGGCATTGCGTCTTCCGTCATCGCCGCCGATGTCAACGAAGGCCCTCTGCAAAGCGCCATGCGCAACGCCACTAAATTCGGTGTCCGGGATAAAATGACCTTTTATCTGTCCGATGGTGTCCGCAACATCCCCCGGGATTTCGATGTAATGGTCTGCGCCGGCATGGGTGCGGATACCATTATGTCCATCCTCGCCGCCGCACCATGGCTGCAATGCGATCAATACCGCTTAATACTGCAATGCCAAAGCAAACGCCCGGAGCTGCGGCAGTGGCTCTATGATTCCGGCTTCCGCATCAATCGGGAAACCCTGGCCAAGGACGGAAAATTCGTCTATTCCATTATGGAAGTAGTCTACGATCCCGGTCATGGCATCTCCCCGGCAGAAACCTTTATCACCCCCCAGCTTCTGGAGGACAACCACCCCTTGCTGCCGGAATACTATGAGCGAGTTCTTCACGGTGTCCGCCTCACCGTCGATGGAATGAAGCGCTCCGGCAACGACCAGCTTTACATTTACAATATGATCCTGTCCGATCTTGAAAAATTGGAGGCGCAAATCTATGGCAACCGTAGCTGATGTTTTGTTCTTTCTCGATACCCTTGCCCCTCGCTCCATGAAAATGGACTGGGACAATGTTGGACTGCTCTGCGGAAGCAAGAACACCCCTGTTACCAAAATTCTGGTGGCACTTGACCCCTTTGAAGGGGTCTGCAAAGAAGCCACCGAGATCGGCGCAGAGTTGATCGTCACCCACCATCCCCTAATTTTCCGCCCAGTCAACGCCGTGACGGATGAAAACGAGGTAGGCCGCTGTATCCGGCTGCTGTGCAAACACGATATCAGCGCCATCAACGCCCATACCAATCTGGATTGTGCTCCCGGCGGTGTCAATGCCCACCTTGCCGAATTGCTTGGCTTGGAAAACATTCAGGTCATCAATCCCATGGGCGTTGACAATCAAGGCCGTGAATGGGGTTTGCTCCGCATGGGCGAAGTAACCGCACAACAACTGCATCCATTCCTCGAAACCGTAAAATCCCGCTTGGATTGCGACGGCCTGCGTTATGTGGATAGCGGCAACCCCGTCCGCAAAGTGGCCGTGGGCGGTGGTGCCTGCGCCAGCGAGCTGATGGATGCCCTCCGGGCCGGATGTGACACCTTCGTCACCTCCGACATCAAATACAACCAGTTCTGGGATGCCCAGACCCTTGGCCTGAACCTGATCGACGCAGGCCACTTCACCACAGAAAACCCCATCGTATCCGTGCTGGCTGACAAAATCGCCGCCGCATTCCCGGAAATTCAGGTCATTGTTTCACAAAAACACGCCGATTGCATGAAATTCTATTGATTTTTTTGCCCGGTAGTGCTAAAATAGTTCAGATAATTTTTGAAGGGAAGAAATACTTATGTCCGGACATTCCAAATGGCATAATATCCAAAAAACCAAGGGCGCACAGGACGCCAAGCGTGCTGCCGCTTTCACTAAGATTGCCAAGGAGCTGATCGTGGCTGTTAAGGAGGGCGGCGGCATCACCGACCCCGCCAATAACTCCCGTCTGGCTACCGTCATCACCAAGGCAAAGGCCGCCAATATGCCCAACGATAACATCAAGCGTTGCCTGGAAAAGGCCAGCGGTGCCGGCGGCGGTGACAACTACGAAACCATTACCTACGAAGGCTACGGCCCCGGCGGCGTTGCCGTTATCGTGGAAACCATGACCGACAACCGTAACCGTACTGCCGGCTCCATGCGCCACCACTTCGATAAGTTTGGCGGCAATCTGGGTGCTTCCGGCTGCGTCAGCTGGTCTTTCGATAAGAAGGGCGTGCTGGTCATCGACAACTCCGAGGAGGAGCTGGACGAGGAAGAAGTCATGATGGATGCCATGGAGGCCGGTGCTGACGATTTCGAGGCCGACGGCGATGTGTTCACCATCTACACCCAGCCCGATGACTTCAATGACGTTGTTGCCAACCTGGGCAAATACACCTTCGTGTCCGCTCAGATCGAAATGGTTCCCCAGAACTATCAGAAGCTGGAAACTGAGGAGCAGATCACCCTCATGGAAAAGCTGCTGGATATCATGGAGGACGATGACGACGTCCAGAACGTCTGGCACAACTGGGAACAGGAATAATTTCATAAATGTCCATCGCCCTGCCGAAACTCCGGCAGGGCGGTTCTCTTTTTGACTAACACGATAAATTATTGGGCACCTCTAAAGGCTAAGCTATGAGCGAATACCCAATAATTTAACCCACCATTATCTTCCGTTGACATTCGACTTGTTTTCCTATATAATAATGAACAAATAATGAACAGAAAGGATGTGCCCCGGTGAAGACCAGCGTTAAGCACATGGACTATGATAAAGTCATGTCCCTCCCCCGGTACAAGCACAAGAACCCAAAGAAACCCAACATTTTCTGGCGAGGACTCATTCGCCTGTTGACCGTTTTCGGCATGATGGGTACCAAATTTAAATACGAAGTGGAGGGTCTGGATGAGCTAAAAAACGAGCCCTGCCTGATCCTGATGAACCACTCCTGCTTCCTCGATATGCAGATCGCCCATCGGATTCTGTTCCCAAAGCATTTCTGCATCGTCTGTACATCGGACGCATTCGTGGGCATGGGCGGCTTCATGGGGTGGCTCATGCGGGCCATCGGCTGCTTCCCCACCCAGAAATTCGTGACCGATCTGGGTTTGATCTCTGATATGACCTATGCCCTGAAAACGCTGAAAACCAGCATCCTCATGTACCCCGAGGCCAGCTATTCCTTTGACGGTACTGCCACCACCCTCCCCCGCAAAATGGGCGTGCTGCTGAAAAAATTTGACGTTCCTGTCATTATGATTGAAACCTTCGGTGCTTTTTCCCGCACTCCCCTGTATAACGAGCTGCGTGTCCGCAAAAGCGTCCCTGTCAGCGCCAAAGCTCGCTGCCTGTACACACGGGAGCAGGTTCGCAACCTCAGCGTCAAGGAACTCAGCGATGGTCTGGATGCCGCATTTGGCTTTGACCACTTTAAGTGGCAGGCGGAACAGGGTATCGAGATCAACGACAGCACCCGTGCCGACGGTCTGGAGCGCATTCTTTACAAATGCCCCCACTGCGGTGCCGAAGGCCACATGAAAGGCAGCGGCATTCATCTGACCTGCGGCAACTGCGGCAAAAAATATGAGCTGACCCCCATCGGAAAGCTTCAAGCCCTCGATGGCGAAACCGAATTCCCCCACATTCCCGACTGGTTCCGCTGGGAGCGTGAACAGGTGTGGCAGGACATTCTGGACGGCTCCTACCTACTGGATACGGATGTTCAGATTGCCATGCTGGTGGATTTCCAACATATTTATATGGTTGGTGAAGGCCATCTGACCCATGACCTGAACGGCTTCACCCTGACCGGCTGCGACGGTCGCCTGAATTACAACCAGAAGCCCCTGAGCTGCTATGGCCTGTACGCCGATTATTACTGGTACGAAATTGCGGATACCATCTGCATCGGTAATAATGAGCACCTGTACTATTGCTTCCCCAAAAACGCTACACCTGTCGCTAAGGCAAGACTGGCAACCGAAGAAATGTACAAGCTCTACAAATCCCGCAAGCTCCCCATTAAAACCGAAGCACCTGTATAACGATCAACCGCGTGACGAAACTTCGTCACGCGGTTCGTTTTTAATTCTTTAAGCTCTGCAAGGGAGCCGGGATTCGTCCACCTCGGGCGATGAAATCCTCCGCAGACTGTCCATGGACCGGCATCACAGGGGCACTGCCCAGCAGGCCGCCCATTTCCACCCGATCACCCACCACCTTGCCGGGGGCAGGAATAATGCGTACCGCCGTGGTCTTGGTGTTGACCATACCGATGGCTGCTTCGTCCGCAATGATAGCAGAAATGGTCGCCGCAGTGGTATCACCGGGTACAGCGATCATGTCCAGCCCCACGGAGCAAACGCAGGTCATGGCTTCCAGCTTGTCCAGCGCCAACACACCGGCCTCCGCCGCAGCGATCATACCCTCATCTTCGGACACCGGGATGAACGCACCGGACAGGCCACCCACATGGTTGGACGCCATCACGCCACCCTTTTTCACAGCGTCGTTCAGCATTGCCAGCGCAGCGGTGGTTCCGTGGGTACCACAGACCTCAAGGCCCATTTCCTCCAGAATCCGAGCCACGCTGTCCCCCACCGCCGGGGTAGGTGCAAGACTCAAATCCACAATACCAAAAGGCACATTCAGCCGCTTGGATGCCTCCACACCCACGATCTGACCCATGCGGGTAATGCGGAATGCCGTCTTTTTGATGGTTTCCGCCACCACATCAAAGGGCTGACCCTTGACGCTTTGTAGCGCATGATATACAACACCGGGACCAGAAACGCCCACATTCAGCACACATTCCGGCTCACCAACGCCATGGAATGCACCGGCCATGAAGGGATTATCCTCCACAGCGTTTGCAAAAACCACCAACTTTGCGCAGCCTAAACCGTCATTATCAGCAGTCAGTGCAGCAGTTTTCTTAATAATCCGACCCATTTCAGCAACAGCGTCCATGTTAATGCCCGCCTTGGTGGAGCCCACATTCACGCTGGCGCAGACCCGCTCGGTGCATTTCATGGCTTCCGGGATGGAACGTATCAGCTTCCAGTCACTTTCCGTGCAGCCCTTCTGCACCAGTGCGGAGAAACCGCCGATGAAGTTGACTCCAACCTCTTTCGCCGCCTTGTCCATGGCAATGGCCAACGGCACATAGCTATCATCCCGGCAGGCCGCACCCACCAGTGAAATCGGGGTCACAGAGATGCGCTTATTGACAATGGGAATACCGAACTCCCACTCAATATCCTGACCGACCTTGACCAGATTCTCCGCCTTCCGGGTAATCTTGTCATGGATCTTCCGGGCGCAGACATTCACATCGTTATCCGCACAGTCCAGCAAGCTGATGCCCATGGTAATGGTGCGGATATCTAAGTGCCGCTTGTCGATCATATCTTGGGTCTGTAAAATATCCTTCTGATTCAGCATATTCTACCTCACACCCGATGCATGGCCTCGAAGATATCCTCCCGCTGAACACGGATGCTAAGGCCCATTTCCTGTCCCTTGGCATCCATGGCCTTGCACAGCTCCGCCACAGGCACCGTGCAGCCGGACACATCTACCACCATCATCATGGTGAAGTATTCCTGCAGAACGGTCTGGCTGATGTCGAGAATATTCACATTAAAGGACGCGAGAGCCACACAGACTTCGCCGATGATGCCCACTCGGTCCTTGCCAACTACAGTCACAACAGCTTTCATATTACACCTCATAATCCGCCGCCACCCGGCTGTTCAGCAGGTGGAAAAACTGGTCCTTTGCCGCGATATGCAGAGGATGCTCCGCATAATCGACGAGTGCCTGACGGCTCTCGAACTCAGAATACAGGCAATAGTCCATGCCGCCCTGGAAGCAAGCCCGAATTTCCATGGCCAGCAGACCAGGGATCTTCCCAACCAACGGCTCCAGCAGATCGCCGATCAGCTTCACAGACGCATCCTTGTCCACGCCGTCTATGAATGTATAAGCCACAATGTGTTTAACCATAAAATGATCCTCCTATACAAATACCGGGGCCGGCACTTGCCAGCCCCGGTATAAAAATCTGATTACTCAGCGTCCTCAGCAGAAGTCTCCAGCAGAGCACGGATGGACAGGGAGATGCGCTTGTTCTCAGCGTCCACATCAGTGATCTTGACCTGAACATCCTGACCCTCGGACAGAACATCCTCAGGCTTGCCGATGCGCTTGTCAGCGATCTGGGAGATATGGATCAGGCCGTCAACGCCGGGGATGATCTCAGCGAAGGCACCGAAGGTCATCAGCTTCACGATCTTGGCGTCAACAACGTCGCCAACAGCGTACTTGCTCATGAACTGGTTCCAGGGGTTCATCTCAGCGGTCTTGTAGCCCAGAGAGATCTTGTGCTTCTCAGCGTCGAAGGAGATGACGTAAACGTCGATCTCGTCGCCAACCTTCACAACATCAGCAGGAGTCTTGATACGGTTCCAGCTCAGCTCAGAAACGTGAACCATGCCGTCCACACCACCGATGTCCACGAAAGCGCCGTAGGAAGTCAGGGACTTCACGACACCATGGTACTTGGCACCAACTTCGATCTCATTCCAGATCTTCTCACGGTTGGCCTTGCGCTCCTCAGCGTTCACGGCACGGATGGAGCCGATGACACGACGGCGAGCACGGTTGACCTCGGTGATCTTCAGGCTGACGGACTGGCCGACCATGCCGGTCATGTCGCCGCCCTTGGCAATGCCGGACTGGGAAGCGGGGATAAACACACGAACGCCCTTGACGTTGCAGACCAGGCCGCCCTTGTTCTCCTCAGTGATGGTGCCTTCCACAGTGGTCTTCTCTTCCACATAGGTGCCCATCTCGTCCCAAACCTTCATGCCGTCCAGCTTCTTCTTGGACAGCTGCACAGTGCCCTCCTGGTCGTTGACACGAACCACGAAGACCTCGATCTCGTCGCCAACCTTCAGGATATCCTCGGGCTTGACGGAAGGATCAGTGCTGACTTCATCATACGGAATGTAACCAGCGTGCTTCGTGCCCAGATCGACCTGGACTTCGGTGTTGCCGATGCCGGTAACGGTGCCGATAACCTTATCTCCTGTATTTAAAGTCTTGATGGACTGCTCCAGAAGTTCTGCGAAGTTTTCCTCCTGTACAGCCTCAACATTAGTAATTTCGCTCATAGTCTTATTGACCTCCTTTATTATCCACGCCGGCGTGGAAGCGCCAGCCGTGATTCCAACATTGGTGACCCCCTTGAAGAAAGCGGGGTCCAGCTCCGATGCATTATCCACCAGAGCCACCCGGGCACAATGCTCCCGGCAAATCATTGCGAGACGGCCTGTGTTGGAGCTGGTGGGATCGCCCACCACCACCATAGCCTGACAGGAAGCGCTGAGTACCGCCGCTTCACCCTGCCGAAATTCCGTCGCTCTGCATATTGTATCAAATATTTTCAAGTTAGTAAACTGTTTTTTTGCAATTTCACAGCATTTTTTCCACAAAGATTCTGTAGAGGTGGTCTGTGACACCATGCAAAGGGGTGTTTCGGCAGTCACTTCGCCGGATTTCGCCCAATTTTCCAGTTCCTCAGGGCTTTCAAAGATCCGGCAGTCGTCGCACCAACCGGCAATTCCCTCCACCTCTGGGTGGGCCCGGGTACCGATGATGATGGGCAGCTTCCCTTCTTCTCGAGCCTTCGCCACGATTCCATGGATTCGTTTAACAAAAGGACAGGTGGCATCGATGATCTCCACACCTCGATTTTCCAGCGCATCAATGACCCGCTTGGCAACACCGTGAGAACGAATGATCACCGTCATGCCGGGTTGCGCATTCTCCGGCGTGCCGATGACCTTCACGCCCAGCTTTTCAAATTTTTCCACCACATGGCGGTTGTGGATGATAGGCCCTAAGGTTACCACCTGCTTGCCGGAAGCCGCAGACTGCTCCACCAGCTCCACCGCCCGGGAAACGCCAAAGCAAAAGCCTGCGTTTTTCGCAACCGTAACACTCATAGGCCGATCTTCTCTCCCACGATCTGACGGATCGCCGCCACAACACCCTCAATATCCAGATGGGAGGTGTCCACCTTCACCGCATCCTTCGCCTGCTTCAGGGGAGCGATCTCCCGGTGGCTGTCCTGATAATCCCGCTGCTGAATCTCCTTGAGGATGGTGGGCAGATTGGCCTTCTGACCCTTGGCGATCAGCTCATCATAACGCCGCTTGGCACGAACCTCCGGATCGGCGGTCAAGAAGATCTTCACGTCAGCTTTGGGCAGCACCACAGTACCAATATCCCGGCCATCCATGATCACGTTGTGCTTCTTCGCCACATTGCGCTGCATATCCAGCAGCACATCCCGAACAACCGCATGAGCAGACACCAGCGATGCCTTCTGAGAAATGTCCTGCGTCCGAATGTCGTCGGATACGTCCATTCCATTCATGATCATGTGCTGCACGCCATCTTCGTCGTACTCGATCTCAATGGTCAGCTCGTCGATGTAGCGCTCCACGCCGTCCACATCCTTGGGGCTAACGCCCAGCAGATCCATAAAATATGCCACGGTGCGGTAAATCGCACCGGTATCTACATAATAATAACCCAGTTCCTTTGCCAGCCGCCGGGCAATGGTGCTCTTACCTGCCCCGGCAGGCCCGTCAATGGCGATGGAATATGTCTTAGCCATGTTGATTTCCTTCCTTCGTGTGTATTCGTCAGAACACGCCTTATCTTACTTCATTTCACGCAATTTTGCAAGTGCGGCGGCTTCTTTTTCCACCACTTCCTCTGCTGTCAGCCCCAGACGTGCGCCGGTTTCCGCAGGAGAAAGGGGCTTGCCACCCTCCAAGCCAAACCGCAACGTCAGCAGCTCGGCATCGGCATTGTCCAACCCAGACAACAGCTCCGCAATTCGCTGACGCATCTGAAAATACGCCGTATTCTCTACCGCCTGCTGATCCTCTTCGCTTTCCTCCTCCGGCTCGGCAGTTTTTTTCGCCTGCGCCAGTGTCCGGGCCGCATCCAGCGTTTTCGCCACCGCAGCCGCTTCGTCAGCAGTCATGTGCAGCTCCACAGCGATTTCCTCCAAAGTCGGATTTCGACCCAGATCAGACAGCAGCCGTTCGTCCACCGCCCGGTAATCCTCCATAGCCTGCCGCAGCTTCTGTCCCACGCCACTGGCTCTTGCTTGCATGGTGACAGCCCGTGCCAGATCCCAGCGGATCTGCCAGTCGCAATGGCTTTCAAAGTCGCCCCCCTCGTAATTGAGGATGGCCTGCCACAGGCCCAGACTACCTTCCTGAATCAGATCCAGCAGCAGTACGCCCCGGCCAACCATTTCATAGGAACGTTCCACCACCCGGCTGAGCATCAAATTGGTCAACTGCTGGGCAACGCTTCTGTCACCCTCCAGCATCCGGTCAGCCAGAAGCTGTGCATCCCCGAAAGCAGGAGTTGCCGCCAACTCCTCCAAATACAGCCGCAGAGGGTCGGTTTCGTCCAGATTTTGCACTAAGGCATCGTCCTTGACCAGCTGTTCCTCCCGGCGCAGCCGCACCGCCGCCTCGCCGACACCGCCAGCCTTCGGAAGATCCGACACATCCAGTAAAATGTGCTTTTCCTCCAACGCCAGCAGCGCATCTTCAACGGCCGCTTCCTCCTCGCCCTCCATCAGGGTCAGGAAACGAGCCGCAGAAAAAGACGTTCCATATTCCATTTTTTCCAATGTCAGCTCCCACGCCGTGGGTTCAAACACAAATTCATTCATTTAAAAAATCCTCCAGTCCCATGCTGGCACCGCATTTTTTCAACTTGTCCATAGCCTGCCGCTCGATCTGCCGAGCCCGCTCCTTGGAAATTCCAAGAATGCCGCCGATTTCCTCCAGGGAATGACACACATTGTCCTCCATACCGAAATGCAGCCGCAGCACCCGCTGCTGCCGTTCTGTCAGCATGGACAATAGCTGCTCCATGGTGTGGCTCAGCTCCTCCCGAATAAGCTGCTCCTGAGGCTGGGGCGCATGGATATCCTCCAACAGCACTCCCAGCGTGGCATCCTCAGACCCCGCCGGCGCATCCAGCGAGCAGGTTTCCGGTGCCAGTTGCAGCAGCTTTTTCACCTTATCCTCAGTCATGCCGCAGCGCTCTGCGATTTCAGCAGCAGACGGCTCCGTTCCGCTTTCCTGTAACAGAGCAAACTTTGCCCCTATGACCTTTCGCATTCGTTCTGCTGTATGCAAGGGCACCCGAATCAGCGCACCGTGATTCATCAGACACCGGGTCACACCCTGTCTGATCCATTTGGTAGCGTATGTAGAAAATCGAAATTCCAACGTGTAATCGAATTTCTTCGCCGCCACTAGCAGGCCGATACTGCCCTCCTGAATCAGATCCAGCAGCGGCACGCCACGTCCGGCATATTCCCTTGCCACAGAAACCACCAGCCGCAGGTTGGAATTGACCATTTGGCGAATAGCCTCCTCATCCCCTTGGGCGCATCGACGAGCAAGCTCTCGCTCCTGCTCCGGGGTCAGCCGTGGAAACTGCCGTATTTCATTGAGGTATTGACGCACGTCATCCTCCCCGGCGCTAACCGGGGAGGACGCATTCTGTTCCAAATAGGTTGAGGTCATACCTTCATTCCTTTTCTATCCTTTAGCTTATTGCGGTACGCCAGCAGATCATCGTCGCTGGAAACACTGCTCCCCTGATGCTCTGCATGGATGGTGCGAATGCAGTCCCGCAGGGCGGTTTCATTCACCGGCCCATCCTGCCGCTGCAAAATGCCTGCCAGATGGGATATTTCCTCTCCGGAAAAATCCGACAGCACACTGATGTTCACTTCCAGCCCCTGCCGGTAACGTCCGCTTAACTGCCCGAAGGCCCGCCCCAGCAACGGAGAGGAGAATTCTTGTTCTGACAATTCCTTCGCCTGTTCCAGTAGCGCAGGCTCTTTCAAAATCAGCGCCAGCACCGCTTCCTCCGCCATAGCGGATTTCATATTGTCGTAACGAATGGACCTGGCCTTAGGCTGCAAATTCTTCGCCGGAGCCAGATCGATCTGCTCCTGTTTCTTTTTCTCCCGGGCGATACGCCGCTTAAAGGCCTTGTCCACCTCAAGCTTCATCGCCTCATAGCTGATCTTTGCAGACTCCGCTACCCGGTGGCCGTAGACCTCCCGCTGCACTGCGCTGCCTAATGTGCAAATCAGCTCTGCCGCCTCCTGAATATACTTCACCCGCTGTTCATCCTCTCGGATGTCGTACTTTCTGCGAATGGCATTGATCTGATATTCCACCCGGTTGGAGCTTTCCTCCAGCAGCAGCTTGAATTTGTCCGCACCAAACTTTTTCAAAAATTCGTCCGGGTCTTTAGCATCCCGCATTTGCAGGACTTTCACCTGCAATCCGGCCTTTTCCAGGATGGGGATTGCCCGCTGAGCCGCCCGCTGTCCGGCAGTGTCACCGTCGTAGATCAGCACCACCTGATCGGTGTACTTAGAAAGCAGGGTCGCTCCATCCTCCGTCAGTGCCGTGCCGAGGGATGCCACCGCACAGTCGAAGCCATACTGGTGCAGAGCGATGGCATCCATGTAGCCCTCCACCAAAATCATGTATCCCTGTTTGCTTTTCTTGGCCAAATTCAGGGCAAACAGGTTTTTTCTCTTGTTGAAAATCAGGGTTTCCGGGGAATTCAGATACTTGGCGGCATTGTCATCCTTTTTCATAATACGCCCACCAAAGCCGATCACATTTCCCCGCACATCGATGATCGGGAACATCAACCGATCCCGAAACCGGTCAAATAAAGCACCATTTTTCTTCGACACCGTCACAAGACCGGATTCTTTCAGTTCCTCGTCGGTGTAGCCCTTTTTTCGCAGAGCATCCACCAGTGCCGACCATGTATCCGGCGCATAACCGATGCCGAAATTGATCAACGTAGCCTTAGGCATTCCACGGCCGATGGCATATTCCAGCGCCGCCTTTCCCTCCGGAGCGTAGAGCTTGCCGTGATAGAACCGGGCCGCCTCCTTGTGCAGCGCCCAAAGGCGCTCCTGCGCCTTGTACCGGCTCTGATACTGTTCGTCCTCCGGCACCTCCATGCCGACCCGCTTAGCAAGAGCCCGCACCGCATCGGGGTAGCTCAGGCCCTCCACCTCCATCATAAAGTTCACCGCACCGCCGCCCTTGTGGCAGCCGAAGCAGTAATACATCCCCTTATCCGGGGCAACGGAAAAGGAGGCGGTCTTTTCGCCGTGGAAGGGGCACAGTCCAAACAGGTTCGATCCGCTGCGCCGCAGGCTGACATACTGCCCCACTACATCTTCAATTGGATTTCTGGCGATCAACTCGTCAATAAACGCCGCAGGAAATGCCATGGACTGTCCCTCCTTTTTTGTTCACTGCGGAAGATCACTCCTCCGCACCGGCTTTGAAATTATAAATCGGTTTGATGATATCCTGAATTTCCACCGTCGGCTCAATGTTATCCACGATATCCTCCATATTCTTGTACGCCATGGGGCATTCATCCAATGTTCCACGGTTAACCGACGTGGTATAAATGCCTTCCATCTGCTTTTTGTACTCCGATACGGTAAAGGAATTTTTCGCATCACTGCGACTCATGAGCCGCCCTGCACCATGGGGCGCAGAAAAATTCCAATCCTCATTTCCTTTTCCCACACAGATCAAGCTGCCATCACGCATATTGATGGGGATCAGCAGCTTTTCGCCCTTCTGCGCCGATACCGCACCCTTCCGCAGAATCCCATGCTCCAGATCAATGTAATTGTGGATCGTGGTAAACTGCTCCTCAACGTGTAGCTTCATCCCCTTGACGATCACATCGATCATGGCCTTACGGTTGTAGGCAGCAAACTCCTGAGCGATCTTCATGTCGTGCAGATACTGCTCCATCAGCTCCCCTTCCACAAAGGCTAGGGGCTTGGGAACGTAAATGCGGTTTTCTTTCAGGGCTTTGATGGCATCGTCAATCTGCTCCCGCCGTCCCTGTCGGATCATTTCCTGCTTGACACTTTCAATTTCAGCTGCGCTGACAGACGACATAGCCTGATAGCCCGCATTTTGATAATACTTGCAGATCTCCACACCCAAATGGCGGCTGCCGGAATGGATCACAATGTAAATATTGCCCTCATCATCCTGATCCGCTTCAATGAAATGGTTGCCGCCACCCAACGTACCAAGACTGTTGCGGGCGTAGTCCAGCTTCACGTGCTTTGCGCAATGCAATGCATCCAGATCCACAAAATCGTTATAACGGTGTGCTTTGCTGCGGATGGCAAACCCCGAGGGAATCTCCCGACGGATCAGCTTGTCAAGGCTTTGCAGCTCAAGACGTTTTTCCTTGATGCGGATGGTTTCCATGCCGCACCCAATGTCCACGCCCACCAAGTTGGGGCAGATCTTATCCCCAATGGTCAATGTTGTGCCGATGGTGCATCCCATCCCCGCATGAATGTCGGGCATCATGCGCACCCGACTGCCCGCCATGTACGGCTGGTTCAGCAGGCTAATGACCTGTGTGATGGAATCCTGGTCTACCACATCGGTAAACACCTTCGCATCGGCGTATTTTCCTTTCAATTCGATCATAATTCCTCCATGTCAAAGCCCCATAGGCTGACAGGGATGACCGATTTTTTATTATATCACATCATCCCCGAACATGCCAGCCCGTGGGAATAAAAATCTGAGTATATTTGTCGACAGCGTAGTTATCTGTCATTCCTGCGATGTAATCGCAGACCGTCCGCTCCAGCCCGTCAAAGGACATCTGGGGCTGGAAATCCTCCGGCAGCTCATCCGGATTGGCGTAGTAGTGCTCAAACAGCTTCTGGAGCATGACCTTGGCCTTGCTTTCCTCACTTTTCGCCACAGGGTTGCGGTAAACCTTTTCGAACATAAACGAGCGCAGATCCTTCAGCGCCGTATCCACCTCCGGCGACAGGCACACCGCCCCCGCCTCCCGGGAAGTAGTGATGGCATCGCACACCAGTGTATTCACTCGCTGGCTGTGATTGTGACCCAAAATCCGCAGAATATCCTTGGGCAGATCATCGTCCGTCAAGATTCCTGCCCGGATAGCATCATCAATATCGTGATTGACATAGGCAATCTGGTCACTGCGGCGCACCACCTGTCCCTCCAGCGTCTCAGGGATGTAATCGCCGGTATGTCCCAGAATACCCAACCGCACCTCATGGGTCAGGTTCAATCCCTGTCCGTTCTTCTCCAAAATGTCCACCACACGCAAACTCTGCTCATTGTGGCGGAAGGGCTTACCAAGACACTTGGTCAGTGCATCCTCACCTGCATGGCCGAAGGGCGTATGTCCAAGATCGTGGCCCATGGCGATAGCCTCCGCCAGATCCTCATTAAGCCCCAGTGCCTGGGTAATCGTCCGGGCAATACGGGTGACCTCCAGCGTGTGGGTCAGACGGGTACGGTAGTGATCGCCCTCCGGCTGTAAAAACACCTGGGTCTTGTGCATCAACCGCCGGAAAGCTTTGCAGTGAACGATCCGATCCGTATCCCGCTGATAGCAGGTTCGCACATCATGTTCCCGCTCTGCTTCCTCCCGGGGCCGCCCCTTGCTCTGATCCGCAAAGGCCGCCAGCGGGTTAAGCCGCTTGTGCTCTAGCCGTTCCAGTTCTTCCCGTACTGTCATAGTCACCGCTCCTTACATTTATGTAATGGGAAACGCCCGGTATTCCTGCCCTGTTTCCATACCCTCAATAGTTCCGGCGCTCATATCCGTCAGCCGATCCAAAAAAGGCTGGGCCTGGGCCTCCGGCATCAAAATTTCCAGTTCCACATCCATGCCAAATTGGGTATCCCGCAGAATGCCGCCAAAGGCCTCCACCTCCAGCTTCACCCGCTCATAAAAGCTGTATGGAATCGGCACATACAGCGCCGTCCATACCCGCTTCATGGATTTCCCCGCCGCATCCACAGCAATCTTCGCACCCTTCGTGTAGGCACGAACCAGTCCCCCGGCCCCCAGCAGAATGCCGCCGAAGTACCGGGTCACCACGCACACGATGTTGTATAGCCCCTCCCGCTGCAAAACCTGCAGCATGGGCATTCCGGCAGTACCGCCGGGCTCTCCATCGTCAGAAAACCGCACCGCACCGTCCTTGATGATATAGGCCCAGCAGTTATGGGTGGCATCATAGTGCTGTTTTTTCATTTCCTGAATTTTCGCCAGTGCTTCTTCCTCAGTCTCAACCGGCCACGCCCGCCCGATAAAGCGGGATTTTTTCTCTATAAATTCATCCTCGCCAAATCCGGTAGGCACCAGATACTCGTCCAAGGCTCAGCACTCCTTCGTAATAAACTCTTTCAGTCTGCCATACAGAATGGGATCGAGAACCGTTTCCACCACGATTCCCTCCCCGGTGTACTCTACGCTCTTGACCTGCGCATTTTTGTGCAGGGTGTCCACCAATCCGCCCTGGGAATAGGGCAGCGTCAGCACCACATGATGGCGGCTGTGTCCCAGCGCCGCTTCAATGGCTTTCAGTAGCTCCTCCATGCCAAAGCCACGCTTGGCGGACATCCGCACCACATCTTCCCCGATGGGAATCTCCGTGGCATCCACCAGATCTGCCTTATTGTAGCACCGCAGAACCTTGGTGCCGGGCTTTGCCAGCTTGGCAATCAGCTTATCCACCACCTCAATGTGCTCCTCCCGGTTGGGGTCGGACGCATCGATCACGTGCAGCAGCAGATCGGCGTATTCCAGCTCCTCCAGCGTCGCCCGGAAGGCATCCACCAGATGGTGGGGCAGCTTCGCAATAAATCCGACCGTATCAGACAATACCACATCCAGATTGTCGGAAACCGTCAATTGCCGGGAGGTGGTGTCCAGCGTGTCAAAAAGACGGTTATTCGCCGGGATTCCGGCGTTGGTCAGTTGATTTAATAAGGTAGACTTACCTGCGTTGGTGTAACCCACAATGGCAACCACCGGCACGGAATTTTTCATTCTCCGCTCCCGCTGGACGCTGCGGACTTGGCGCACCTGCTCCAGCTCATGCTGCAAGCGGGTGATTCGTTCTCGAATGTGGCGACGATCACTTTCCAGCTTGGTTTCACCGGGGCCACGGGTTCCGATGCCGCCACCCTGCCGGGAAAGACTTTTGCCCATGCCGGACAGCCGGGGCAGCAGATACTGATACTGCGCCAGCTCTACCTGCAAGCGGCCCTCCTTGGTTTTCGCCCGCTGGGCGAAAATATCCAAAATCAGCGCACTGCGATCCAGCACCGTCACGCCCAAAATTTCCTCCAGCGCTCGAATGTGCCCCGGGGACAGCTCATTATCAAAAATCACCATGGTCGAAGCTGTGGCCTCCACCAGCATTTTCACTTCCAGTGCTTTCCCCTCACCGATAAAGCTATGAGAATCCGGGGTGTGGCGATTTTGCAGTACCTTTCCGGTGCAGAAACCACCGGCAGTTTCCAGCAGAGCATCCAGCTCCTCCAAGGTTTCGTCGGTAGCGGTCTGGGCTTTTGTGAAGCAGTCAGCATTCAAGCCAACCAGCACCGCCCGCTCTTGAACCATTGCGTCAAAATTTAATTCCATCTATATCCTCCGTCTGCATTCCATTCAATTTATTATACCACAATTCACGCAGTGCGGACAAATTTTCTGCAAAAAATATAAAAAAGTCCGCACTACGCTTACGCAGTGCGGACTTCGGTTTTACTTCAGGCCAAAACGCTTGTTGAAACGATCAACACGTCCACCAGTGTCAACCAGCTTCTGCTTGCCGGTATAGAAAGGGTGGCACTTGGAGCAGATCTCAACGCGGATGTCCTTCTTAGTGGAACCGGTGGTAAAAGTGTTGCCACAGGCACAGCGGATGGTAGTCTGTTCGTACTTAGGATGGATGCCTTCTCTCATGTCGTTCACCTCTTTCTTATTATTTAAAGGGCATAGAAATCCCTTAGCAATTTCAATCGCCCGGATATCATAACACAACGTTCCCCGGATTGCAAGTGTTTTTTTTAGAAATTTTCAAAAAGTTCCTCATTCCAGAAAAGATCGTTCAGCGTCAGCCCCAAACAGCGGCAAATTCCGATGCACAGCCGAATGGTTGGATTGTAATCCCCCTTCTCAATGGCATTGATGGTCTGGCGGGAAACCCCTAACTGATCCGCCAATGCCTGCTGCGACAGTCCTGCTCTGGTTCTGGCCTCTTTCATGGCATCATTCCTGCTCATGGCTCACTCCGTTCTGCTGCGCACATAGCGCACCAGCTCCAATGTCGCCAGCGTTGCGCCCATCACCGCCAGAATCAGCTGTCCCCAAACCATAGCGCTGTCCCGGTTGCAGCTAAGCATCACTTCTCCAAAATTCACCTTTTGAAATCCGTCCTCCGTAATGGTGACCTTCATCGTGTCCACCCGGCTCACAGCACCAAAAAACTGCGTTGCACTCAGAAGGTACAGCACAATGATATTAACCTTTGGCGATCTGGTCAGCGGCAAATACGCATCGTGGAAGCTACAATAAAAACACAAAACAAAGGCCTGCAGTTCCATACCTACAACGACTATCAAAAGCAAGTCGGCCTGTATCCCAGACGGCAACACACACTCCAACATCGCAATGATGAGAAAATAACAAAACCCGATCAGCAGCGCCCACTTGTGAGCATTACCCCGAACAGTCTGCTGCCGTTCATCATACTGCTTGGATGGCAATTTCTTCTCCAACCACATCAGTAGCACCAACGCACCAGTCAAAACCAGTGCAATCACCGCTACAAAAAACAATGCAACAAAAAATGTCATACCGTTCACTCCTTTCTATTGTCAAATATATTTTACATCTTTGCACGTAAAATGTCAAGTATATTTGACAAAATTCCCTCCCGATATCGGGCAATGTCATTAAGTTAAGCCGACATTGCCTCTAAGAGCGGGCAACCCCCTCTATCGCAAGAAGATAGAGGGGGCTTTTTTATTTCAGATAAATCCGTTTTAGTTTCTCAAGATCAACGCCATAATCGCCATTATCGTAGTTGAAGCAATAAACCATACTCATATGATTTCCAAATGGCGTTTGCTTTACTCTCTTGATTACCGCTTCGTCCCGGAACCACGTTTTCAGAATCATAATGTCGAAATGAACATTATTCTTCCTAAACTCTTTGATGATGTCAAGCATTGCGTTAATGGCAGATTTAGTTCCGTCGTGCATTTTCGGATTTAAGCATCCGTCAAGACATTCTTTAATCTGGTTCCACAGCGGCCAAAAGCAGCTCTTGATATCCTCAGGGGTCTCCTTCCACCAATTTTCTAAAACATCACAAAGCTGCTCAGGCGAGGTTCCTACAGACTTAACGATGGTATTGAACCGTTTAATATGGTTGTTTTTCTCATTAAAGAGGCCATCGCCAGTGTCCTTGTTGAGTTTGTTGCAATGATAAATCAGCTGCTCATGCATAATCAAAACATATGCGTTGGGAAATTCGGCGCGCAGGCTACGGAACACATCCGGTTTTAAATCGCAGTATACAATCTTCAAATCTTCAGCGTTTTTTACTTTCTCTCGAATAAAGCGAACAATCGTATTGCTTGAATAATCCGGAAGAATACCTACGAGAGCATTGCGGCCATATTTGTCCGTGCCAATCACACAGCATCTTATGCGCGAGGAATATTCGAAGGGATAGAATGCCATGATAGAACACGGTGCTACGGACAAGATTTCTTTTTCAAATTCCTGTTCGTAAGCGTGAATTGCTTCTGAAACATAGGTTGTGCTAACTCCGTATTTCTTTGCAGCTTCTTTCTCGGTCAGATTATCTTGTAGAATTTTTTGAGCAAGGAATTTGCTGAATTCTGGGGCAACCCGCACCTTAGGTTCATAGAGAGTTTCATTGACAAAAGTTCGGCCACATTCGAGGCAGCGATAGCGATAACGGTTGATAGTGTATTGAACGGGCTGCTTATCGACCACATCTAACACCTTGCGAGAAGTGACGCATTTCTTCACAGCCTCTACTGAAAGACAATCTTCGCAAAAGGGTGCATCTCTCTTGACTGTGATGGTAATTTGCTGAATACCTTCGGGTGTTTTTTCGCCGATTGCAACTTCATAATCATTTGTGTCTAGTTCTCGATAATCCATAGAATCCCTCCTGTCCACATTGAAAGATTGTTAGCAATATTATAACACAAAGAGCGGTGTTCTCATAGAAAGATATTGATTATATATTTTAAATCTACTTTGTTTTTCCTGACTTTATAAACTAAGGCCTTATGAGAAAGTATCAGCACAAAAAAAGCTGGCACCAGTAATTAGGTGCCAACTTTCGAAAAGCTATTGACGACCTAAGAAGTGCCTTTTGTGCTTAGGTCTGTCGATGAATTGTGTCTTCTTTTAATGAGAAAACTTCTAACAAATACAAGGTATTCGCTAACGATAAGATGTTGTAACAGTTTTCTTCGTGGGTATAATGTAATTCCGCAATGAAATTACTCCTATAGTCTCCGTGGTTGCATTTAGGGAAAGTGATACCATTTTCAATTCTGCTTGCTAATTCAGATTTTTTTTGAGGTGATAAATCTGCACTACTATTTATGCTTGATAAGATAAAAGCACGTAATAAAGAAAGGCCAACAGTAATTGCAAGATTTTCATTGAGCGACAAGTATTTATGCTCTGTATCGGAATCAGCAAGCTTACAGCTTAACACATTTGCTCTAAGGATGGCATACATATAACAGCTGCACACCTTATGGCGATCTAGCTTACCATGCGGGTCAACCATATAATTCTCTTTGCAATGCTTATTGAACTGAAGATATTTATCCCAAATAGCCTCATTTGCATTGTGTGCTACACAAATTTCTGCAAAACGATTAGAATAGTCTACGATGGTAGGCTCAATCAACAGATCCCATACCGCATTAAAACTATTGCGATCAATAAATACACCATCATTAGTTAGTGGCATCGGTCGAACTCCATTCATTTGTCAGCTTTAGATACGAAACTGCATCTGCAATAGAACTATCAGAATTCGCAAGCTTGCCCTGGACTAAATCAATGCTTTTCCCTTTTTTAAAAGTACAAATCAAAATACCTGCAACCACAATCGCACCAATAACAAACGCGATGAGAATTCCAATATACAATTTAATTAAACCCATAATAAAACTCCTTTACGTATTTTTTGTGAAATGGTGCAATTGCTTTTTGGTGTATATTGTGCGAACAATGCAATAGACAAAATCTGCCAGATCAATAAAGCTATAAACCGCTGCCAAAACAACCAAAGTAATATTAAATCCAATTGGAAAGGCCTTAGCCTCTGGCATACTTGCAAAGCCATAAAAACACATAGCTACAGCAGCAATTCCGACAAAGATACCAAGAATATAAATAACATAAAACAATGCCAATTGTCTTTGCGAAATCTTGCCCAATAAATCTACAAACTTGCCCAGCACAAAAACACTAACTGTTACATACAGCGCTATGTCTGATGTATGGCTGATTACTGGAAAAATAATGACTAAAGAAATCACTGATAGTAAAAATTTTAAAGCTGCAGAAGAAAAATCATCCTTAAGTGTCATTTATGTCTCTCCATGTTTCTCTTATATTTTGTCTAAATGGAGCTGAAGTATACTGAAATGTAAGCAAATAAAATAGTGACTCCAATTCCCCAAAGTGGCGTCATGAGCGTTATTCCGGCGTGGGACGCTCAGCATCTCTAAAGACCTCGGGAATATGCAGAATTGTTATCGTTCGTCTCGTAAGGAGATGTCAAAGCCTTCGATGCCTCTCCTGTTCAGTTATTGTTTTCTCCTGATATTGCGACAGCTTAGTGTCGGAATTTTCTAAATACACGCTCGGATATGATATCACAATTTAACTCGGAGTTCAAGTGTTTTGTGGCTTTATATTAACATAAATTATGACTTTCTGTCAATAATTTCACTAAAAAATCCCTACACAAAGTAGCTTCCCACCACTCCTTGCCTCAATATATGCTCGAGATGCAGAAAAAAGTGCAACTTATTTTGCACCCTATGTTCTAGGTGGCAAGATCTCCGTTAATCAGTGCAAACAACCAAGGGGTCAGCCGGAGCTGGCCCCTTGGCCCGTTTATGAGTATTGGATGACCAATATTATGGGGCAATCACCTATACAGATTGTCTCCACTCAGCAGTTTTAAACTCCGCAGGGATATCGTTGGAATCAAGCGAACCCCAAAAACCATTTCTAAGTCTTTTGAGCCATCCAATTCGTTCACTGTAATCACATAATACCGCAGTAGCTGCTTGCTGATGTAACAGCAATACTGCTACTGGTTTATTAATTTGCTGACCTGTGCTGTTCATGCAATACACCTTTGAAAATAGAGTGCTTTTGAAATACATCACAATGGATCATTTGATACAGAAATTTGCACGTTTTATATTCTCTGCATAGTTTTCGGATAAATACTTCTGAATTGACGACCAATTCTCTTGCTGAATAATCGCCAACAAGTATTCTAATTTTGCATCTTCTTCGTTCCTGAAACGCGTGTAGTCTGCGTTCAAACGTTTCTCCGCAGTATTACCTTTGAATGCATCTGCCAATTTATGCTGATGTAAAATGGATACAACAACCTTTTCTGCCAGCTCGAAATTTTTACAAAAAAGGAACGGTGCTATTTTCATATCGTCATTCCACATTATTGCACCCTCACTTTGGTCCAAAAACATAAGTGCATTCGCTAACTCGAGTTGTGTACTTACGTCCTCAAGCCAGCTTAAACCAATACACTCAAGTGCATTTAACTGCCAATCAATACTAAATCTTTCGTTGCAATTATATGCATTATACACAAACCGTTCACCGCGAAGATTTGCAATCGTATATCGAGGTATACATCCCCAAGAATAAAACCATTGCGGAAGCAGTTCGCTGTATAGAGACTGTAGCCCAACTGAAAGCACCATGTTTTTAGAAGTTTGCTTCTGGAATTTTAATATTTGCAAAACCCCATCACCATTCACTCGGAACATAGCGTTTCCTCGTGCAGTAAATCCATGAGATTTGGCAATTCTTTTAAGCTGCAGTGTGGCGGTATATTGCATGATGTAAATTCTCCTCTTAAATTATTGCCCACGCAGGAACACCGGCAAATTGGAGGGCTATTGCTCCGATAATGAGTGTTGCGTAGATCACGCAACCTGCTGTTGTCGGTTTGCTGTAATAATTATACCTCAAGATTCCATCGCCTTCATACCAATACCATACATGGTAGATATCAAGACCAGTCGAAAATTCAAATGTTCGAGAAGGAATAATTGTTGTATACGGCAATGTCAGGTTCAAACTTTTGTTATGTTTCAACCGCCCTCCAACGTACTTGTTTAGCTGTGCTTGGGCCTTCCATATGGGAACAGTATGTTTTTTTAATTCCCAAACTTCGCCTGTGTACTTATTGTACAGATCGCAATATCCAAATCCACCCCATATGTTTTTTCCGTTATAATAAATATAGGTGTTGCGTCGGGTCAAACTTGAATTCCATGAACAAATATTGTCCAAAACCTGATCATGTACCATTCCATCAATTACAACGCTAGGCAACATACCTTCCGTATCGCAGTTATCAACTGGGTCGTTGTAGCAATACGCAAACATATTGTGACCAATCATACTCTGCCCCGTAGAAGCATACACATCCGCATTGATGAACCTACCGATTTGAGGATCGTAGTACCGGGATTGCAGATAGTACATCTCCAGCTCTGCATCGTAGTAGTATCCGCGATACCGCAGGGGATTGACATTTGCCATTGATCCGCTGGCGGAAATGATGTTGCCGTAGGGATCATACTCATAGCTGGCAACGGTATTACCCTGAGCATCTACCAGATACATTACATCGCCTTGGAGATTGGTGATGTAGTAGTAAATGGAGTTGTTATATTTCAGAGCATAGGGATAGCCGTTGGCATCATAGAAGAAATCCAGTGCATAGCTGGCCACTGTTACATCATCAACAATTACATATTCCCGCAAAAGCTGGCCGCTGGCGTAATAATAGTAATGGGTGGAATTGCCCACTGTCTTGGTGGTGCGCAGACCGTTGGCATCGTAGGTATAGGAAATATTGGTCGTGCCATCGGTAGCGGTAGCCAGACTTCTGCCATTTTCCCATGTAAAGGTCCAGCGAGTACCGTTGTAATAGCTGAGAGGATTGGCGATTCCATCGTAGGTGATTGTTTCGCCGTCAAATGCTGTCAGCAGATCTGGCCAACCTGCCGCACCGTAGGTGTAAGTATGCCCGTTGGCGGTGAGAATGTTACCCGCACTGTCATAGGTGTAGGCATAGGTCTCATCACCGACCGCACTGAGCAGCTGACCCAGAGCGTCGTAGGTATAGGTGACCATACTCTTACCGGGGGCAGAATAAGTGGCGATATTGCCGTCAGCGTCATAGGTATATCCGTAGGTCGACGCAGTAGGCAAACCAGTATACTGCACTTGAGACACCTGAGTGGTCGTTCTTGTATCAGACAGGTTGTGGTAGCTGTAGCTCTTGGTATACAGCTCTGTACTGGCAGAAGTCAAACGCTGCAACTCGTCATAACCAAGCTGGATCGTATCCCCCGTGCCGGTGACCATGGTATTCAAAGAGCCGTCCGTGGTGTTATAAGTATAACTCTCAGAATAACTGCTGTTACCCATATACCAGGACTGCCCAACCAACTGCCCGCTGCTGTCATAGCTCAGATAGACACGGAGCAGGGAATCTCCAGCTTCGTCCTTCTTTTCACTGATGATCAAATTGCCGGTAGAGTCATAGGTATACAGGTAAGTGGCAGGAGAATCGCCGCCAACTTCTCTGATGGAATACAGTTGACCATCGCCATCATAGGTGTAGGTCACGACCCGACCATCAGAATATGTGGCAGTCGCCAAACGTCCCAGATTATCGTAGGTGTAGGAAATGGTATCCCCATTGTCATAGGTTTGCTTGATCAGTTGTCCATTGCCAAGGTCATATTTGTAATCGACAATGACGCCGTTATTAACAGTAAAGCTATTCATGTTTCCGAAGGAATCGTAATACATGATATAGTTCAGCTTTTTCCCATCACTATCTTCACGAACAACACTACTCAGATTTCCGTTGCTGTAATTGTAACTCAAACTGGTCAGATTGGCAACTGTTGTTTGACTTGTCCGACCAAATTCATCGTAAGAAATAACTGTAGGCGTATTATTCCCATCCAAAACCAGTGTGGGAGCCCCCATCATTTGGCTCAGTGCGGTGCTGTATTGATAAGTGGTTAGAATGTTGTTGACATCGCTTTCGCTCGTGAGCCGATTACCCGTTGCATCATAGGTACTATCGGACTTCATGCTCAGCCCGCCCTCGCCATTGGATGAGTATACAGACAGGATTACATTGCCATAGTTATCATAGTCCATAGTCTGTGTAGTAGCGCCATCCGTATAGGAAATCAGCCGATGCGCATAGGTTTCATCGTAGGTATAGGTGTAGTTGCTGCCCGTGCCGGTAACAGTCTCAATGAGATTTCCGTCCTCATAAGTATTTGTATCAGAAGTCACACCGGTAGTGCTGACGGAAGTCAAATTGCCATCGTCATCATAACTCATGGTTTGTACAGTTTCCCGCACAAGAGAGATGTTGTCGAAACTCACCACATTGGCGTTTTTCTCATAGACACATTCAACTGTAATACTTGCAACTGTTTTTGTGGCTTCCGACGGAACAATAGCAAGGCTTGTAAACTGCCAGTCGGATACCTCAGGATTGAATGGCGTATAGAAATATTCCTTGGTATTGTCACTATAATTGACGATTGCACGAAATCCAAAAGTTTTTACTGTGTCCTGAGTGTAATCATCCGTAGTATCCAAATTATCGGGTGCGGCATTGCCCATCGCCCAACCGGAAAGGACGTATGTAACCTCACCAGACAAACCGAGCGGCACTTCCTGATAAATTTTAGCATTGCCGCTTGAAGGGCTGCTGCTGATTGACATAGCCTTTGTCGTTTCGTTTTCACGGTACATACCGCAAGAAACCGTTGGGGAGCTTCCTCCGCACAGTGTCCAACCAGTAGTACCTTCTTGGAAGTTGCCGTTCTGCAACAGATTTACATTGGAAGGTGCAGCTCCTCTTTCCAGCTGAAGATCATCGGCATAGAATGTTCCTATTGCGCCAGCGCAACCAACGGATACGGTATGGGGTCCTGTATTTTTGGCGGTAAAGGTTACGGCAATTCGGATCCAGCCATTATCCACACTTTCCGATGTCTGATAATCAAGATAGTGGCTTCGCCATACATTTCCGTTTGCATCCTCAACCATCAGATAAATGCCGCCTCTGAAAATGGTTGTAATCTCGGTTGTGTTCACGTAGCCAGAGAAAGTATAGGTAGTGCCAGCGTATAATGTCCGAGACGCCTTGGATGCACACACGGCATTACCGGATACCGCAATTGATTCCAGCGAATACGTACCGGTGCGAGGCTTGGTGGTACTAGCTGTTCCTGTCCATGTATTGTTGCTGGTATCCTCAAATCCGCCGTTCAGCAGTTCCTGTTCTGCGGCAGCTCCAATGGAGGCAGTACGGATGGTTCGATTATTCCGCTTGTCAACTTCGGAACCATCAAAGTAGGTCGCGGTATCCGCACCAAGAACATTGCCGTCAGCATCAGTAGTATAAGCATTTACTGTTCGACCGCTGTAGTCAAAAAGATAGTGGGTAATAATATCGTCACTCGTATTCTTTTTGCGGTCATTGCCGTAATCGGTGTATGTGGTTTTGCTTGCCTCATTGTAAGCAATCCACACCTGTGCGCCGTACTCGCTGTCATTATCATTCCCGGCAGATTCTGCGTATGCGCAGATTTTGTCCTGCTGATTGTATGCCATTCTAATTGTGTAGCCACTTTCGCTATCAGTCATCATGGCAAGTTGGCTACCACTATAGTATGCATATTCCGCAACAACTGTATCGCCCAAAGAAATAGATGTCAGCCAATCGTAAGTGTAGTTCAGTGTGTATACGAGGCCAGCCGCATCTGTCACGGAGGTAAGATAATCGCCGGTGTACGCAAAGGTCGCAACAGTGGTTGCTTGAGTTGCGCCGTTATTCTTTTGCGTGATACTGGTAAGTTTGCCATCAGTAAAATTGATGTTATACTGATTGCCGTTACTATCTTTTATTTCCCTCAGCACGCCATACGCAAAAGTATATGTATTATCCTGAGAATCAGTCATGATATATATGCTTGTGTTCGATCCGCGCTTTACGCTTAATCCGAGACCGTCCTCATCGTAGAACGTGCTGTCCTCGGAGTTATAGCTAAAGTAATGGAGTGAGCCATCTCCATCTCGATATTTCAGATAAGTATTGCCCCCTACGGTATCCAACTCTACCATTTGGAGCACATCCAGTGTCCACCCTTCTCCGATACGGGCCTGCATAAACTCCTCGGTGGGGAAATCGCTCACCAAATCATTATTGGCGTTGTAGTTGGAATTATAGACAAGGCTGACAGCAAAAGGATTAATGCTGGAAGCATAAGAGACCAGGCCCTTAGCTACCGTCAACTGTCCGGTATAATCGGAGATATAGGCGGTACCAGCAGCACCTGCTCCCAACGATGCATAAGAATAATAATCCTCAATACCCAGAATATTCCTATAGGAAACATAAAGCACGGGAGGATTGTTGTTCGCCCAGGAGTAGAATACAGGCTGCGCATAGCTAGTCGCGCTGTAGGAGCCGGCCGTCATAGCCATGGCAATGGTCCGGTTCTCTGTGCCTTCGGAATACCATTTCTTCACTAACTCCGAAATGTCCCAATAATAATATGTATCCTGAGCATCTTTGGACAGCACAGTATAGTCAATCATGTTAGTCGTGTCATAATCGGGCATAGTATTCCATGTCAGATTATAGATCCAACTGTGATAATTGCTGGTGGTATCCGGCTTGTCCTCTGTGACCTCATAAACGCCAACGCCCATCTCTGTGCGGTTGACATAGCTATAGTCGTGCATATACAAACCAAACATTGCCTCGGTCACCACAGCACCGGAGGGAATGTTCGGAAGTTTATTGAAGTGAGCAAAACCACGGTATTCATGCAGATCGTTCCATGTGGTATAGCCCAGATAGAAGTTCTGGTATGCGCCATAAGACGTGTCAGGAGCGCCCTCGGCCACATAGCTGGTGTAGATATCGTCCTGAACGCTGCCAGCTTGCACATTGATAGTGGGGTCAATGGCAACAGGATAGGCGCGTGCCTCATCGTTCATCCACTCAGCATCTGCTTCAACGGTCAAGATGGTAGCATTTTTCGTGTAAGAAAGAGAATAGCTTACGTCATAGGAGATAATGCCTTTGCTATCCGCCATGAAGGGAACGGGGATATAGTAGACTTCCTCGTTGCTGTCGTCCACCAGTGAGACGGAGCCATCCTGATTCAGCACAGCCTCCACGCCGTCCAGTTCCAATAGGTAATCGTACCGATAGGAAGACTGAGGGGCATTGACAATAATCTGTTCTTTGATGTTATAACCGTAGGCAGTATAAAGCAAATCAACGCCAGAAAATACGTCCTCATACAATACGGAAGACTGGAATTTCTCGGGGGTCACATCATCTGCGGTCCATCCCTTGCCCGAAACCTTCACATCCAGGACAGATTTGGTTTTCGCGTCAATGTCAGCGGTGACATGGCGATCATATTCCAGCCTGCCTTTTTGCTCGGAGCCAATTTTAGCAGCCATGGTCTGGCTCGCCGCCATCATGGAGTCCGCTTGTGTTGTATCCAGCAGGGAAAAAGAAACGGATGTGCCGTCATAAGAAGCGGTTAGCAGATTGCCACTGTTTAGGTCAGCTGCAAAGGTTGTGGCCACCTTTTTATTGTTCAGACGATAACCCTTCTTGTTGCCAGTCAAGGACATGGTATTGTCAATGTCCTTCCACTTACCATCCTCATCCTGGTAGTGGACAGGGATACCGTAAGAAACAGCCATGTAGCTGCCGTCGCTCATGCGGAAGTGTTTCTCTGTTTCTGTACGAAGACTCTCCAACTCGCCCAAAACTGTAGCAGGAAGCTGTTCGCTTTCCAAAAATGCCTGCTTCAGCTCGGTAACAGTCTCATCCGTCAGTGATGCAGAGGGTGATGTGGTTGCTTTGGCCAACACCTGCAGCGGCAAAAGCTGCACCAACAGTGCTAGCACAAGTATGATAGAAAGCAATTGTTGATACCATCGTGGTTTCATAACTAGAACTCCTCTTTTGTTTAAGTAGTAGTGATTTAGGTCCCTCTCCAAGGACTGTTTTGCTCCTGTAAATACGCAGAAGCAAGTACCATCTTTGAAAAGAATTCGCTTCAACGGCACTAGGGTATATTTCTCTTTTCTCATAATGATGCGCTTGAATGTTTTAGGCAATAGTTCCCCCTTTCCCCCTATACTCTTATAAAGTATCAAAAATTAAAAAAGTGACAGAAAAAGTGATGGGTTCCCAAAAGTTTACAATTCGTTCACAGATTGCAAGCCGTCGGTAAACTTATACCTCGAAAAACGGCGAGAATAGGAATTTCTATAACCATCCAAATATCAATCACCTACCGCAGGCCGTTTTGGTTCTGCGGATTTTCTGTCAAGTCCACATAAATGTAGACTGAACCCTTTAAAGTTATGTGGACTTTTTGACACAAATGACTCTGTGAGTTGGATGCGGTATAATACTGTTATTGGGAATACCTGTATTTCCGAAAACAGTAAAGGAGTTGGTATCCATGAATGACTTAATTGGAGCAACAAAGCAAAGGTCCTCAGAAAAGGTGCTACATACCATACAGACCATCCTGCAAATGCTTGAAAACGATGAACCGATAAACTTCTACACCGTTTCCGCCGCGGCAGGTGTGTCCAGACCATTTTTGTACAGTCACTCGGAGCTTCGAAACAAAATCGAAGATTGCCGTGTGACCGGCATGACCAAACGCGAGCTGCAACGGGAGATCATACGCCTGCGCTCCCGAGTCCGGGAATTAGAAGAACTGCTGAACCTATAACACAGAGAAACGAATCACGAAGGAAAGGAGGAACCAGGGCATGGGCAATCGGTCTGCTGCGGATAACGCAAAAAAATGTTTGGAAGATGCAATCACCTACATTGCAGAGCATAGAACTGAATATGTCCATAATCCCGCTTCCGACTTCACCCGGGAGCGAAAGCTGAATATGAGGGATACCATGGGCCTCATTCTGTCTATGGATGGCGGTTCTCTGGCGAAGGAGCTCTACGAACATTTTACAACAAGTAATGTTCAGATTACTCCCTCTGGCTTTGTGCAGCAACGCAGCAAAATCAAAAGCGAGGCGTTTTATGACCTGATGCGTTTTTTTAACCAGAGCGAAATTGTCAGGAATAGATACAAGGGATACCGCGTCCTTGCGGTCGACAGCTCTGCAATCAATCAACCCCGTGACCCTGAACTGGACAGCTTTATGAACACAACCCATGACCCATATGGATTGAATCAGACCCAGATGAGTGCGCTAATTGATGTCCTCAATAAGACCATACTAGATGTCGATCTTCGCCCCAGACCAAAGATGGATGAGCAGGGCGCCATGATCGCAATGCTGAAACGCAATGAATTCTGCGGCAAAAACATCATTCTTATGGATCGTGGATACGAGGGATACAATCTGTTTGCACACCTTATCGAAAAAGATAATGTCGATTTTATATGTAGAGTGAAAAATATGAAAGGCGGTATGCGTGAAATTCAAAAGCTTCCCTTGAAAGAACTGGATCGTGATGTTGAATTCGAAATTACGACCACCCAAAAGAACGAGGACAAAGAAAAATGTCGGGTGTATATCCCGACTGCCAGTAAAAAAGGTAAAGTCAATAGTCCAAAAACTAAAATCAGAACCTGGGACTTTCAATCGCCTTATGCTATGAAACTACGTGTTGTCCGCTTTCAGCTCAGTTCCGGTGAATATGAAACCATCGTTACCACTCTGCCCCGTTTCGTGTTTTCAATCCAGGATATCAAGGATCTGTACCATATGCGCTGGGGAATCGAAACCGCTTTTCGTGATATCAAGTATGCGATTGGTCTGATTAACCTACATAGCAGGAAAGAAGATCTTGTTATGCAGGAGATTTATGCCGCCCTGATTATGTATAACTACTGCACGCGCATCATAGGTGCAGCTGAAGTGCCGGAAAAAGAACAGGCGGTTTATGCCTATCAGGTCAATTTCAAAATGGCAGTTTATCTTTGCAAGAGATTTTACAGGCAGATTCTGTCCGGTGGTCAAGAATTGATAGAAGAAATCAGTCGATATATAGAACCAATACGACCGGGACGGCAGGATAAACGAAAATTGCGACCGAAAGGATTTGCCGGTTTTGTTTATCGCGTAGCAGCATAAGAGGCAAGGGCACATTTGTGCTCTTGCCTACAAGCCGTGCCTAAAATACGAAAGAAAGAGTATTTAAGAAAGAAAAGACTCCCAAACCATCACCGGCTTGGGAGTCTTCACTTTTAGGGCCCCTTAACTTAATGCTTGTTCAGCAACAATGCCACCTTATAGACAAGGATTTTTCAAATCTCGCTTAAACTTAATGACATTGCGATATCGGGAGGGAATTGAGCGAATCAAAACGCCCAGTTGCCGTTACGGAAAATCGGCACGATCTTGCCATCGGCGCAGATGGCATCGATATTCATGGTGTCGCAGCCGATCATAAAATCCTCGTGGACCATGGACTCGTTGATGCCCAGCGCACGGCACTCCTCCAAGGTCTTGGAGTGGCAGTCCCGGATGGTATCCGTGAAGCCGGCACCCACCGCCAGATGGCAAGCCGCATTCTCATCAAACAAGGTGCTGTAGAACAGCAGACCACTTTCGCAGATGGGGCTGCGCTGGGGCACCAGCGCACACTCACCAAGGTAACTAGCGCCCTCGTCCATGCTCAGCATGGTATTCAGCAACTCCTCGCCCTTCTCGGCGTGAGCCTCCACCACCTTGCCGTTTTCAAACCGCATGGAGAAGTTATCGATGATCTGCCCCTCGTAGCACAGGGGCTTGGTGGAGTAGACGATACCCTCAGCCTTGCCCTTCATGGGGGAAATGAAGCATTCCTCAGTGGGAATGTTGGGATTAAACACGATACCCTGACGGCTGGTTTCGGCACCGCCGCAGAACACAGCCTCGGGGATCATGCCAACAGTCAGATCGGTGCCGTTGTCGGCAGTGTAATGCAGCTCCCGGATACCCAGGTTATTCAGGTACTCACAGCGAGCACGCAGGTTGGCGTTGTGCTCCTCCCATGCCTTGATGGAGTCCTCGCACACACGGGAGGTGGACAGAATGGCCTCCCACAGCTTCTCCACCGCCTTACCCTTGGGCAGCTCAGGGAACATCTTCTTCGCCCAAGCAGCACCGGGAACAGCGGCAATACACCACTGCTGCTTGCCGTCACGGTCATCGATATAGGGCTTCAGAATAGGATAAGAAAGCTGACGAGCCTTTGCCATCTTGGCAGTATTCACGCCCTTCAGACCATCGGGATCTTCAGAAATCAGATACAGTCGGCAAGGCAGCGTATCGCAGTAATGCTGCTGACGAGCCTTCTGCCACTCAGGTACATTGCCCAACGTTTTAACGGACTGATAGCGCACATGGATCTTTTCCAGAGGCTGATAGTTCCACTGAACAGTCACCTGACGAGCCTTGGCCTTGTAGCACTCCTCCACCACCAGCTTGACGAATTCGGGCTGATCCAGATCTGCCATCACCAGCACATCCTGCCCCTTCTGCACATTGATACCGGTGCGGACGATCAGCTTGGCATATTCTCTTAACACGGTTTTTTTCATAAAAACACGCTCCTTTTCTTCATTATTTCCCTATACTAACAGATTTTACCCAAATCGTCAATGATTGTTGCAATGTTTTCTTGTTTAGGATATAATGATCTGAAATAATAAAGGTAAATGATTGTTTACAGCAGTACGAGATCGCACAGCATCCTCGGCCCCCTCTCTGAGGGGGCTGTCACAAATCGGCTCTTCGGAACCGATTTGTGACTGGGGGAGTGTCCTAAAGCCGTTACGGCACTCCCTCCGTCACGCCGTTCGGCGTGCCACCTCCCTCAAAGAGGGAGGCAAGGCGGCTTCGCCGCAATCCTTGTAAACAATAATTTAGTCTACAAAAGGCGGTATGACCTATGCTCACCAAAGAACAGTTCCACGATCAAATCAACGCCGGGCTTCGCTTTCTGGACGGTGCCACCGGCTCCAATCTGCAAAAAGCCGGAATGCCCCGGGGCTGCTGCACGGAAGAATGGATTCTCGCCCACCCGGATGCTTTGATTGAACTCCAGCGCCGCTACGCGGAGGCCGGCTCTCAAATCCTCTACGCCCCCACCTTTCAGGCACAGCCCATCCCGCTGGAAAAGGTCGGGCTTGCGGATCAGACCGAGGCCATCAACGCAAAGTTGGTGGCGCTGACCCGCTCCGTATCCGAAAACTGCCTTGTGGCAGGAAACCTGACCACCCTTGCCGCATTTATGGATAGCTATGACGAAGAAAATTTTGATCTTCTGGTGGAAAATTACCGCCGTCAGATCGTCGGCTTAATGGACGGCGGTGCTGACCTGCTGGCTGCCGAAACCCTCATGTACCCCCTCGAAGCCGAAGCCATCCTCACCGCCGCAGAGTTAGAGGGTGCAGGCGCAGTGCTGTACACCTTCACCATGCAACCTGACGGCTCTCTGTTCTCCGGCCGGGATGCGGGTGCCGTCCTGCGGGAGCTGGAGGATGCCGGAGCCGCCGCTGTGGGCTTCAACTGTGTTGCCGCCGATATGATGACCCCCTACCTTGTCAGTAAACTCCGTCGTCAGGTCAAAGGCCCGCTGGTCTGCAAGCCCAACGCAGGAATCCCGGTCATCGGCGATGATAAGATCGCCCTCTACCCCATGACCCCCGCAGAATTTGCCGCTATTCTGTCCGATTGCGCCAAAATGGGTGCCACCCTCCTCGGCGGCTGCTGCGGCACCGCTCCGGAATTTATCGCCGAAACCCGAAAGAGGATCTGCCAATGATCGAACAAGTTCTATCCCACCTCCCCTCTGACCATCCATGGCGGGACAGCATACACTGGTTCGATACCATTCCTTCCACCAACACCCACGCTAAAACCATAGCCACCTCAGGCGCTCCCCACGGCACCGTTCTGATCGCCGACAGCCAAACCGCCGGACGAGGGCGTTTAGGCAGAACCTTTGTTTCGCCCAAGGGAACAGGAATCTACATGAGCGTCATCCTGCGCCCCCACTGCCCCCCTGCCCAATTGATGCACCTGACATGTGCCGCTGCCGTCGCCGCCTGCGATGCTGTGGAAACAACGCTTGACTTCCGCCCCGGCGTCAAATGGATCAACGATCTGGTCTATGGCGGCAAAAAACTGGCAGGAATCCTAACAGAGCTATCCATCGACCCCAAAACCATGCTGGTAGACTACGCCGTCATCGGCATCGGCATCAATTGCAACCAATCTCCCGATGATTTTCCCCCGGAGCTTCAAGAGATCGCTTGCTCCGCCGCCATGGTCTGCGGCAAGCCCGTTGACCGCAGCCGCCTTATTGCCGCCCTGATCCTTTCGTTGGAGAAAATGAGCCGTGAACTATTCACCGCCCAAAGTGCTGTCATGGCCCAGTATCGACAGGATTGCGTCACCCTCGGCGCAGAGGTCGCCGTCATCGGCAGCGAAGACCAACGCCACGGCACCGCACTGGATATCACCGAGGACGGCGCTCTTGTGGTCGCCTTTGCAGACGGACATACCGAAGCGGTCAATTCCGGCGAAGTCAGTGTCCGAGGCTTGTACGGTTACACCTAATTTCCCGAAAAACAGCAAAAAAGCCAAAATTTCCGGTTGCTTTTTTCTGCCCATTTGGTTATAATGTAGGTAGGAATATTTTAAGGAGGTTATCCATTATGAAAATTGCAAGTGTGATCATTAAGATCGTTGCCGCTCTGGCTGCCGCCGCCGGCATCGTTTACATCGTTGCCACCTATGGTGACAAGATCGTTGCTTGGGCTAAGAACCTGCTGGGCTGCGCTCCCTGCGATGGCGAGTGCGAGTGCTGCGACTGTGATTGCTTCGAGGAAGCCGATGTCGCCGCTGAGGAAGCTGTCGAAGAGCCCGCTGAGGAGGCTGTCGAGGAAGCCGCCGCTGAAGAGCCCGTCGCCACTGAGAGCGACTTCGAGGGTTAATCAAATACCAAAACATCCGGAACAGCAAGCTGTTCCGGATGTTTTTCTGTCTGCGTAGCTAAGATAAATTGTTGGGGACCTCTAAAAACCACCCCATATCAATTGGTATTATCTTAGGCAGTGTTTTTTGCGAATGTCCCCTGCAAATTTCGGCTCAAATGCCCGGTATTAGGGCCTTTAGGCCGTGGTTGACACAGACC